>NZ_JACUUE010000062.1 GCF_014859475.1 Rhodoferax sp.
CATCTACGAGAGCAGCGTTTCCTGGTACGACTCGCGTCGGCGCAGCCCTGACCGGAGCGCGGAATATCGGCTTTACTACCAGGATTCTCCGGTAACCAAACAGTTCAAACCCGGTGATTTTTTTCTGATAGCCAAGCACCGCGATGGTCGACTCTTGATGGTATTGGCTCCGCCCCAAAGCTCTGTTGAGAAGCAGCTGCGCGTCATTTTCGGCTTGTTGGAAATCGACGAGAACTTCAATGCCGGCGACCTGGAGTCATCAATGCTCCTGTTACCACTGCGGTTGCTGCTTGAGTCCCTTGGTTTTGAATTGAGCAAGCCTGCGGTTGACGATGGAGCATGGCTGGATCGGCTAATTGCCGAGTTCGGCGACAAGGAGTTTCCAAGTACCGAGCGTTTTTCCACATTTGCAAGAAAGTCGGTGAAGAACGAGGTAGACCCTCTCGGGTTTCCTGACAAGACTCTCATGGCGTGGATGGAGCATGAGGAAAAGCTGTTCCGCATTTACGAATCTCATTTTGTGATGAAGCGCTTGGGCGTCGGTTTCGCTCCCGATAGTCATGGGGTAGAAGCTTTCATCAGTTATTCGCTGAGCGTTCAGAATCGGCGGAAATCCAGGGTAGGCCATGCTTTCGAGGGCCACATCCGCAATCTTTTCAAAAAACATGCCCTCAAATTCGAGCAGGGTGCGAAGGCCCTCGTGACTGAAAACAGTGCGCGGCCAGATTTCCTGTTTCCCTCGTTCAGCGCATACCATGACAAGAGCTTTCCCACCGAATGCTTGATTATGTTGGGCGCAAAGACAACCTGCAAAGACAGATGGCGACAGGTTCTCAGCGAAGCAGCCCGTATCGAGTCCAAGCACCTGATTACCATGGAGGCTGCCATCAGCGAGGCTCAAACCGATGAGATGATCGCCCATAAGTTGCAGCTTGTCATACCGGCGCCCATCCACACGACATTCAATGCGGGTCAGCGCGCGCAATTGCTGGATGTCAGCGGCTTCATTGACATAGTCAAATTGTCACAAAAGTAACCCCCGACTTTTCAGTCGTAAGGTCTAGCGCCACTGGGTTGATATTTCAGACACTTACGCTGGAAAGTATTTTTGTGTGAATTGTTAGGGGCCGCTTCAGCGATAAATTACGCACTCGCTGCTTTACAGCTCATTCGAGGTCGCACCATGTATGAGCAGGCAGGCGCTTTTGAGTGTTGCCGTAACATCATCTTCCAAATCATCAAGGCCTATGTTCAAAATAATTGCCAAATTCATTTTTGAACATCAGAATTCTGACCGTGTACTTCATCACGCGATGAAGACGCTAACGCGATAAAGGCGATACTGGCACGATTCAACCTTTCTGGAGTTCTCCATGTCACGCTCGATTCTTGACGAAACGCACATTCATCCTGCTATCCGCAGCAAGGTCGCGAGCCATCAACAGGCTATCGTTCAGGAGGTCATGGCGGCCGTCGGTGGCAATGATGTGGTGGTGGTTGGCATGGGCTTGAACCCTTTCCCAAAAATTGCCCGCAAGGCGCTGGACCTGATCAACCAGCCATACAAGTACTTGGCGTACGGCAACTATTTCAACAGCTGGCGTAAGCGAAATGCGCTCAAGATGTGGACTGGCTGGCCCACCTTTCCGATGGTGTTCGTCAAAGGCACGTTGGTTGGTGGTGCCAGCGAGTTAAAAGCACTCATTGATAACGGCGAGTTCAAAAAACTATTGGCGCAAAGTGATCGCCGAGCGAGTTAAATTTCCAGGCTGCCAAAGCCATTTTGCCGCCAGGCCTCGAACACCGTCACGGCCACTGCGTTGGACAGGTTCAGGCTGCGTTGGCCGGGCATCATCGGCAGTTTGAAAGTTTGCTGCGGCGTGAACGTCTGGCGCACCTCCTCACTCAGGCCCTTGGTCTCGGAGCCGAACACCAGGTAGTCGCCGGCCTTGAAGCTCGCCTCGAACACGTTTTGGCTGGCGCGGGTGCTCAGGGCAAACAGCCGTTCGGGCAAGGGCCGCTCATCAGCCACAAACGCCTGCCAGCTGGCATGGCGCTTGACGGTGGCGTACTCATGGTAGTCCAGCCCTGCGCGGCGCATGTGCTTGTCGTCCATCGAGAAACCGAGCGGCTCCACCAGGTGCAGGGTGCAGCCGGTGTTGGCCGTCAGGCGAATCACGTTGCCGGTGTTGGGGGGAATTTCGGGCTCGACCAGGACAATGTGAAACATCGCCGCATTGTCATGCAAGTTGCTTGTCTATTCCTATTCAGTGCGTGCGATCACCAGGCCGGTGATGTGGGCGGCACCGGCGGCCCTGAGCACACGCGCTGCTGTGTAGAGCGAGGAACCGGTGGTCATCACGTCGTCCACCAGCACCAGGCGCGCGCCCCGCAACAGTGATGCTTTGAGCGGGGCCACGGCGAAGGCCTGATCCAGACTGGTCAGCCGCTCTGCACGCTTGAGGGTGTGCTGCGCCGGCGTGTCGGCAATGCGCAGCAAGACATCGGCGCGTGTTTTGCGCGGGTTGAGTTGCTGCGCCAACAGCAGCGCCTGGTTGTAGCCGCGTAGCTGCAGGCGTTGGCGCGACAACGGTATGGGCAGCAACAGGTCGGCCGCATCGAGTGCATGCTCGACCCAGGGCGTGGCCTTGAGCAGGTCGGCAAAGAACCTGACCAGGGCGGGTTGGTCGTGAAACTTGAAGTCGGCCATCAAATGCGCCCAGGGAAAGGCGTAGGACACGGCAGCCAGACACTGGTCCAGCGGCGGTGCTTGTTTCAGGCAGGCGCCGCATTGCGTGAGGCCGACGGGCAAGGGCAGGGCGCAGCTGCTGCAGCGGTGCAGGGGCTGGGCAAATTCGGCCACGCAGGGGTCGCAAACGGGTTGTGCCGGCCAGCTGCGGCAGACCCGGCACTGGCTGGCGGGTGGGCGCAACATCCTTGAAAACAAGCTTGTGAACATGCATTCAATATACTCGCGTCTCTTTTCAATTCGACATGAGCGAGCAAAAACCTCCTTCCATTGACCCGCAAGCCGCGCGGCGCTGGCACCAGCGGCCGGTGGCAGAGTCTGCCTGGCTGCACGAAGAGGTGGCACGGCGCATGCAGGAGCGGCTTGACTGGATCAAGCACCAGCCCCAGAGCTGGGTGCATTGGGCACCGCTCAACGGCGGAATGGCGGCACATGACCTGTTGCAGCAACGCTATCCGAAGGCGGCTTGTACCCTGGTTGAGACCAGTGAGGCGCGCGCCCGGCATGTGGCACGGACCGTGGCGCCGCCCTGGTGGCAGGCGCAGCGCTGGTTGCACGCCAAGCCCCGGGTGGTCACGCAAGTGACGCAGCCCGCGCAGATGCTGTGGGCCAACATGAGCCTGCACCTGAGCGACCAGCCCCAGGCCTTGCTGCAGCAGTGGCACCAAGCGCTGGCGGTGGATGGTTTCCTGATGTTTTCCTGTCTCGGTCCCGATACGCTGATGGAGTTGCGCGCGCTTTACCGGGCTTTGGGCTGGCCCGCGCCGAGCCATGAATTCACCGACATGCACGATTGGGGCGACATGTTGGTGGCCGCCGGTTTTGCCGAGCCGGTGATGGACATGGAGCGCATCACGCTCACATTCGAGACGCCGCAGCGCGTGCTGCAGGAGTTAAGGGGCCTGGGGCGCAACCTCCATCTGGCGCGCTTTCAGGCTTTGCGCGGGCGCCGCTGGCACAGCGAGTTGCTGCAGGCCATTGAACAAAGCGCCATGCAACTCACTTTTGAAGTGGTCTATGGCCATGCCTTCAAACCGGCACCCAAGCTCTCGGTGCGGGCGCAAAGTGAAATTTCGCTGGATCAGATGCGTGCTGCCCTGACGCGTGGCAAAGTGCAAGTCGCTGCTCGTGCCACTCCCAAATCGAGTCTTGACCAACATGAATGAATTCGAGTTCCGCTGGGCGCTGATGGTGCTGGTTCTGCTCATTTTTGGTTTGTCGTTTGCGGCGCTGTTGTGGGCCGCCTGGCGTCACCATCGCAGTGGCGACCTGGAAAGAGGCAACTTTTACAGTTCACAGTTCACTGGCCATTGAGATCGCCTGGACGATTGCGCCCTGCATCATCGTGCTGCTGTTGGTGTGGCCAACTGCGCGCGTTTTCGACTGGCAAACCCTGCTGTTTTCTGCCGCCTTGTGTGTCGTCGGCTCGGGCCTGCTCTACTTTGCGGTGAATCCGCTGACCATGTGGCTCACCTTTGCCACCTTCATTGGTTATGCTGTGATCTACACGGTCATCCTGAAACCACTGACCCCGCAAAACATTGTGATTGGTGGTGCCTCCGGGGCCATGCCACCCGTGCTGGGCTGGGCCGCCATGGCTGGCAACGTGGGGCCGGAAGCCCTGATTTTGTTTTTGATCATCTTCCTGTGGACGCCACCCCATTTCTGGGCGCTGGCGCTGTACCGTGTCGAAGATTACCGCAAGGCAGGCCTGCCCATGTTGCCGGTCACCCACGGCAACGAATTCACCCGGCTGATGGTGCTGCTCAACGCCGTATTTATTCTGCATGCATACTGGTTGTGGCGCGACTATTCTGACTTGCTGGCGCGCAAGACCTTCCGCTTTTCACTGATTCATTTGAGTCTGCTGTTTGCCGCGCTGTTGATCGATCATTACGTCTGACGACCATCGGTCCGCCCATGCTTTCATGTGTGCCCGGTTTATCATTGATTGCATGAACAAAAGATACGCACTCAAATTACTGGTGACCTGCGCCATGCTGGCAGGCACCTCAAGTTTTCTGGTGGCTTGCTCGCCCAATGCCCCACAATTCACGGCCATCGACATCACCGGTGCCGATTACGCCAAAGGCTTTGCCCTGACCGACCACAACGGCCAGGCGCGCACGCTCAAGGACTTTCAGGGCAAGATTGTCATGATGTTTTTTGGCTACACCCAGTGCCCCGATGTCTGCCCAACTTCGATGCTCGAGATGGCCGAGATCAAGCGCCTGCTGGGCGCGGACGGCGCGCGCATCCAGGGCATTTTCGTCACGGTCGATCCCGCGCGCGACCAGCCCGACATGCTCAAGGAGTACATGGCCGCTTTCGACTCCACGTTTCTGGCCTTGGTGCCCACGCCGGAGCAACTGGCCGCTCTGGCCAAAGACTACAAGGTCTATTACAAAAAAGTGGATGGCCCCACGCCCACCAGCTACACCATGGACCACACGGCTGGCAGCTATGTCTATGACACCACGGGCAAACTGCGCCTGTTCACGCGCTACGGCACCAAGCCCGAACTCACGGTCGCCGACATCAGGCAGCTGCTCGCACAAGCCTCATAGCAGAGCCCGAGCCGCCCGGCTAATATGCGGGCATGACAACCACCTCGCTGGCGTTCCTGCTGCAGTTGGCGCAGGTGATTGCGCCCCTTCTCTACTTGGCCTGCGCGCTGGCGGTGACGGTGCATGCCTTGCTCAACAAGCGTGACGTGCACACGGCCATTGGCTGGATCGCGCTGGCCTGGCTGACGCCGCTGCTGGGCGCCTTGCTGTACCTGATGCTCGGCGTGAACCGCATTCAGCGCGCCGGTGTGGCGCTGGGAATTAAAGATGGCTGGCACGGGCAAGGGTGCAACGCGGATGAGGTGCTGCAAGCCGATGGCATCTGTTCGCCAGAGCTCGCAGGCATCAACCGGCTCGCCTGCGGCATCACCGAACGCCACTTGCTGGCTGGCAATGCGGTGACGCCGCTGGTTCAAGGCGATGCGGCCTTTCCGGCCATGCTCGCCGCGATTGACGGCGCACGCCACTCTGTGACGCTGTTGAGCTACATCTTCAATGACGATGCGGCCGGGCGCCCTTTTCTGGCGGCGCTGCAGCGGGCCGTGCTGCGTGGCGTGCAGGTGCGGGTGCTCATCGACGCCGTGGGGGTGCGCTACAGCCGCGTCAGCATGGTCAGGCAATTGCGTCATGCCGGCGTGCCCGTGGCGACCTTTTTGCCGCCGCGCCTGACGCGCTTGCTGGCCCAGGCCAACCTGCGCAACCACCGCAAGATCATGGTGGTCGATGGCGTGCTCGGCTTCACCGGCGGCATGAACATCAGTGCCAGTCATTGGCTGTCAAGGCAGCCGCCCAAAGCATTTCAGTGCCTGCACTTCGCGGTGCGCGGTCCGGTGGTGACCGACCTGCAACGCACCTTTGCCATCGACTGGGGGTTCACCACCGGCGAGCGCCTGCAAGGCAGCCCGTGGTTTGCCGACAATGCGCCGTGCGGGCCGGTGCTGGCGCGCGGTGTTTCGGACGGCCCGGATGCTGACATCGACCATATGCGTCTGGTGATGCTGGGTGCGCTGGCCACGGCGCGCCAGCGGGTGCGCATCGTCACCCCGTATTTCTTGCCCGACAACGTGCTGCTCACCACGCTGCAAGTGACGGCCTTGCGCGGTGTCGTGGTGGACATCGTGCTGCCCGGACGCAGCAACCTGCCCTTGCTCGACTGGGCCATGCGCCCGCAGTTCGCAGGGCTGGTCGCCAGCGGCTGCCGTGTGCACCTGAGCGGCCCGGCGTTCGACCACACCAAGCTGTTTCTGGTGGATGACGATTGGTCGCTGATCGGCTCCACCAACTGGGACGCACGCAGCTTGCGCCTGAATTTTGAATACAACCTTGAATGCCACGACGCCACTTTGGTGCGGCAGCTCGACGGGCTGGTTGACTCGCGCATCGAGCGTGCACACCGGCTCACCACGGCAGAACTCGAAGCCCAATCTTTGGCGGCTCGTCTGCGCGACCGGCTGGTCTGGCTGCTGTCGCCCTATTTGTAGGGAGCCAGCGCATCAAGCGTGCTGTCTGTGCGATTCATCACGGATGGTCCGGTTCACGAGGGATAGACTTGGTTCGTCTCACCTCGACAACAAAGAAAGGACTCTCTCCCATGGCTTACAACCGTTCACAAGCGCAGAAACTGTGCAACGCGACCGAATTGAAACTCTTCATGGCCTCGCTGGCCGATGAGGTCATTCAACTGACGCCAGCGCAGTTGCGCAGCAAGGTCACGCGGACCCGAAACCTGCGTGATAAAAATGCCGATCTGTTCCGTCGCCAGGTGACAAGCACCCGTGTCGCCACGGGCGCCAAGCGTGGCGACACGGGTGCTGCCAATCAGCGGACCGAACAAAAAACCCGCCTGTTTGATGAAACTCTCAAACGCTTTGAGACCCGACTGGTCAAACTCGATGCCCAGGTCGCCGCGACTGCTGCTAAAACTGCAGCTACAAAAAAGTCACCCACCCTGGCGGCCGTTGCCAAGGCCCCGGCAGAGCCCGCCGCAGCCAAGAAGTTTGCCTTGAAAAAATCTGTGACCCATGTCGCTTCCCAGGACGCCTTGCCCAGGAAAACAGTGACCTACGCGACGGGAAAGCCGACCTTGCCGGAGCGATCAGCCAAAGCACCAGCGGTCAGGTCGACCAGCAATGCACCAGCGGCCAAGCGAGCTACGGAAGTGTCCAAACTTGTTCAAGTGCGCGGCAAGAACATGGGTGCGCACGCACGCTCAAGTAACGCCAACTCTCAAGCCAAGCGCGACGGCCGCTCATGATATTTGCATGACCAGCCGCAAGCAAGACAATCCCGAACCGTTCACCACATCACCAAGCAGGCAGCGTCAGCCGGTTGCCATATTCTCGCGGGTATCACCGGTTCGGCTTCGGGTGGCAAGGGGATCGCGTTGCAAACGCTGGGCGATCCCCTTGCTGGCGCTGGTGCCGTGCTGCAGGGCAGTCTTGTAGGCTGATTTTGAGTGGGAAAATAACGCGCATGATGATTCCTTGCCCCGTGTGACGACATGCCTCACGTGCTATAAATAAGCCAAATTTGAGATGCCCAGCTTGAGTCAAAATATATAACCAACCAAGGAAATAAAAGATGCAAATCCAAGTCAATACCGACGACCACATTCAAGGTGGCGATTCACTGGCCCAATGGGTGCGCGACGAAGCGGGTAACCGCCTGACCCGCTTGAAAGAGCACGTGACACGCCTGGAGGTCTTTTTGACCGATGTGGACGGTGCCAAATCGGGTGTCAGGGACAAACGCTGTCGTCTGGAGGCCCGCGTGGCCAGCCGCCAGCCAGTCACGGTTACGGCTGAGGCCGACAAAATGGGCGCGGCCCTGATCGAGGCTGTAGAGAAATTGATTCGCGCGATTGATACCGACCTCGGCCGCGTCAAGGACCGCAACAGTCGAGACACGATTCGCGCCGCGCAAGATCATTCTTGACCGCGCGCCGGCGCAAGTTCAGGTCTCGGTTTGCGGTTTCAGCTGCGTGGACGCATCGGCCGTATCTGCCTGCGCTGGCTCTGGCTCCTGCGATAGCTCTGGCGCCAACTCGTCTGTCTGCAGCCTGTCGCCCGACCAGCGCAGCGCCTTGGCGCTGATGGGCGGGCCCACCGTTTCAAGCACGGCCACCGCCGCCAAAATAATCGAGCTGACCACGGCACCTTGCTGTTGAAACAGCGTCAAGGTGGTATTGGCCAAGCCAATGGCCAGCCCGGCCATGGGAACCAGCAACAGGCCGGTTGTTGCCGCTTGTTGGTTGCTGGCACCCAGCAAGCGTGCCGTGACACCCACGCCCAACCACTTGGCCAGTGACCGGCCCAACACCAGCACCAATGCCGCTGGGGCGTACTGAACCATTTCGGCAAGATACAGGTTGGCACCGGCATAGACGAACAGGGCAATAAAAAACAGCTCGAAAGCCGGGCCGAATTCAAGGTTGGCGATCAACTCGGTGCGCTCGATACTGCGCACCACGATGCCTAGCACCAATGGGGCAAACAGGGTCGAGAGCTTGAGCGTGATGGCCACGCCCAGGGTGAACGCCACCGCGCCCACCACCAGCGCCAAATGGTACTGGTGTGCCTCTTTGGTCTTGCGCGCGGCCATGTGCAGCGCCATGCCCATGGCGCCGCCCAATACGGCTGAACCTAGTAATTGATAAGCCGGCCCGCCCACGATGGTGATCAGCGGGGCTTCGACGTTGCTGTAAAGCATTGGTAGCAATGCGCTGAAAATCAGGAAAGCCAGCACGTTGTTGAGCGCCACCAGGCTTTTGGCGCGCTCGGTCACCGGGCCGCTGGCGCCGAGTTCGTTGGCCACATGGATCAGTACCGCTGGCGACGACGACACGGCAATGGCGGCAATCACGGCGGCAGCCAGGCCGTGCAAGCCCATCCAGTCCATGGCAAAAAACACAACGACAAAGGTCAGTGTGCTTTCCACCAGCGAGATGATGATCAGATGGCGGTCATGCACCAGCTGTTTGATGTCCAGCGACAGGCCAAGGCGGTACAGGATCAGGCCCAGAGCCACGTCGATGATGATGCGGGATTCGGCCAGCGCCGCATGGTCCACCAGGCCGAGCACATTGGGGCCGGCAATCAGGCCCACGAGCATGAAGCCGGTGATGCTGGGTAGCCACGGCCAGCGGTGCGTCACGTAGCCACCGACTGCACCGCAAAACAGCAAAAAACCGAAGTAGAAGAGGGTGTTGGTGGCGAGGGGCCAATCAGGAAGAAAAGTCATGGAACGATCAAAAAAAGGAAGTTGGACGGCGTTTTGGCCGTGCGGCGCGGAGTATCGCACCCCGGGGCGACAGGAGAAGAACAAGTTGTCATGTTGTGCCAGCCGGGTGCCTGACGGATATTTTCAGGAAGGTCTTTGTTTTGCGCTTTCAGGGCGGAAAATGCCGGTTTATTCAGGAATATACAAGCATGCAAATGATTGATTCACCTCCGGTGGTTTCGGCGGCCAGCAAGCCGGGGCCGGCGTCATGACGCTTGAACTGCTGGCCGCGCTGGGCAAGAGTTTTCTCTTTGTGCTGGCGGCTTTGTTGCCGATCCTGAACCCGGCCGCCACCGCGCCCATTTTTCTTGGTCTGACCGAAGGGGCCTCGCCCGAGACGCGAGTTCTGCTGGCCCGGCGCATTGCGCGCAATGTTGTGGCGCTGATGCTGGGCTCGATGCTGGTGGGCTCGTATGTACTGGCGTTTTTTGGTATTTCCTTGCCCATTGTGCGGGTTGGCGGCGGCCTGATTGTGGCAGCCACCGCCTGGCGTTTGCTCACCACCACGCATGCCACTGACAGCCGCAGCACACTTGCCGAGGCGTTCACGCCTGAGCAGGCGCGCAAGCAGGCGTTTTATCCGTTGACGTTTCCGATCAGTTGCGGGCCGGGCTCGATCGCCGCCGCCATCACCGTGGGGGTGACGCTGCACGCTGAAAAACTCACGCTCTCGTTGGCGCGCATGGCGGGCGGCGTGCTCGCGCTTTTTGCCATTGGTGTCATTTGCTACCTGGTGTATCGCTACGCGCAGCGCCTGCTCAGGCCCCTGGGCGAGGCCGGCACCATCATCTTTTTGCGTTTGTCGGCCTTCATCCTGTTGTGCCTTGGTGTGCAGATTGTGTGGGATGGCCTGAGCGAGTTGCTCCGGGGTTTGCTGGTGTCTGCGGGCATCCACTGATGCTTGTCCTGCCATGAGCCCGATCGCACCTGAGTCGCCCCAATTCGGCGACCAATACCCCCATACCGAGAGCGAGCTGGTCGTCGAGGCGCTGGCTTTGGGCAAAAACAAGCGGGTGCGCAAACTGCTCGGGCGCATGCATCCTGCCAAGATTGCCGCCCTGCTGGAAATGTTGGCACCCGAGCAACGCCTGGCCCTGTGGCAGCAAGTGGATGCAGCCCTCGAGGGGCGCATCCAGCCGCACCTGAACCGCGATTTGAATGATCAGCTTGGGGCTGGGGCGGGTGACGAGGCAAGCGCGGAGCCAGAAGTTTTGAACTCGGTTGCAGGCGCTGACCCGCACAAGATCGACCACCTGACCCTGGTCCGCCAGGCGCTGGCACAGGGCAAGCTCAAGCGCCTGGCCAAAATCCTGCAGCGCATGCACCCGGCCAAGGTGGCCGGCATGCTCGAAGGCTTGCCGCCGCCGGAGCGCACCAAGGTCTGGAGCATGGTGGACACCGAGCGCGCCGGCAAAGTGCTGACCTTTCTGCACGACGAAATCCGCACGATGCTGGCGCGCGAGCTCGATCCGGACGATCTGCTTGCATCGGTGCAGGCGCTGGAGCTCGATGACCTGGTGGACCTGATCCAAACCCTGCCGCCGGCACTGGGCAGCCAGCTGACGCAAGCCACCAGCGGGGGCCGACGCCAGCAATTGGAGTCCATGCTGTCTTACCCGCAGGACTGCGCCGGTGGCCTGATGAACATGGATGCCATTGAGGTCCGTGCCGACGTCAAGGTGAGCACTGTGCTGCGTTACCTGCGTTTGCGCGAGACCTTGCCATCGCAGACCGACATGCTGATGGTGGTTGACCGCAAGGGCCACTACCAGGGCGTGCTGCGTCTGAGCGCGCTGGTCACCTCGGTGCTGGATGCGCGCGTGGCCGCGGTGATGCAGACCGATGTCGAGGCCATTGCGGTGGATGCCAAAGACACCGAAGTCGCCCGCTTGTTTCAGGACCTGGACTTGCTGTCGGCTCCGGTGGTCGATGCGCAGGGCAGGCTCATCGGCCGTATCACGGTCGATGATGTGGTGGACCTGATCCGCGATGAATCCGACCGCACCATGATGCAAATGGCGGGTCTTGATGACGAAGCCGACATGTTTGCGCCGGTGCTGGTGAGTTCGCGTCGGCGCGCGATGTGGCTCGGCATCAACCTGGTGACGGCTTTCCTGGCGGCCTGGGTGATCGGCCAGTTTCAGGCCACGCTCACGCAGCTGGTGGCGCTGGCTGTGCTGATGCCGATCGTGGCGAGCATGGGCGGCATCGCCGGCAGCCAGACCCTGACCCTGGTGATTCGCGGGCTGGCGCTGGGGCAGGTGCAACAAGGCAACATCCGCGTGCTGCTGAACCGCGAGGTGGGCATTTCCATTTTGAACGGCGTGCTCTGGGCGGTGGTGATTGCGCTGCTGGCGGTGGCCTGGTTTGGCGACTGGGGCATTGGCGGCGTGCTGGGACTGGCCATTCTGATCAACCTGCTGTGCGCGGCGCTGGCCGGTTTGGCCATTCCGTTGCTGCTGCGTCGCGCGGGGATCGACCCGGCGCTGGCGGGCAGCGTGATTTTGACCACGGTCACCGACGTGATCGGATTTTTTGCTTTTCTCGGTTTGGCGACCGTGTGGTTGCTGTGAGCCTGATGGGCAAATAGCCGTTCAGGCAAATTCAACCAGTGCTTTTTTCATCTTTTTCATGGCGGCCACCTCGATCTGGCGAATGCGCTCGGCGCTGACGCCATAGACCGCGGCCAGGTCGTGCAGCGTCATGCCGCCCGAGTTGTCGTCGTTCACTTTCAGCCAGCGTTCCTCCACAATGTGACGGCTGCGCTCGTCGAGCGTGTCGAGCGCCCGGGCAATGCCATCGCTGGCCAGCATGTCGCGGTGCTGCGCCTCCAGCATGGCGGTGGGTTCGTGCGCGGCATCGGTCAAGTAGGCAATCGGGCCGAAAGCGTCTTCATTGTCGCCTGAAGGGCTGGGGTCGAGCAGCACATCACCACCGGCCAGACGCGCTTCCATTTCGATCACTTCTTCCCGCTTGACATGCAATTCGGCAGCCATGGCGTCGATCTGGCCAGGGTTCAGCGTGGTGCGGTGCGTGTCCAGGTCGGCGGCCGCATCATCACTGTGGTAACGCTGCCTGATGGAGCGCAGGTTGAAAAACAGCTTGCGCTGTGCCTTGGTGGTGGCGACCTTGACCATGCGCCAGTTTTTCAGGATGTATTCGTGAATCTCGGCCTTGATCCAGTGCATGGCGTAGCTCACCAGACGCACGCCCTGATCCGGATCGAAGCGCTTGACGGCTTTCATCAGGCCCACATTACCTTCCTGGATCAGGTCGCCATGCGGCAGGCCGTAGCCCAGGTACTGGCGCGCAATGGACACCACCA
>NZ_JACUUE010000305.1 GCF_014859475.1 Rhodoferax sp.
GGGCCGATGCGGGCTTGATCAGGTGGCCACCGTGGGGCCGGCCATGCCGGTGCGCACCCTGATGCCCGCCACCTGCTCGGCCACCGCCGCCAGTTCGGCCAGTGCCTGCTGCACGGGTTGGTCCTGTTGCGCCACATCGGCCTCATAACGTTCCAGGTAGAGGCGCAGCGTGGCACCTTCGGTGCCGGTGCCCGACAGTCTGAAGATAACGCGCGCGCCATCGTCAAAAATCAGCCGGATGCCCTGCTGGCCCGACACCGAACCATCCACCGGATCGGTGTAGGCAAAATCGTCGGCCACTACCACCCGGCGCTGGGCAAACTGCCGCCCGGCGAGGGCAGGCAGGGCGGCGCGCAAAGCGTCCATCAGCGCACTGGCCACGTCCACTGCAATGCCCTCATAGTCGTGCCGGGTGTAGTAGTTGCGGCCGTACTGGCACCAATGCTCACGCACTAAAGTTTCGACTGATTTGCCAGTCGCACCTTGCAAACTGAGCCAGAACAAAATCGCCCAGAGCCCGTCCTTTTCGCGCACGTGGCTCGAACCGGTGCCGTAGCTTTCTTCGCCGCACAGGCTGACGCGCCCGGCATCAAGCAGGTTGCCAAAAAATTTCCAGCCGGTGGGGGTCTCGAAACAGGGCAAATCCAGCGCCCGGGCCACGCGGTCCACCGCGGCCGAAGTCGGCATGGAACGCGCCACGCCGCGCAGGCCATTTTTGTAACCCGGAATCAGTTTGGCGTGCGCGGTCATCAGCGCCAGGCTGTCGGACGGCGTGACGACAAAGTTGCGGCCCAGCACCATGTTGCGATCGGCATCGCCGTCCATGGCGGCGCCAAAATCAGGCGCATCGGGCTGCTGCATGTGGGCAATCAGGTCTTCGGCATTGACCGGATTGGGGTCGGGGTGCAGGCCGCCAAAGTCTTCCAGCGGTTCGGCATTCACCACGGTACCCGCGGGCGCACCCAGCTCGCCTTCAAGAATGGCCCTGGCATAAGGCCCGCCCACTGCGTTCATGGCATCCAGGCGCATGCTGAAACCGCGCGCAAACATGCCGCGCAGCAGCTCAAAGTCAAACAATTCACGCATCACCGCAGCGTAGTCCGCCACCGGGTCGATCACCTCAACCTGCAGCTGCTCGACCTGCTGCAGGCCCAGGCGATCAAGGTCAATGTCAGGTGCGTCGCTCATGCGCAACTCGGTCAACACCTGGGTGCGCGCATAGACCGCCTCGGTCAGGGCCTCGTTGGCCGGGCCACCGTTGGCCGCGTTGTACTTGATGCCAAAGTCGCCCTCGGGCCCGCCCGGGTTATGGCTGGCCGACAGCACGATGCCGCCAAAGGCTTGGCGGCGGCGGATCACCGCGCTGACCGCAGGGGTGGACAAAATGCCGCCTTGCCCCAGCAGCACGCGCGCCACGCCATTGGCCGCGGCCAATTTCAGAATGATTTGTACCGCCGTGCGGTTGTAAAAGCGGCCATCGCCGCCCAGCACCAGCGTCTGGCCCTGCAAGGCGCGGCCCTCGGCACCGCCGACGTTGAGCACATCGAACAATGCCTGGACAAAGTTTTCCAGGTAGCGGGGCTGGGTAAACACCGCCACCTTCTTGCGCAAACCCGAGGTTCCGGGACGCTGCCCCGCAAAAGGCTGGGTAGGAATTGTCTGAATGGCCATGATGGATAACACCTGCTGCAAAGTGACCGCTTGAATTTAGCACCAAACGCCCCCGCGAAAGCCGCGCGCCCAGCATTTAAAATGTGACAATTCCTTTGTGGCTGCGCAAAATACCCGGTTTTCCGGTCAAACCGGCCGATTGCCTGGCCAGTTGTGAGCGCACCGCAGCCCCCCATTTGAGACCACCCCGTGACCTACGCCTTTGAAACCCGACGCCGCCGCACCTTTGCCATCATCTCGCACCCCGACGCGGGTAAAACCACGCTGACCGAAAAACTGTTGCTGTTCTCGGGCGCGATCCAGATTGCCGGCTCGGTCAAGGCGCGCAAGGCCACGCGCCATGCCACCAGCGACTGGATGGAGATCGAAAAACAACGCGGCATCTCGGTCGCTTCATCTGTGATGCAGATGGTCTATCGTGACCATGTCATCAACCTGCTCGACACCCCCGGCCACA
>NZ_JACUUE010000306.1 GCF_014859475.1 Rhodoferax sp.
CCGGGTGGTGTGGCAGGGGCGCCTCCTACAATGGAGGCCCCCTATGCCGATTAAATTTCGGATAATCCAGGCATGAACACAACTATCAACGCTGACCCGGCCGAGCTGGCCAAATTTTCTGACCTGGCCCACCGCTGGTGGGACACCGAGGGCGAATTTCGCCCGCTGCACCAGATTAACCCCTTGCGCCTGGCCTGGATCAATGGCCTGTGCCCGCTCCAGGGTAAAACCGCGCTCGACGTGGGTTGCGGCGGCGGCATCCTGACTGACTCGCTGGCGCGCTCGGGCGCAATGGCCACCGGCATCGATCTGTCCACCAAGGCACTGCGCATTGCCCAACTGCATGCCATGGATGCGCAAACCGACAACGTGCAATACCGCGAGATCAGCGCCGAGGCCATGGCGCTTGAGCAGCCCGCCAGCTTCGATGTGGTGACCTGCATGGAAATGCTGGAGCACGTGCCCGACCCGGCCTCGGTGGTGCAAGCCTGCACGACGCTGGTCAAGCCGGGCGGCTGGGTATTTTTCTCCACACTTAATCGCACCCCGATGTCCTTTTTGCAAGCCATCATCGGTGCTGAATACGTGCTCAACATGCTGCCGCGCGGCACCCACGAATTTGCCAAATTCATCCGCCCCAGCGAACTGGCGGGCTTCTGCCGTCGTGCCGGCCTGAATGTGACGCAATCGCGCGGCTTGTCGTTCAACCCGATCACGCAGCGCTACTGGCTCAACAGCAACACCAGCGTCAACTACCTGCTGGCCACGCAAAAACCGGCGTTCCTGCCCGCGTGACGAACCAGTGCGTCCGTTTTGCTGATGTGCAAGCGGTACTGTTCGACCTGGACGGTACGCTAATCGATAGCGCCCCGGACCTGGCCGCCGCCGCAGACGCCATGCGTGTTGCGCGCGGCCTGCCATCGCTGCCGCTGGCGCAGTACCGACCCATGGCGGGTGCCGGTGCCCGCGGCCTGCTGGGCGTGGCGTTTGGCATGACGCCCGAACACGCAGATTACGACACCCTGCGCGAAGAGTTTTTTTGCATTTATGAGCGCAGCCTGACGCAGCGCACGCAAATCTTCGACGGTGTACCCGAGTTGCTGGCGCGTTTTGTCGCGCAAGGTGTGAAATGGGGCGTGGTGACCAACAAGTCCGAGCGCTTCAGTCTGCCACTGACTGGTTCGATGGCCTTGTTCGCCACAGCCGGCACCATTGTCAGCGGCGACACCACGCCCTTCGCCAAGCCGCACCCGGCGCCCCTGCTGGAAGCCGCCCGCCGCCTGGGGGTGGATGCCGGTCGCTGTGTTTATGTAGGCGACGACGAACGTGACATTGTGGCCGGCCAAGCCGCCGGTATGGCCACTGTGGCGGTTACTTACGGCTACCTCGGGGCACAGGCCGACACCCACCGGTGGGGCGCAAATGCCACAATTAATTGTGTGAATGAACTGCTGCCGCTCTTGCAATTTTCCAGCGTGGCCTAAAATGCGAGGCTCAGGGGCTGCACTGGTTTCGACGTGGATTCGGACGCGCGGCAGGGCATGTCGAGCTGAATGAGCTCGTAAAACAGATTCAAAAAAACTAACTGCAAACGACGAACGTTTCGCACTCGCTGCTTAATTGCACGTGAGCCTCACAACAGTCAGCCGATCGGCTGGGCAAGGGTAGCGCAAGCTGTCCAGGCTGTGGGGTAATTTAATTCGGCTGGAGTCGCCTTGGGTAACTTAGGGCGGTTTGAGAAAATAGGTTACTGGCGATTTGCATAGCGTGCCACTGCGCGATGCGAAAAGCGAGATTCAAATCAGACGGCTACACATGTAGAACTGTTCGAAGAAGGTTTGCGGACGCGGGTTCAAATCCCGCCAGCTCCACCATACATAAAAAGCCCAACTCTTTTCAGTTGGGCTTTTTTTAGCCTAAAAACTCAATGGTGGCGCGCACTTACGCGATTTGCCTCTTGATTATTTCGCTATCAAATTTGGGTATTTTTGCCCGTTTTTGACCTCATTTCCCCCGTTTTCTCTCTCTGTTCTCAGTAACCCTTGTGACTTTTCACAAGGGCACATTCAATGAAATCAACGACTTACGCGGGGGTGGTTTGCAA
>NZ_JACUUE010000307.1 GCF_014859475.1 Rhodoferax sp.
CGCCCGCCCTTGCTCGAAGAGCAGGGGCTCAGCGTGGCGCTCGACAACGAGCTGCGCAACCGCGCGCTGGCGGTGCCCCAGGTTGACATCACCATCAATGTGCCGCCCAACCTGGAAGTCATGCGCTGGCCAGCCGAGGTTGAGTACGCGGCCTTCATGGTGGTGCGCGAGGCGGTCGAAAACGCGCTGCGCCACTCAGGGGCGAACGCCATCGTGGTTGACCTCTCGGGCGGCGCCCTGTCGCTGCACCTCACCCTTATCGACAATGGTGTCGGGCTGCCCGAGGGCGCCGGGCTGAGCGCAGGGCATCTTGGCATTCTGGGCATGCAGGAGCGCGCCCAGGCGGTGGGTGCCAGCGTGACCTGCAAGAACGTCAAGGTCGGCGGCACCCGCGTTACCTTTCACTGGCAGTGCCTGTCATGACCACCCTTTACCTGGTGGACGACCATCAAATCATGCGCGATGGTCTGCGCGCAATGCTGGAGGCGCGTGGCCACATGGTGATTGGCGAGTCGTCCGAGCCGACCCAGGCGCTCGCCGACCTCTTGCGCCTGCACCCCGAAGTGCTGCTGCTCGACCTGAACCTGGGCGGGCGCTCGGGCTTGGAGCTGCAGACCGAGGTGCAGCGGCGCGCCCTGCCGGTTCGCACGGTGGTATTGACCATGTCGGCACAACCCCACCAGGTGGCCGAGGCACTGCGCCTGGGTGCCAGCGCCTATGTGCTCAAGGGCTCGCCGGCGAGTGAGCTCATGGCCGCCATCGACGCTGCGGTAAAAGGCAAGAAGTACCTCGGTGCCGACGTGGCCGGCCTGGCGCTGGAGGCCCTGACCGAGCAGGACGCCGACCCGCTGAGCCTGTTGTCGCCGCGCGAGCGGCAAATTATCTTGATGGTGGTTGAAGGCCAGTCCAGCGCGGCCATTGGCGCGACGCTGCATCTGTCGCCCAAGACCGTGGCCACCTACCGCAGCCGCCTGATGAAAAAGCTCGATGTGGCCGATGTGCCCAGCCTGGTGCGGCTGGCTGTGCGCTACAAACTCATTGACGCGGATGACTCCGCGACCAAGGGTGGCCACCGCAGCGATACTGATACCTTGCGGGACAGACCTTCAGCTCTGTCCCCAACACTTCAAGCTTACGGGGCAGGTATTTAGCTCTGTCCCCAACACTTCAAGCGTCAACGATTGCTGGCGTGTGCAATCAAACTCTCCCTACAGACGGCACCGTCCGGTCAGCCTAAAGTTATCAGCAAGGGTTGGCCGTGATGCCCATTGGGCACGGTCACCTGGCAACAACTAAGAGAGGCTTACCATGATGCACGCACAGACCTTGCCGACCACAGCAGCCACAGCAGCCACTGCAACCACGGTGCCCTGGCAATCCAGCCGGCGCCACCCTGCCTTGAGGCTCGAAAGCGACGAGCGCTGGTCCACCTTGCAGGAATTGCAAGGCCTGTTGCAATACGAGGACCACCTGCACGACGGCGTTGATGCCGAGTTGTTTCGGCGTCGTCGTCTGAAAGCCGGTCAGTCTGCGCTCACCATGGGCCAGCCGTTCGACGGCCTGTACGTGGTGCGCTTGGGCACGCTCAGGAGCTCGATCACGAATGCCGATGGCGGCATGCATGTGCTGTCGTTTCCCATGAAAGGCAATTTGCTGGGTTTTGACGGCATTTACAAGCACAGCTACATGAGCGATGTGGTGGCCCTGACCGATTGCGATTTGATCCGCATTCCGGCCTCTGACTTGTTTACCTCAGGCAGCAACAACCATCTGGAGCACATGGCCTATTGGGCCAGCAGCCGCGAGATCACGCAGGAGCAGCAGGCCTATTCCCTGACGCGCTCGGTCAAGTCCGAAGCGCGGGTGGCGCGCTTTCTGCAGACCATGTCGCAGCGCTTTGCCGAGCTGGGCTATTCGCCCAACTGCTTCATTTTGCCCATGACGCGGCGCGACATCGGCCACCATCTGAGCGTGACGGTGGAGACAGTGAGCCGGGCGTTCTCGGCACTGGTGCAGGAGGGCATCATTACCGTCGATTTTCGTGAAGTCAACATTCTGTCGCACGATGCCCTGTGCAATTTCGAGAGGTAGCGGCCCTGG
>NZ_JACUUE010000063.1 GCF_014859475.1 Rhodoferax sp.
CTTCACTGCGTTCGCAATGACGACGTTCTCTCACCTTAACCCACAGCGCAATCAGGCAAAGCTTGATCTTGTTCAGCCTCTGCACTCGCCGTGCTAAGAAATTCTTAAGGCTGGGCGATTACGCTTGAACCCATGTTTCAAAGGGGTTCAAGCATGACATTTTTCAAATCCTTCACCTTAAGCCTGGCCTTGCTGGGCTCTGGCACCTTGGCCTTGGCCGATGGCGGCGGTAATCTGCCGTCCCTGCATCCAAAAATGGAACAGGAATGCTCTGCCTGCCACATCGCCTTCCGGCCAAATTTTCTGCCCACCTCATCATGGAAGCAGGTGATGGACTCGCTCGACCAACATTACGGTGCCGATGCTTCCCTGGCTCCTGCCGATCAAAAGGAAATTACCGACTGGATCATTGCCACTTCAAAGGAGCATGGTGAAGCACCTCCAGAGAACCGCATCACCAAGTCGTTCTGGTTCACCCGCAAGCACGGCACCAACCACGTCAAAGCCGATGTCTGGCAGCGCGCCGCCGTCAAGAGCAAGACCAACTGCCAGGCCTGCCACGCCGATGCCGCCCGCGGCGACTTCAACGAGCACAAAATTCGCATTCCCCGCTGAACCAGCGGCATGCTTTCCGTTTCACTTCAAGGACACCGCATGACTTTTCAACTACGCACCTCCCACCTGCTTGTTTGCCTTGCCGTCGCCCTGCCCCTGGCGGCCAGCGCCAACGCCATTCTTGATGGCTACCAGACTGAGACCAAAGGCACATTCAGTGCCGCCGCGGGCAAAAAGCTGTACCAGACCGTGGGCCCGAAACAGTTGTCGTGCGCGTCGTGCCACACCAATTCGCCAAAAAATGTGGGCAAGCACGCCAAGACCAACAAGCCCATCGACCCGTTGGCGCCGAGCGTCAACCCGAAGCGCTTCACCGATGCCAAGCAGGTTGAAAAATGGTTCAAACGCAACTGCAACGATGCCCTGGGCAGGGTCTGTACCACCCAGGAAAAAGGCGATTTCGTAAGCTACATGCTGTCGGTTAAGTGAGGAAGCACCCCATGCGATTCATCACACCTGTGCTGATGGCCGTGCTGGCCACCACTTCCATGGCGGCTAGCGTCAAATACAACGGCGAAAACCGTGGCAAGCCGGTGATGCCCGCCCAGAGCAACGCCAAATGGGCAACAGAATGCGCTGCTTGTCACATGGCCTACCCGCCCGGTTTGCTGCCTGCAGCCTCGTGGCAGAAAGTGATGACCGGGCTGGGCCAGCACTTTGGCACCGATGCGTCGCTGCCCGCCGCTGAGGCCAAGGAAATCACCGACTACCTGGTGAAATACGCCGCCATTCGCTGGACCTCAAGCGCCGCGCCGCTGCGCATCACCGAAGGGCAATGGTTCAAGGCCAAGCACTACGACAAAAAGGAAATTGCGCCTGCTGTCTGGCAACGCGAATCCGTTACGAGTCCGGGCAATTGCATGGCCTGCCACAGCGCCGCTGACAAAGGCAATTTTGATGAAAAATCCATCAAAATTCCTCAGTAAGCAGCACCTTCAATCAGTTCAAATCTCGCTTCGCTGAAAGCCTGCTGCCATGGTACGCACGCTGATCTGGGACCTTCCCACCCGCCTGTTTCACTGGGCGCTGGCCAGCAGTTTTACCTTCGCCTGGCTCACCAGCGATGGTGACCGCTGGCGCTCGATCCACGTCTTCCTGGGTTATTTGATCCTGGGGCTGGTGGTGTTTCGGCTGGTCTGGGGTTTTGCCGGCTCGCACTTTTCGCGCTTTGCCAGTTTCTGGTTTGGCCCCGGCGAGGCGCTTGCCTACCTGAAGCAAGTCGCAACGCGCAAGGCACCACGCCATGTGGGGCACAACCCGACCGGCAGCCTGGCGATTTACACCTTGCTGGCCTTGGCGGTGGTGGTGGGCCTGACCGGCATCCTGACCCTCGGCGGCGACGAGCAGCAAGGCATCGCCGCTGGCTGGCTCAGTTTTTCACAAGTCGAGTGGCTGAAGGATCTGCACGAGCTGGGTGCCAATCTGATGTTGGCGGTGGTCTTCGGCCACATCACGGGCGTTGTGGTGGAAAGTGTCTTGCACCACGAAAATCTGGCGCGCTCCATGGTCACCGGCTTCAAGATGGCCGACCCCGGCACGCCCCGTGCCAAACCGCACACCTGGGTGGCCGCGTGCATGCTGCTGGCCATGCTGGGCTTTGGTGGCTGGTGGTTCGCCTATGCCATCGACCGACAAATTGACGACCAGAGCTGGCACATCAATATGGAAGACGGTACAGGCGAAGCGCCCCACGTGAAATTTGTCGGCAAGACGCTGCCGGACGATCCCCTGTGGCGTGACGAATGTGGCAGTTGCCATGCGGTGTTCTACCCGGCGCTGTTACCGAGCCGATCCTGGCAAAAGATCATGGCCGAACAAGACCAGCACTTCGGCACCGACCTCGGGCTGGACACCGAAACGGTGGCAGCGGTGCTGCAGTTCATGGTTGACAACGCGGCGGAAAAGCATGCGGTGGAAGCGGCCTACAAAATTGAAAAGTCAATTCCGTCCGCTGAGACACCGCTGCGCATCACAGAGACGCCTTACTGGATGAAAAAACACCGCGAAATTGCCGCCTCGGACTGGGCCAACCCGCTGGTGATGAGCAAAACCAACTGCGCGGCCTGCCATACCGATGCCGATGCCGGCACTTTTGAAGACGGCGCCATGCACATTCCCAAGGCCCCTGCAGCCGCAGCGAGTTCCGCGGCATCCAGGCGCTGAGCCGCCAGGTTTGCCGCTCTGGCGCATTTTTGGGCCTTATGTGGTGCGACAATTACGCCATGAACTCAACGACAACCACCTACGCACCCCTGCAGAACGACACCTTTCTGCGCGCCTGTTTGCGCCAGGCTACAGACTACACGCCAGTCTGGATGATGCGCCAGGCCGGACGCTTTTTGCCCGAATACCGTGCCACCCGTGCCAAAGCCGGCAGCTTCATGGGGCTGGCCATGAACACCGACTACGCCACTGAAGTGACCCTGCAACCCACCGAACGCTTTCCGATCGATGCCGCCATTTTGTTCAGCGACATCCTGACCGTGCCCGACGCCATGGGCCTGGGGCTGTCGTTTGCCTTGGGCGAAGGACCAAAGTTCGCCCATCCGGTGCGCGATGAAGCGGCCGTTGCCAAGCTCGAAGTGCCCGACATGAACAAGCTGCGCTACGTCTTCGATGCCGTCACCTCGATCCGCAAAGCCTTGAACGGCCGGATTCCGCTGATTGGTTTCAGCGGCAGCCCCTGGACGCTGGCTTGCTACATGGTCGAAGGCGCCGGCTCCGACGATTACCGCTTGGTCAAAACCATGTTGTACAGCCGCCCCGATTTGCTGCACCGCATCTTGCAGATCAACGCCGATGCGGTAGCGCAGTACCTCAACGCCCAGATCGAGGCTGGCGCCCAGGCGGTGATGGTGTTTGACAGCTGGGGCGGCGTATTGGCCGACGGCGCGTTCCAGGAATTCAGCCTGGCCTACACGCGCCGGGTGCTGGCGCAATTGCACAAGGAGTACAACGGTGCACGCATTCCCAGCATTGTGTTCACCAAGGGCGGCGGCCTGTGGCTCGACGAGATGGCGCAGCTCGACTGCAACGTGCTCGGCGTGGATTGGACCGTCAACCTGACCAAGGCCCGCGCCCTCGTTGGTGGCAGCAAGGCCCTGCAGGGCAACCTCGACCCCAACGTGCTGTTTGCCCAGCCGGCGCAAATCGAGGCCGAGGTGGTCAAGGTGCTGAACGCCTTTGGCACCCCGCACAGCGGCGCTGGCACCGGCCCCACGCACATCTTCAATCTGGGGCATGGCATCAGTCAGCACACCCCAGTCGAGCATGTGGCAGCGCTGGTGCAGGCAGTGCACAGTCACTCGCGCCAGCTGCGTAGCGCCAGCTGATCACTGAGGCGGCTGCGCCACCGTGTGTCCGGCCCGGACTGCTAGCACTTTTTTAAGCTTTTTGAGGCACAAACCTCAAAATAATTCGTCACTTATGCACAAAATTGGTGATGCAATGCAGAAAAGCGGGGCGGCATCCAGCCTCTCGCTACAAAAGACATAGCGATTGCAAGCCATTGATCTATAAGTCTTTTTTAAATTGCCTTTTTTCTGTGCAGCTTAAGCGAGGCCTTGATTTTCAAGGGCTCGCAGGCATTGATGAGTGGTTATCAACAAAGTTATCCACAGATAACTTGGATGACTGATAAATACGCTCAAAATCAAGTACTTAAGGTCATTTACGCAAGTTCACTTGAACAAAATGCCGCAACCACTCGCACCAATCACCGCCTTGACTCAGGTGCTGCTGCACACCCCGGCCTACAGTCAGATGGCGGGCGCGCTGAGCTACCTGAGCGACACCCCGCTGCCGCCAGGAACCCTGGTGCGCGTGCCTCTGGGTCAGCGCGAGTTGCTCGGTGTGGTGTGGGACCACACCCCGGCACAAGCCACCGACGCCACGCTCGACCCCGCCAAATTGCGCCCGATTGCCGCCGCACTCGATGCGCTGCCACCCCTGAGTGCCAGTTGGCGCGCGCTGACCAGCTTTGCCGCCAGCTATTACCAGCGCGCCGCGGGCGAAGTGGCGCTGGCCGCCCTGCCGCCGCAACTGCGCGACCTGAGCAGCGTGCAGTTGGCGCGCAAACTCAAAAAACTCGCCAAGGCGGCAGC
The DNA here is from genome assembly GCF_014859475.1 of Rhodoferax sp. Taxonomy (GTDB): domain Bacteria; phylum Pseudomonadota; class Gammaproteobacteria; order Burkholderiales; family Burkholderiaceae_C; genus Rhodoferax. The sequence goes on from NZ_JACUUE010000063.1 coordinate 4,719, forward strand.
AGCTTCAGACACGCCCAAAGACCCTTGGCCTGCGCCAGGCGCGAATGACGACAGCGCAGGCCAGCCGATGGTGCTCAGCGCCGAACAGCGCCAGGTGATCGGGCAGTTTCAACAAAACCCCGGGCCGTTTTTGCTGTTTGGTGCCACCGGCAGCGGTAAAACCGAAGTCTTCATGCAATGCACCGCCGAGCTGCTGGCCAGCTCGCCCGATGCGCAGGCGCTGGTGATGGTGCCCGAGATCAACCTGACGCCACAGCTCGAAGACCGCTTCAAAGCCCGCTTTGCCAGCTGCTACGGTGCCGACGCCGTGGTGTCGATGCACAGTGGCATGACGCCAGCGCAACGCCTTAACAGCTGGCTGGCAGCGCACAGCGGCACGGCGCGCATCGTGCTGGGCACGCGCATGGCGGTGTTTGCCTCGATGCCTCACCTCAAGTTGATCATCGTCGATGAAGAGCACGATCCAAGCTACAAGAGCGGCGAAGGCGCGCGCTATTCGGCGCGTGATCTGGCCATCTACCGCGGCCGCCTGGAGGGTGCCAAAGTGCTGCTCGGCTCGGCCACACCGTCGCTGGAGAGCTGGCACCACAGCCGCCCGGCCACAGAGGGCGGGCGCTATCTGCGCCTTGAGATGCCAAGCCGCATCGGCCGTGGTCAGCTGCCCCTGGTCCGCCGGGTGGACATGAACCACCAGCCCAAGTCCTGCGTGATCTCGCCGCCGCTGCTCGCCGCCATTGCCCAGCGCATCGCGCGCGGCGAGCAAAGCATGGTGTTCCTGAACCGGCGCGGCTACGCTCCGGTGCTGCAATGCACCGACTGCGACTGGAAGAGCGAATGCCCGCACTGCAGCGCCTACCGCGTGTTCCACAAGATCGACCGCACCCTGCGCTGCCACCACTGCGGCCTGAGCGAGCGCGTGCCGCGCGCCTGCCCGGCTTGCGGCAACCCCGACATTGCGCCGCTTGGGCGCGGCACCGAGCGGCTCGAGGAGCAACTGGCCATGTTGCTGGCCGACACCCGCCGCCCCGACGGCCAGCCGGTGCGCATCGTGCGCATCGATGCCGACACCACACGCCACAAGGGCGCACTTGAGTCCCAGCTGGCGCAGGTGCACACGGGTGACGTGGACGTGCTGGTTGGCACCCAGATGATTGCCAAGGGGCACGACTTTCGCCGTATCACGCTGGTGGCGGCAGTCAACCCCGACAACGCGCTGTTTTCCAGCGACTTTCGCGCTCCCGAGCGCTTGTTCAGCCTGCTGATGCAGGCCGCGGGCCGGGCCGGACGCGACGAGGCAGTGGCCAAGCAAAGTGAAATGTGGCTGCAAACGCATCACCCCACACACCCGCTGTACGAGGCGCTTAAAAAACACGACTACCCCGCTTTTGCCGCCTCGCAATTGAAAGAACGCCAGCAAGCAGCCATGCCGCCATTCAGCTTTCAGGCGCTGGTGCGCGCCGAAGCACGCAGCCAGCAAACCGCGCAAGCCTTCCTGAACCTGGCCAGCCAGGCCGCTGCCGGGCAAGCTGACACGGCGGCGCTGTTGGCACACCTCACGCTCTACCCGGCTGTGCCCATGAGTATCGCGCGTATTGCCGATGTGGAACGCGCGCAAATGCTGGTGGAAAGCCCGTCACGCGCCGCCCTGCAGCGGTTTTTGACGGCGTGGCAAGGCGTGCTGCACAGCACCCGCGCCTTGCCCGAATGCAAAGGCGTGCTGCGCTGGGCGATTGATGTGGACCCGCTCAATATCTGAGCGGCCGATGGCAATTGGTTTTGCTCAGGCGGCGGCTTTGGTCGCCACGATCACCTGGAAGTTGCCGAAGAAAGCGGTGTGACGCTCGACGCTCACGCCGGGCATGGCTTGCAGTTGCAGCACCGGGTCGTGGGTGCTCCACAGCGCCAGGCCATAGGGTTCAAAGACCTTGAAATAAGTCCAGCTCAGGGCACGCAACAACCACGGGCGAGGACGGTGAAACTCGCCCAGATAGAGCTTGCCGCCCGGAGCCAGTACCCGCATGGCTTCTTTCAAAGCCTCGATTTTCAGATGATGTGGCAACTCGTGCAGCAGGAAAAACATCACGTTGGCCTGCACCGAGGCATCAGGCTGCTGCATGGCAACGGCGTTGTCCTTGGTATAAACGATTTGCCCCGCATAGTCGCCCAGCTTGCTTTGGGCGTGGTCGAGTTCGTTTTGGATGATGTCGGCAATCAGCACCTTGCTGGCACCCGACTTGACCGATGCCTCGACCACCCTTGGAATCACATTGCCAAAGGCACACGAGGTGATCAACACCTGCTGGCCCTGTAAATCAGTATGCTGCAAACCGTGCGTGATGATGGAAACCAGCCTGCTGTACTGGAACAGCAATATCGCCGAGATGATCGGTTGCCAATCGACCAGCCTGATCAGCCGCATATTGGAGTAAATGGGGTACACGTGGGCGGCATCATGAGACAGGCGCCCCATGGCACCGCGCATGAGCAGCGCGCCGCGTGTCAGGATGAAGAAAAACAGCGCGGTGCTGGCCAGCACCACCACCACGGTAAAGACGGTATAAGAAAACCAGTCAGACATTGCGTTCTTTCAGATAACGGGGGAGAGGGGGGGGAAACAATCCAGGGGAGTAAAAATATCCAGGACCGATTACACGCCCATGGGGAGAAACTGTGTTGATTTAAATCAAAAAACAAAGAGGCCAAGGTAAAACAGTCAGCGCGACCGGTCTAGACCATCAGTGAAACGGTGAGTGAGAACGTCACGAACGCGGCCGCCGTCGATACCAGAATGATGCGCGCGATGCGCCCGTTGTCGGCGCCAAAGCGCTCGGCCAGCAGCGGATGCAAAAACAGTTTGAACAGCGCCACCGGCGAGGCCGCATCGGCCAGCAGGCCAATGGTCTGCGCCACGGGTTGGGGTGGCTGCCAGCCGAGCACCGACACCAGCGCGCCCAGAAAAATGGCCCACGGCATGGGGTTGGCCAGCACGCCCCTGAGGGCTTTTTTGAAGGCCTTGACGGCACCGTGCTCGTCAGCACCATCCAGCCGTGACAGGGCGATGCACAGCGAGGCGGTCACGACCATGTCGATCACCATGGTCAGATCACCGGCCCGGCCGATGCCGCGCCCATGATGGCCACCAGCAGCGGCACGCCCATGAAACCCGAATTGGGAAACGCAGCCACCAGCGCGCCGAACGCGGCGTCGTTCCAGCCAATGCGCATTCAGGCTGACCGCCACGGTGAAGCCGACCGTGATCAGCGCGCACAGCAGCCAGGTGGTAAACACACCCACGTCAAGCAGTTACCCGATCGGCGTGCTGGCGCCAAAGCGGTACAGCATGCACGGCAGGGCGAAAAACAGCACAAAACCGTTCAACCCGGGAATGGCCTCGAGCGGCAACATGCGCCAGCGCGCAGCCAGGTAGCCGCACAGCACCAGCGCGAAAAAGGGAAAGGTAATGACGAAGATTTGTAGCAAAACGGCATTGTCTCAGGGGCTGGAGCCTTGGCCGCCATGTTGGCCCAGCGCCCGGTTCAAGTGCAGTCAGGCCACCTGCACCGGGCCCGCCATGCGGCAATCGGCCAGCATGCCATCGACAAACACATGGAGTTCACCGGCCTGCATGGCAACCCAGGCCTCATCGGTGGTCAGCGGCTCGGTCACCACGATCACCTGACGGTCTTGCGGGCTGTTGAGTTCAGCCAGGTTGACGCTGACATCCTCGTCCTTCAGGTGCACCGGGTGAAATGGATGGGCGCGCAGCACGTAATGCAGCTGGGTGGTGGCGTGCGCCCACAAGGCCTGGCCGTTGCTGAGCAAAAAGTTAAACGTGCCATGCCGGGCAATTTGCGGCACCAGTTCGCGCAGGGTGCAGCTCAGTTCGGCCACCGAGGGCACACCGGCATGTGATTTGGCAAGCTCTTGCATGAGCCAGCAAAAGGCCTGTTCGCTGTCGGTGTTGCCCACCGGGTGAAAACTGCCATGCAGTTTGGGGGCGTAATTTTTCAGATCGCCATTGTGGGCAAAAACCCAGTTGCGGCCCCACAGTTCACGCACGAACGGATGGCAGTTTTCCAGCGCCACCATACCCACCGTGGCCTTGCGCACGTGCGCGATGACATTGTGGCTCTTGATGGGGTAGCTCTTGAGCATCTGCGCAATGGGCGAACTGGCGGCACTGGACTTGTCCACAAAATGGCGGATGCCCTTGCCAGTGGCGGCGCAGTCGCTCTCAAAGAAAGCGATGCCCCAGCCATCCCCATGGTGATCGGTGCAGCCGCCGCGCTGCGAAAATCCGGTAAAACTCAGCGTCAGGCTGGCCGGCAAGTGGCTGTTCATCCCCAGCAGTTGGCACATAAAATCCCGGCCTGTTCAAAATTAAAGGGCAGCACCTGCGACATGCCCAAGCACTATTTTTTTGCTCCCAAAAACGTTGCCTGGCACGCCACAACGACGCGCGGCGATCGACTCCGGTTACGCTGTCGCAAATCGCAAGCCTTAATTATGACGGACGCAATTTCGGCGCTGCGTCCTACCGGAAAAAATTGACAAGGCCAGACCCTTAAAGGCACATGATAAAAACTGTCTTGAAAACCCATCTGCGAAGCCTTGCCAGGTTATTGACCGTGTTGATGACGGGTTCGGTTCTGGCCGCGCATGGGCTGACGCTCGGCGACGTGCAAGGCGACGCCTGGATCGGCATGCCGCTGGACCTGCGCATTGCGTTGCGGGCCGATCAGGACGAAGCGATTGCCGCAGGATGCGTGAGCGCTGACATCTACTATGCCGAGGCACTTCAAAAAACCCCTCGCATCACGGTTCGGGCGCAACACCTGCGTCTGCAACTGCCAGACGTTGTGACCGAACCCATCGTGGCGATTCAGATTCGCAGCACGTGTAGTGCCAGCCAGATGCGCCGCTACGTCCTGCTGGCCGACTTGCCACCCGGCATCAGCGCAACCCAGGTACCGCTGAGCACGCTACCTGATCTTGCCCCCGAAAAACGTACTCCTTAGCTGATGGTCAAATTCAGACATTGGAGAACACGAAATGAGCAAAAGGAAAGACGGCCAAGATACTGGGCGTGCCGACGCAGATACTTGGTAACTGGCTTCGACTCAGCAGCAAAGGCCAACTCACTGGCGCAGGCGACAAGCCTGTCAGCCAGGAACAAACGGAACTGGCCCGGCTGCGCGCGGAGCTATCCAGGGTCAAGATGGAGCGTGACATCTAAAAAAGAGCGACGGCAAGGGCAAGAAGAAATATGTCGTGACTACCGACAGCAAACACAAGCTGCCCATTGCAGAAAACTTGCTGGCGAAAAACTTCACGCCAGAGGCCATGGATGAGGTCACCGACTGGATCAACTTTTACAATCACAAGAGATTGCACTCAACGCTGGGCTACGTCAGCCCAATGACGTTCGAGCAACGCTGGATAGCGGCCCAGCAGCAAGCCAGGAAGTCCGCATAATGGGTGGCTTAAGGAGTACGCAAAACAGGGGCAAGATCAGTTTGGGTTGAGAGGTGTTTTTGGTCATCGCTAAGCTCCTAAGTTAAAAAAGTGACAGAAGCGTCAGCCACGGGGAGACTTTCGATCAATCTGGCCTTTCAGTTCATCCAAGAATCTTCACTTTGGTGTTTCCGGCCCAACCAATGCGCCTCCATGACGATGCAAACCCAAAAATGGCGTTTTCCAGTCCAATAAGATACCCGGCAACTGGGAATTTTCATCACCATGGCCATCAAGAAATCAGAACTCTACTCATCCCTCTGGAAATCATGCGACGAGCTGCGTGGCGGCATGGACGCCAGCCAGTACAAGGATTACGTCCTGATCCTGCTATTCGTCAAATACGTCTCTGACAAGTACGCAGGTGATGCCAATGCCCTGATTGACGTGCCTTTTGGCGGCAGCTTTGCCAACATGGTCGCGGCCAAGGGCGACAAGGAAATTGGTGACAAGCTCAACAAGATCATTGCCCGGCTGGCGGTGGCTAACGAGAGCTTGCAAGGCGCCATCAACGTGGCAGATTTCAACGACGAAGAAAAGCTGGGCAAGGGAAAGGACATGGTGGACCGGCTCACCAAGCTGGTGGCCATCTTTGAAGGGCTGGACTTTGGCGGCAACCGGGCCGAGGGCGACGATCTGCTGGGTGAGGCCTACGAGTACCTGATGCGTCACTTTGCCACCGAGTCGGGCAAAAGCAAGGGGCAGTTTTACACCCCGTCTGAGGTTTCACGTACCATGGCCTTGGTGATTGATTTGGGTCGGGCATCCAGCGCGGGGCAAAGCATTTATGACCCGACCTGCGGTTCCGGCTCGCTGCTGCTCAAGGCGCACGACGAGGCCAAAAGCCGCACAGGGCTGGACTTGGCGCTGTACGGGCAGGAGATGGACAACGCGACCTCCGCCTTGGCGCGCATGAACATGGTATTGCACGACTGCCCCACGGCTGAAATTTGGCAGGACAACACCTTGTCCCGGCCGCACTTCAAAAATACAGACGGACACCTCAAAACCTTTGACTTTGTGGTGGCCAATCCGCCGTTTTCCACCAAAGCGTGGACAAGCGGGCTTGACCCGGTCAACGACTTGTACGGCCGCTTTGAGTACGGCATTCCGCCCGAAAAGAACGGCGACTATGCCTTTTTGCTTCACATGCTCAAGAGCCTCAAAAGCACAGGCAAGGCGGCAGTCATCCTGCCGCATGGCGTTTTGTTTCGGGGTGGAGCCGAAGGCGGCATACGCAGCCGCATCCTGAAGCAGGGCTTCATCAAGGGCATCATTGGCTTGCCTGCCAACCTGTTTTACGGCACCGGCATCCCGGCCTGCATCATCGTGCTCGACAAAGAAGGCGCGGCCGGGCGCAAGGGCATCTTCATGATCGATGCCAGCAAAGGCTTCATCAAAGACGGCAATAAAAACCGACTGCGCGCGCAGGACATCCACAAGATTGTGGACACTTTCAACCGGCAACTGGAAACGCCCAAATATGCGCGCATGGTGCCGCTGGCTGAAGTTGATGCCAACGACTTCAACTTGAACCTGCCGCGCTACATTGACAGCACCGAGCCAGAAGACCTGCAAGACATCGCTGCGCATCTGCTGGGCGGCATCCCTGATGCCGACATTGACGGTCTTTCCGCTTACTGGCAGGTGTTCCCCCATGTGCGCCAAGACCTGTTTGCCGCTGACCGCCCCGGCTATTGCCGGCCCAAGGTGGAAGCCGCCCAAGTCAAGGCCGCGATCTTTGGTCACCCCGAGTTCACGGCCTTCAACACGCGCGTGACCCACTTGTTTGATACTTGGAAAGCTGCCAACACGCCGCTGCTGACGGGCATCGGGCAAGGTGACCGGCCCAAGGTGCTGATTGAGGCACTGTCTGAGCGCCTGCTGGAAACCTTTCGAGGAGATGAAGCCATTGCCTCCCTGATCGACCCCTACGGCGTGTACCAGCACCTGATGGACTACTGGGCCGAGACCCTGCAGGATGACGCCTGGATGATCGTGGCCGACGGCTGGCAGGCGGTGCAGGCCGGCAAGCCCAACACCGATCTGATCCCACCTGCGTTGATCGTGGCCCGCTACTTCGCCGCCGAGCAAAAGGCCATCGAGCAACTGGAAGCCGAGCGCGATGCCATTACCCGCCAGATGGAAGAACTGGACGAGGAACACGGTGGCGAAGATGGCCTGCTGGCAGAGGCCAAGAACGACAAGGGCAAGCTCACCAAGGTCAGCGCCAAGGCCCGACTGGCGGACATCAAGCGCGACAAAGATGCAGGTGAAGAACGCAAGCTGCTGCAAACCTATGTTGATCTGACCGAGCAGGAAGCCACCGCCAGCAAGGCCGTGAAAGAGGCCACCAAGGCGCTGGCTGCCAAGGTAGCGGCCAAATACGGCCAACTGAGCGCGGCTGACATCAAGAC
>NZ_JACUUE010000064.1 GCF_014859475.1 Rhodoferax sp.
GCGCAGGTTGCCCGCAGCAGGGCTGCGGGTCGCAGACAGCGGGGTCGCCTTTCTTACCTCGCCCGCCGGGACGAGACCCGGCCCCTGAACCCAAAAAAGGTACCGTACCCTTCCAAGGGGATCAGTAGGCTCGCCCTTTCGGCCACAGCACCCACAGCCGCAGCGGCTGTTTGAGCCGCCCGGCCAGCTCACCCGCGGCCTCACCCCAGCCCGCAAAATAGTCAGCCCGCACCGCACCGCGAATGGCGCTGCCGGTGTCCTGCGCCAGCACCAGACGCTGCAAGGTAATTTGCGGCCCCTCGGAGGCCAGCCATACCGGCGTGCCGTAGGGAATGCTCTGCGGATCGACCGCAATCGAGCGCCCCGGGGTGAGCGGCACACCTTGCGCGCCCCTGGGGCCAAAGGCGGCATCGAACTCGCTCAAACGTTCTTCCTTGAAAAACACCACACGCGGGTTGCGCCACAGCAGCTCATTGACACGTTGCGGGTTTTGCCGCAACCAGGCCCGGATGCCGGGCCAGGTCGCATCGCGCAGTTCGCGCTGATCGAGCAGCCAGCGGCCGATGCTCTGATATGGGTGGCCGTTGTGGCCGGCATAGGCCAGCCGAATCAGGCGCACGCTGCCATCGGGCTCGGTCACGCGGACGCGCCCGGAGCCCTGGATTTGCAGCACCATGGCCTGCACCGGGTCGCTCAGATAAACAATTTCGCGACCGCGCAAGGCCTCCTTGGCCGTTGCCAAGGTGTCGATTTCCTGCCGGGAAAACCAGGGTTGGCGCGCCTTCAGATTGGCGGGCAATTGGTACAGCGGCACGGTGAAGTCCGGGCCAGGCAAGCGCTGCGCCTGCAACTCGGGCTCAAAATAAGCCGTCAGCAAGCCGCTCGTCGTCCCGCCCTGCAAGGGTTCAACGCGGTAAGGCTGTAGCCGGTCGAGCAGCCACTGGCGCTGCTCGGCCTGGCTGCCAATGCTCAGGCGGCGCACCTCCTGGCACAAGGACGCAAACACCGGTCCCGGGCGTTCACAGCTTTTGAGCCAGGCGTTCCAGGCCTCGAACAACGTGTCGGAATCGAAACCCGGCAGCTCGGACCAGGCCACGGGCTGCCAGCGGCTGTTGCCGCGCACAATGGCATCAAGCGAGGTGGCAACATCAGGCAAAGCCAGCGGCGCAGACGGCTGGCCGGCGCCGGACGATGCTGCCGCATCCAACGGCGCCGGCGCCGTGCCACAGGCCGCCAGCACAAGCGCCAACACGGCTGTCAGCCAGGCCGCCAGGGTGCGCCGCAACAACAGGGGTGCGGTCATCACAGTAGCCTGTGATCAAGTGCTGGCAAACGGCTGCGGCACCGGGTCATGACATCCCACGCCAAATCTGCCACCACCACGCCCGGCCCTGTTGCACGCTCGGCCAGCAGCTTGCCCCAGGGGTTCACCAGCATGGCGTGGCCCCAGGTGCGGCGCTGGTTGTCGTGCAGGCCGCCCTGGGCAGCGGCCGCCACATACGCCAGGTTTTCGATGGCGCGGGCGCGCAGCAGCACTTCCCAATGGTCTTGCCCGGTGGTGTGTGTGAAGGCGCTGGGCACCAGCATCAGCTGCGCGCCGGCCCGGGCGTAATGCCGGTACAGCTCGGCAAAACGCAGGTCGTAACACACGCTCAGGCCGATGCGCCAGGTGTGGCCGTCGGCAGAAGCCAGATCGAAAGTGACGGGTTGCTGGCCGGGGGCGAGCACCAGCGACTCGTCATACGACTCGATGCCGTTGTCAAAGCGGAACAGGTGCATCTTGTCGTAGCGCGCCACGCATTGGCCTGCCGGTGAAAACACCAGCGAACTGTTAAACACCCGGCCCGGCTGTTTCTGGCCTTCGGGCGAGTTGGCCGGGGCGCTGAGCGGCAGCGTGCCGCCCACCAGCCACAAGCCCGACTCAATGGCGCTTTCGCTCAGAAATTGCTGGATCGGGCCCTGGCCAAAGGGCTCCTGGATCGCCAGCTTGTCGGCATCGCGCTGGCCCATCAGGCAAAAATATTCAGGCAGCACGGCCAGCTCGGCACCGGCTTGCGCGGCCTCTTGCAAAAGCCGCCTGGCTTGCGCCAGGTTGGCGCTCACATCCATGCCTGAGACCATTTGAATGGCGGCGACTTTCATGGTTGTTTCTCCGGGGTGGTGGTCTTGGTATGGGGCACCTTGGTGATTTGTGGCTCGGCCCAGCTGCCGTCAATGTGAAACTCCTGGGTGGCCGACTCGATCATCGGGCGGCGCAAAAACAACTCCGCCAAAAAGGTGCCCAGGCCGATGGCCGGGTTGATCACCGTGGCCAACAGCAGCGATGCGGTGCCGGCGTTGATCTCCGGGATCACCACCACCTTGAGGTCCTGCGTCTCGCGGGCAATGTCGGCGCCGCCCTCCATCAGCACCGCCGCATTAACCCCCTTCATTTGCAGATTGTTGGTCAGCGCCATGCCTTTGTCGATGCGCACGTCGCCGCGCAAAAAGTCAAAAGCAAAGCCCTCGCTGAACACGTCCCTGAAATCAAGCGTCAAGCGGCGCGGCAGGGCTTGCAGGCTCAATACACCCAACAACTTGGCAATGCCGGGCTCGGCCTTGAGAAACTGGCCCGCAGCGACATCAACTGTGAAGGCGCCGTTCATCGACGGGTAATCCAGGCTCAGGGGCGAACCCAGCCACGTCACATCACCTTCAAGCTTGCCGCGCCCGCCACGCACCACGCCCGGCATGCCCAGGCGGCTGAGCAGGGCGCCGCTGTCGGCGATGTCGAGCTTGAAGTTCAATTCGGTGCGCCGCGATGCCGCAGTTTTCGGCGCAGAAGCCGCGGCATCGTCGTGCGCTGCAAGCGCCGCCCACTTGCCATTGGCAACCAGGCTGGCCTCCGGCAAATCAAGGTTTAATGCATTCAGGCGCCACTCGCGCACACGGGCCTCGCCCGGCGCCGACTGGCGGCTGCGATTGATGGCCTGCACCTCCAGGCGTCCCAAGTGTTTGCCGCGCAATTCAAAATCGTTCACCACAATGTCCAGCGCTGGAATGCTGGCAGGCTGCGCCTCCAGCAAAGCCGCCACCTCTTCCTCTACTCCGGGTGCCAGCGTCAGGCGGGCCAGGCGCGCATAAACACGCCCTTCGGCACCACCACTGAGCGCAGCATTGGGTTGGCGATATTCCACATAACCGTTGAGTTCGGTTGCCACCAGATTGGCGCGCCACAGTGTGCCCTCGCGAGCGCCGCCAATCACCATCTGGTTGTACTGCCGGCCACCAAAGATCAACTGCTCCGAGCGCACCGCAAGCTCGGTGGGCAAATAAGTCGCCATCAAGGTGTTGTCAGCGAGCAGCACCGCTGCATTCACGTTGGTCCCGGCGGCCTGTGCCAGCACATCTTGCCAGGCATCCACATTGAAATGCGCCAGCCTGATATTGCCGCTCACGCCAGCGCTCGGCAGCTCGGCTGATTCCTGCGCGTCAAGCCCGACGGCAATGGTGCCGCGCAGCACGCGCGGCTCGGATTGCGATACATCGCGTTCATAGACCACCTGCATCAGCTCACCCAGCGACAGCGTCAACCGGTCCTGCCGCGGTGCGTCGGCGGCGGCGTTGGCGAGCACCGCCGTTTCCAGACGCAGCGGCAGCACGGCCTCGGCGCTTTTGCCAAAAGGTTCGGGCAAACTCAGAGCCAGGCCTTGCAGGTTGCTGTTGACCAGCAACTCGGTTGCGCCCTGGCGCCAGCCCAGCGTTGCGGTGTAGGCCGCGCTGCCACTGGCGTTGCGCGCCAGCCGAGCCACCAAGCCGAGTTCAGCGGCCTCGCGCAAACCCTCTGCCGAGGCGCTGCCGCTGGCGCGAATCAGCGTCGGCGCGCCCCGGCCACCGGGCGCCTCAGGCACCAGCAGCCAGCCGCCCTCCAGCCGGGCGTCGCCACCCAGCAGGCGCGCCTGCACGCCGCCCAGGGAAAACCCGGCTTCAGTGAAATTGAGCATGCCGCGCGCCTGTGTCAGCCTCGGGCTGTCGGGCGTGATCTGCACGTCGTTGCCCGCCAGCAAGACGCTGCCGCGCACGCTGGACTGTTTGATGCGTGCAATCGGCAGCAGCAACTTGAGCTTGTAATCGGCATTGCCCGTGACCGCGCTGTTAACCAGCGCCTGCCCCAGCATGTCGCGCAGCGGCGAAGCATTGACCAGTCCGATGAGTTCGGGCAGCGGCCCTTTGAAGTCGGCATCAACCTCGACCTGGGTCTGCATCAAATCGGCAATGCGGGCCTCCACCCGGCCCACCTGCAGGGCCGTGCCGTCGCCCAAGCGGGCGCGCGCTTTGTTGACTTGCAATTGCCTGCGGTCGATCACCAGTTCGCCGCTCAAGTCGGTCAGCACCGGCCAGGGCAAATCGCCGCTGGCCTGCAGGCTCGTCGGCACATAGGCCAGCCGGGCACCTTCAATTTGCGCGGTGATTTTGAAAGCGCCTTTTTTGGGGTCGATCAAGGGCAACTGGTCAATGTCGCCCTTGACCTGAAAGCGCACCGCGCTGGCACGCCCTTCCTGCACCGCGTCGCGCACATAGTCACGCGCGGCAGCATTGATGACGAGCGGCAGGTAGCGGTGCACCTGCTTGCCGTCGGCGCGGCTCAAATTGGCCTGCAGGTCGAGCACACCCGGAAAACGCGCCCGCGATCCCGTCTTGGGCGGGTCGGCGGTCTGCCATTTGATCTGGGCTTCGCCCGCGGCGTCAGCGTTGGCAAATTTGACTTTGTTCAGTTGCACCGCGATCCGCTCGCCCCTGATTTGCCAGCGGGCTTCTGCCGACAAGGCATCGACCGCAATCACCGGCTCCTGAAAAATGGTTGGCAGGTCAAGGCTGCCAGCCGCCATGGCCAGACGCGCTTGCCCCGCGTTTTGGTCGAAGTCAAAGTTCACATCGAGCCCACGCACGCCCGGCATGGCGGCCACGGCGCTTAGCTCGAACCGGCTCAGCCAACCCCGGGCCGCGTATTTTTGCGGCGTGCGCCAGGGCCCCTGCCAGCTCACCTGCAGCGCGTCCACCCGGCCCTTGGGCGCATAAGCGCGCAGCTTGACGCGCGCGGCATCGTCAATCGGCAGGTGGTTGGCAATTTGCGCCAGCGCGGCCAGGTCGAGTCGGTCGGCCTTGAACTCGCCGCGCTCGGCCTGTCCGGCTTGCGCATCGGTCAGCCGCAGTTGTGTGCTTGCTTCAGGCCAGCGCAGGCCGTCGGCGGCGTCAAAAGCCAAAGAACGGGTGAAAAACTCAAAGCCATTTTCCAGCCTGCGCCCACCCAGGCGCCCCTGCACCCGTTGCAAGGCCAGCGGCTGCAAACCTTTGCCCAACACAACGTTGACCTCGGCCAAGGCAACATCAGCCAGCGCCTGGGTGATGCGCCCACGGTCCACATCCACCCAAGCCCGCAAGGCGCCATTGCCCTGGTTCAAATCCATCCCCAGCGACACGTAACGGCGCAACTCCGACAGGTCAGCCCGCTCGAAGGCGGCATACAGCTGGCCCTCCCAGTCCCGCCAGCGACCGTTATGGCGTGTCAGCAAGGGCTGCAAAAACCTGCCCTGCAAGCTCAGGGGGCTGCCCCAGGACTCGGGCGGCGTGGCGTCCAGCCGCACATCATGCTGTCGGCCCTGGTTGCGCATCACCACCGCCACCTTTTGCAACACCACCGGCTCAGCCACGCGCTGCTCGTCGCTCCATCGCAGTGTGCCGTCATGAATGGCAAACTCGAATTGCGAAAAAAACCAGTCCAGCGCCGCCGGGTCGGCCTGACCGGCCGGGTTGAAATCGAGCCCGCCAATGGTGATCTTGCCGTCTGGCGCGCGCCGGATGTCGAGCTCCGGCCGGTCCAGGTAAATCTGCTCGAAACCCAAACGCCACAAGGAACGTGGCGACACAGCTATCAACACGCGCGGCAAACTCAGGGCCACCCTGCCTTGCGCATCGAGCAGGGCCACGTCGCGCAACTCAAAGGACGGCACCATGCCGTTGGACTGCGCGGCCACCGCCCCCACCCGCACCGTTACCCCCAGGGCCTGCGTGGCCCGGGCCTCGAGCTGCGGGCGAAATTCGCCGATTCGCGGCACAATCACCCAATGCAGCGCCCCCCAGGTCAGACCCAGCAGCAACCAGGCCAAGACTACCGCAGTCAATAGCCAGCGCGTCACGGCGCACCAGGTTTTCAGCAGTTTGGAGGGAAGGGGCGACACGTTGATTCGATAAATGTTGTTCAAGCAGAATTATGACCCGACCCTCCCTGGCCACCCACTCCCGCTTTGCCCAACGCGTGCGCCGCCGTTACGCGGCCGAACTGTCCCTGTTGGTGCCCGGTGTGCCCGGTCCGGCGCAGCTGCAAGCCACTTTTGAGGCCTTGCTGAGCCAGGGGCAAAACATGGCCAACGCGCTGCGCATCACGCGCCAACTGGTCGTCGAGCGCCTGCTGTGCCAGGACTGCGAACAGCAGTTGGCGCTGGCGCAGGTGACCCAGGCCATGACCGAGCTGGCCGAATTCGCCCTCAACCACGCCCTGACCCAGGCCCAGGCCGAGCTTGATCAAACGCACGGCGCCCCCATGACGGCGCAGGGTCAGCGGGCCGAACTGTGGATTGTGGGCATGGGCAAGCTCGGCGCCCGCGAGCTCAACGTGTCAAGCGACATCGACCTGATTTATGTTTATGACGAAGACGGCGAGACAGGGGGTAATGCCCAGGGGCGCAGCCGCATCAGCAACCACGAATATTTTGGCAAAGTGGTGCGCGCCGTTTACGCGCTGGTGGGCGACACCACCGAGCACGGCTTTGTGTTTCGCGTCGATCTGGCCCTGCGCCCCAACGGCAACTCGGGGCCGGTCGCCGTGTCGCTTGATGCGCTGGAAGAATACCTGCATGTGCAGGGCCGCGAGTGGGAGCGTTTTGCCTGGCTCAAGAGCCGGGTCGTGGCACCGTTCGACAGCGTCACCAGCGGCACCACCCACGCCTTGCGCAAGGTAGTGATGCCCTTTGTCTTTCGGCGCTACCTCGACTACAGCGTGTTCGATGCCCTGCGCGTGCTGCACCGACAGATTCGCGCCCACGCTGCCAAGCGCAGCGCCGGCCACCCCGAGCGCACCAACGACGTCAAGCTCTCGCGCGGCGGCATCCGCGAGATCGAATTCACCGTGCAACTGCTGCAGGTGGTGCGCGGTGGCCACTTTCCCGAGCTGCGCACGCGCCCCACCCTGAGCGCGCTACCACGCCTGGTGCGCGCCAATTTGATGTCGGAGCAGACCGCGCAGGCGCTGGCCCAGGCCTACGTCTTTTTGCGTCAGATCGAGCATCGCATCCAGTACCTGGACGACCAGCAGACCCATGTGCTGCCAACGCAAGACCAAGACCTGAACTGGATCGCCCAGACCATGGGCTTTGCCTCTTCGCAGGCGCTGCTGAGCCAGCTTGATGCCCACCGCGAACTGGTGGCGCAAGAATTCGACAAGCTGCTGGGCGGCCCCGAGCCTGAATGCAAAGCTTGCCAAAACGGCAAGCAAGGCAACGGCAGTCAGACCATCGAAGAGCTGTTGCCGCAACTGGGTGAAGTCTTCCGCCAGCGCCTGCAGGCCTGGTGCCAGCACCCGCGCGTGCTGGCGCTGCGCGACGAGGCCCGCGAACGCCTGCAGCGCCTGCTGGCGCGCACCGCGCAGTGGGTGAGCGAGGCGCGCGTCACCGAAGAAGCCGCCGTGCGGCTGGTGGACTGGATGGAGCCCCTGCTGCGCCGCGAAAGCTACCTCGCCCTGCTGCTGGAGCGCCCGCAGGTGCACGAGCGGCTGTTGCGCCTGCTGGGCGCAGCGCGCTGGCCGGCGCGCTATCTGCTGCTGCATCCTGGCGTCATCGACGAGCTGGCGAGCCCCGCCATGATGGAGGAGCGCTTTGACACCCAGGCGTTCGAGACCGAGCTGGCGCACCGCCGTGCGTCACTGACGGGCACCGGCGAGGACGACGAGGAAACCCTGCTCAACCTGCTGCGCCGCGCCCACCACGCCGAGGTGTTTCGCACCCTGGCGCGCGATGTGGAGGGCAAGCTCAGCGTGGAGCAGGTGGCCGATGACTTGAGCGCGCTGGCCGATGCGGTGCTGCGCGTGACCACCCGTTGGTGCTGGAGTCGTCTCAAGAAAGCGCACCGCAAGCAGCCGCAATTTGGCATCATCGCCTACGGCAAACTGGGCGGCAAGGAACTGGGCTATGGCAGCGACCTGGACCTGGTGTTTGTCTTTGACGACGACGATGACAACGCCCCCGAGGCCTATGCCGCGCTGGTGCGCAAGCTCATCACCTGGCTGACCGTCAAGACCGGCGAAGGCGACCTGTACGAGATCGACACCGCGCTGCGCCCCAATGGCAACGCCGGTCTGCTCGTGACCAGTTTTGATGCCTACACCAACTACCAGCAGCAACGCGGCTCCAACACCGCCTGGACCTGGGAACACCAGGCCATGACGCGGGCGCGCTGTGTGCTGGGCGACGCGTCGCTGCACGAACGCTTTGAGGCGGTGCGCAAGGCCGTGATCTGCGCACCGCGCGATGCGAACAGCCTGCGCGCCGAGATTGCCGCCATGCGCGCTCGCATGGCCAGCGCACAGCCGGTCAGGGCCGACAAGTTTGACATCAAATACAGCCACGGCGGCATGATCGATGCCGAATTCGTGATGCAGTTCCTGGTGCTGTCGCAGGCGTGCGCGCACCCCGAACTGATGGCCAACGCCGGCAACATCGCGCTGCTCGAGTGCGCCGAAAGCCTCGGGCTGCTGCCCGCAGGCGTGGGCCACGGTGCCGCCAGCGCCTACCGGGCCATGCGCCGGGTGCAGCACAAGGCCCGCCTCAACGAAACCTCAACCCAACTGACAGCACAAGACATGCAGGCCGAACGCGGTGCCATTGTGCTGCTGTGGCACACCGTTTTTGACGCCTCCCAGCCAACCGACTAGAACCTTTACCCAATGCAAAAAATCACTCTGATCACCCTCGCCGCTACGGTCGCCCTGCTGAGCGCCTGCAGCGACCGCGTTAAAGACACCCATCCGCAACAACTGGTGAGCAAGCGCCAGGCATTGTTCAAGCAATTCACCAAAACGCTCGAACCCATGGGCCTGGTGGCGCGCGACCGGCAAGACTACGTCAAGACCAGCTTTGTCGCCAGCGCCGAGGCGCTGCAGGCGCTTGCCAGCCAGCCCTGGCCCTACTTCACGGCCGACGGCAATTACCCGCCAACGCGCGCCAAGCCCGAGGTCTGGAGTCAATCGGCTGAATTCAAACAAGCGCAAGACAAATTTTTGGCCGCCACCGACGCGCTGGTGCAAGTGGCCGGCAGCGCCGCCCTGCCCGCTATTCGCGCCAGTGTCGAGGCCGTGCAAGCCAGCTGCAAAAGCTGCCACGACCAGTTCCGTTTCGACCGCCAGTAAGGCGGCCACCAGCACCGCACACGGGCCACATTTCTTCAACTGTTACGGATTTTCTGCACCAGCGCGGTGGTGGAATACCCCGTGACGAAGGGCAGCGCCAGCACGCGGCCGCCCCAGGATTGCACCAGCTTTGACTCAGGCAAGCGGGCCATGTCGTAGTCGCCGCCCTTGACCAGAATGTCGGGACGCACCAGGGCGATCAATTCCAGCGGCGTGTCTTCATCGAACCAGGTCACCAGGCTGCTGCTGGCCAGCGCCGCCAGCACATAAGCGCGGTCCAATTCGTTATTCAACGGCCGGTCTGGCCCCTTGCCCAGCCGCCGCGCCGAGGCATCGGTGTTGAGCGCCACCAGCAGGCTCGCACCCAGCGCGCGGGCTTGCGCCAGATAAACCACATGGCCGCGGTGCAGCACGTCGAAAACGCCATTGGTGAACACCAGCGGGCGTGGCAACAGGGCCAGGCGCCGGGACAATTCATGGGGGTGACAGAGTTTGGCCGTCAGTTCGGGGGCCGCGCTGGCCGCATCGAGGGCAGGAACAGACAAGTTTTCAGGCATGGCCGGATGCTATCAGGCATTGCCGAATCCGCTTGGCCCAGCCGCAGCGACAAGGGACCGGACTAGCCTGGCTGCGCATGATGACCCTCGGCAGGCTGGGGCGCCCACCAAGACTGCACCTTCAGGAATCGGGTGTGACAGCCGGTGCAACGGTATTGCCCAGTGGGCAGCAACGCGCCGTTGGGCGCGCGCTCGATCACCGGCTGGTAGCAGGTTGAGCCACACTGGCGGCACTGGTAAGCGGTCTTGAAATTGGTTTTGATGCGTGTTGCCATGATGGCCAAACTGTAACGCCTGGACCTGCCCCAAACATCAGAAAAAATGTAAATCGATGTAAGCCGCGTCACCATTAGCCGCAGCGCCAGCGCTGGCAGCCGGATCGACACTTCAGACCGGTTGTGTGTCGGCAAAACTGGCGCGCTGCATCAGCTTGTCCTGCAGCCTGACCAGATTGGGGTATTGCTCGCGCCAAGGCAACTCGGGAAAGCGGAAGTCGAGGTAGCCCAGCGCTACACCCACGGCGACATCGGCCAGGCTCAAATAGATGCCCACACAAAAGGGCTTGTCACCCAAGCCCCTGCTGATGGCCTGCAAGGCATCATCGACTTTGCCTAGTTGCCGGTCGATCCAGGCCTGGCAGCGCTGGGCATCAAGGCGGCCGCCCCAAGTGGCCTCGAGCCGCGCCAAAACGGCCGCATCCAGGATGCCATCGGCCGTTGCCTCCCAGGTCTTGACCTCGGCGCGCTCGCGGCCCACGGGGGGAATGAGCTTGCCCACCGGCGACAGGGTGTCGAGGTATTCCACAATGACGCGCGAGTCATGAATCACATCGCCCGCCTCCATCACCAGGCAGGGCACTTTGCCCAGCGGGCTGGTGGCGGCAATGCTGGTATTGGCCGACCACACGTCTTCCAGCACAAACTCATAGTCCAGCTTTTTCTCGGCCATGACGACGCGTACTTTGCGCACATAAGGGCTGGTGTTTGAACCGATCAGTTTCATGGGCATGGGACAAAGGCTTGAGAGTGGCAGAGCGCGCATTCTATCGGGCGTACCTTGCCTGGCGCTGGCCCTGCATTTTTGGGGTTTTTGATCCCCCTACAATCTGCGCCCATGACTACCTCTGCCATCTCCGCCCTGTCGCCGCTGGACGGCCGCTACGCTGCCAAACTCGCCAAACTACGCCCCGCCATGAGTGAGCAGGGCTACATGCACCGACGCGTGCAGGTCGAGGTGGCCTGGTTCATTGCCTTGAGCGACTGCGGCTTCAAGGAATTCAAGCCACTGTCGCCGGGCGCACGCACCTATCTGCTGGGCCTGGTGAAAAACTTCTCGGAAACCGACGGCAAGGCCATCAAAGCCATCGAAAAGACCACCAACCACGATGTCAAGGCGGTTGAATACTGGATCAAATCCAAATTTGAAGGCCGGCCCGAACTGGTGGCAGCGCAAGAATTTGTGCACTTTGCCTGCACCAGCGAAGACATCAACAACACCAGCCAGGCGCTGCAACTCAAAAGCGGCCGCGACCTGGTGCTGCTGCCCAAGCTCGACGACGTGATCGACAAACTGCGCCTGATGGCGCACGCCTTTGCCGAGGTGTCAATGCTCAGCCGCACCCACGGCCAGACCGCCAGCCCGACCACGGTGGGCAAGGAAATTGCCAACGTGGTGGTGCGTCTGCTGGCCGCGCGCGAAAAAATCGCCAGCGTCAAGCTGATGGGCAAAATGAACGGCGCCGTGGGCAACTTCAACGCCCACCTGTCGGCCTGGCCCGAGTTTGACTGGGAAGCCTTCAGCAAAAAAGTCATCGAAACCCCTGAGCCGCTGGGCCTGGGCCTGACCTTTCAGCCCTACAGCATCCAGATCGAGTCGCACGACTACATGGCCGAGCTGTTTGACGCCGTGGCGCGCGCCAACACCATCCTGATCGACTGGTCGCGCGATGTCTGGGGTTATGTGTCGCTGGGTTACTTCAAGCAGCGTCTGCGCGACGGCGAGGTGGGCTCCAGCACCATGCCGCACAAGGTCAACCCGATCGATTTCGAGAACGCCGAGGGCAACCTGGGCCTGGCCAACGCCCTGCTGCGCCACATGAGCGAAAAGCTGCCCATTTCGCGCTGGCAGCGCGACCTGACCGACAGCACCGTGCTGCGCAATATGGGCGTGGCGCTGGGCTACGCCGTGCTGGCCTACCAGTCGCTGGCGGCCGGTCTGGGCAAGCTCGAAATCAACGAGCAGGCGCTCGCCGCCGACCTCGACAACTCCTGGGAAGTGCTGGCCGAACCGATTCAAACCGTGATGCGCCGCTTTGGCCTGCCGCAACCCTACGAGCAGCTCAAGAAGTTCACACGGGGCGAGGCCATGACGCGCGCGCTAATGCAGGGCTTCATTGCCGGACTGGACCTGCCCGCTGAGGAAAAAGAACGCCTGCTGGCCTTGACCCCGGCCAGCTACGTAGGCAAGGCCGCCGAGCTGGCACGCCGGGTGTAGTGCGCTGTCACCGCGAGCCGTCCGAATCCGGCCCGATACCGCACACGGACCTTGAACAGAGACTTCGTCATCGCGAGCGA
>NZ_JACUUE010000065.1 GCF_014859475.1 Rhodoferax sp.
GATTTTGTGGCCAACGTGTCGCATGAAATTCGCACGCCCCTGACGGTGCTGGCGGGTTTTGTGGAGACCCTGCAAACGCTCAATCTGGAAGAGTCGGAACGTCAGCAGTACCTGGCGCTGATGGCGCAGCAGGCTGATCGGATGCAAACCCTGGTGAGTGATTTGCTCACCCTTTCCAGGCTCGAAGGCAGCGCCCCACCGGGGGTGGATACACACGTGTCCGTGCCGACCTTGATGCGCCAGCTCGAGGCAGATGCATTGGCTTTGTCGCAGGTGATGGGGTCGCTGGGTGACACCGATCATCAATTTGAATTTGACATTGCTTTCAATGGCAATCTGGCCGGTGTGCCCAGTGAGCTACTCAGTGCCATGGGCAACCTGGTCAGCAACGCGGTGCGTTACACCCCTGCGGGTGCGCGCATCAGCGTGAGCGTTAACCAACGTGCAGATGGTTGTTTGGTCTTTTCGGTGGCTGATACCGGGCCTGGCATAGCCGCCGAGCACCTGGGTCGCCTGACAGAGCGTTTTTACCGCGTGGATCGCAGCCGTTCGCGTGAAACCGGGGGTACCGGTCTGGGCCTGGCCATCGTCAAACATGTGGCGCAACGCCATGGGGCCATCCTGTCGATCGAGAGCACCGTTGGTAAAGGCTCTGTATTCAGCCTGATTTTTCCGGCCTTGCGGGTGGTGCCGGCAACTGTCATGGCTGACGCTCATACAGGTGCAGGGAATCTTTTCGTTCCGCCGGATGCCCCAGAGCACGCCGCAACAGCCAGTCAGAGCTCTGGGTGATGTCAGCGCGCCTGCTGACCGTGCCAATGTCGGCAATCAACCATTGGCATGGACTCCCGGCATCAAGCGTTTGCAGCTCTAGCGCGCCATGAAATTTAA
Source organism: Rhodoferax sp. (assembly GCF_014859475.1). Lineage (GTDB taxonomy): Bacteria > Pseudomonadota > Gammaproteobacteria > Burkholderiales > Burkholderiaceae_C > Rhodoferax. The sequence goes on from NZ_JACUUE010000065.1 coordinate 892, forward strand.
ATGCCGCAAGCTGGCTTCGGCTCAAACCCAGCGTGGCCACGCAACCGGGTGACAGCGGCAAGGCAGCTGTCACCTGCCTGACCATGGGGGCGTAGCTTCTGGCAAAGTCGAGCAAAGGCAGCATTAGGGTTAGCAGCAGCAGCCAGTTCAGGGCCACCCCACCCGCTGGCAGCACCACGCTTTTCCAGATGGCTTTCTGGTGCCTGCCAACCCGCCATTTGACCAACCAGAGCCAGGCCAGCGTGGCGCAGACCGCGATGACGAACGACAGAATAGAAAAGCTGGGCACAAAGCCGGGTGCCAGCCGAGCCACATTGGCGGCCGGTTGCGCCGGCACGCCGGTCTGCATGGCAATCCAGATCACCCAGATGACCAGCGCCCAGCCGGTGAAAAAGATCAGGGTAAACCAGTCAATCAGTGCGCCCACGCTGCGACTTAGCGTTGGCAGGGCAAAAGCGGCCAGCGCAGCCAGGGCGGGCAAGGCGAGGAGCAGCGAGCGATCGGCCGCGCTGGTGGTTAAGGTCGCTGCGCTCGCGACAGCAACAAAGCCAACGGGCAACCAGAGGTGCAGGCCGGAAAAGCGCGCGCTGACGAGTTGTCGGCGCCAGCGCCACAGCGTCCAGAGAGCAAGCGGCCAGGCAGGCCAGGTGAACCACAGAAAAAGCTTGCCAAGGCCCCTCCATTGCCCCAACGTGGCCTGCGGTAGTTGAATGCGCCAGCGCCATAAATCCAGCACCGTAGCCAGTGCCGCGCAGGCGATGCACAGTGCCACCATTGCGAGCGCCCTGGCTTTGTTCCTGGCGGCGTCTGAGCTGTCAGACGCTGTCGTCAGTAGGTAGAGGCAAGCGCTGCCCAGCCCCAAAGCCAAAGCCATGAAGGCCGCGCCTGACAGCGTGAGCCCCAGCAACGCCACGGCGGCGCTGATGCCCGGGGTCCATTGGCGATAGGGCAGGGCCGCCGTGGCGTAAAACAGCAGGGCGGTAAAGCACAACTGCGTCAATGCCGGCGTCGTTTCATGGGCCAGTTGCGCCAGCCCCAGGCAGGCAATGAAAGCCAGCAAGGCGGCATCGGCGATGGCGCGCGCGTAATCCGTTGGTTGCGCCTCGCCGCCAAAGGCAAAAGCCACCGGCTGTGCCTTCGGGCTGCGCGCCAGGTAGTAGGTGCCGTACCAGGTGGCCATTAGCGTCAGCGCCAGCAACAGCATGAAGGGAACCCGCGCGGCCAAGTCAGGTGCCATCCAGCTGGGCGCCAGTTGCATGGCCCAGGCGCCCAGCCAGTAGGGCAGCAAGGCATCCACCTCAGGACGCAAACCGCCCAGCGTGGGTTGCCACCAGTCGGTGGCACCGCGGGCCAGTTCGGCCATGTAACCAAAAGTGGTGATGTCGTTGTACTTCCAGGGCACACGCCCCAGAAAACCGGGCAATATATATGCCAGGCAAAATAGCAGCAGCGCCAGGCGCGGCAAGCGCTTGACGCCAGCTTGCGCAACGATGGCAGGGGTAGGCTGATTCACGGTGCGGGTGGCTAGGTGAACGCTTAGGGTCAGTGCAAAGAAAAAGGCAGCACGGCGTGACCCGGCTGCCTTTGACCCAATGCTTTTGAAGGCTTACTTTGCAGCAGTTTTGCCGAAGCGGTTGCGGAAGCGCTCCACGCGGCCACCCATGTTGTCCACCGATTTTTGCGTGCCGGTATAGAAGGGGTGTGATTCGCTTGAGGTATCGAGCTTGAAGAGGGGCAGTTCGCGGCCGTCTTCCATTTTGATCATCTCTTTGGTGTTGGCGCAGGAGCGGGTCACGAATTTGAAACCATTGGACGAGTCCAGGAAACAAATCTCGCGGTAATTGGGGTGAATGCCTTCTTTCATGTCTTCTCCATCAGATGCGTTAGCCGCGGCAACCCTTGCGCAAACCCATTGCGCAATTCAAAGCTGCTCGTACTTGTCGCGAAAACCGCCGATTATAGTGGATTTGACGCGCTTGGCCGGGCTTAGCCACCGCGTCGCATCATGTCAAAAAACTCGCTGTTGTTCTTGGTGGCGCGCATTTGTTTGAGCACCATTTCCATCGACTCGATCTCGTCCATGTTGTACAAAAACTGGCGCAGGATGCGCGTTTTTTGCAGGATTTCAGGCTGCAACAGCAGTTCCTCGCGGCGTGTGCCGCTGCGGTTGAGTTGAATGGACGGGAACACACGCTTTTCGTACAGGCGGCGGTCGAGGTGAATTTCCGAGTTACCCGTGCCCTTGAATTCTTCAAAGATCACCTCGTCCATGCGGCTGCCGGTGTCCACCAGGGCGGTGGCGATGATGGTCAGTGAGCCGCCTTCTTCCACATTGCGCGCGGCGCCCAGAAAGCGTTTTGGGCGTTGCAGTGCATTGGAATCCACACCGCCGGTGAGCACCTTGCCGCTGGAGGGCACCACGTTGTTGTAGGCGCGTGCCAGGCGGGTGATGGAGTCGAGCAGAATCACCACGTCTTTTTTCAGTTCGACCAGGCGCTTGGCGCGCTCGATCACCATTTCGGCCACGTGCACGTGGCGGGCAGCGGGTTCGTCAAAGGTGGAGGCAATCACCTCGCCCTTGACGGTGCGCTGCATTTCGGTCACTTCTTCGGGGCGCTCATCGACCAGCAAGACCATCATGTGGCTGTCTGGGTAGTTGGCCGAAATGGCGTGGGCGATGTGCTGCATCATCACCGTCTTGCCGCTCTTGGGCGGCGCCACCAGCAGGGCGCGCTGGCCTTTGCCGATGGGCGCGATGATGTCAATAACGCGCCCGGTGATGTTTTCTTCGCCCTTGATGTCGCGCTCCAGGCGCATCTGCACGTTGGGGAACAGTGGCGTCAGGTTCTCGAACATCACCTTGTGTTTATTGTCCTCGGGGCCGCCGCCATTGACTTTTTCGAGCTTGTTCAGGGCAAAGTAACGCTCGCCGTCTTTCGGGGTACGCACTTCGCCTTCGATCATGTCGCCGGTGTGCAGGTTGAAGCGGCGCACCTGGCTCGGGCTGATGTAGATGTCATCCGTGCTGGCGGTGTAGCTGGTGTCGGGGCTGCGCAAAAAGCCAAAACCGTCGGGCAAAATTTCCAGCACACCATCGGCAAAAATTTGTTCACCGGCGCGGGCGCGTTTCTTGATGATGGCAAACATCAGTTCCTGCTTGCGCATACGGCCCGTGTTTTCGATCTCGAGATCTTCGGCTTGTTTGAGGACTTCTGACACGTGCAGTGCCTTGAGTTCATTTAAATGCATGGAGTGGCTCAGTGAGTTTTGGGAATCTGCCGGGAGGGAAATGGTTTGGCGCTTGGGACTTGTGAGGATTCAAGTCGCATCGGCTTTGCGCCTGTGGCTCGAGCTGGCCCTTGGTGAGGGAGAGCGAGTGAGGTGAATTATGACAGGAAAAAAACCCGGCGCGCTTGGCCGGGCTCCAGGCAGATGCGTGGCACCTGCCGGTATCGGATCAGGCCAATTGCTGATCGATAAAAGCGGTGAGTTGCGCCTTGCTCATGGCACCCACTTTGGTGGCAGCCAGTTGGCCGTTTTTGAAGATCATCAAGGTGGGAATGCCGCGAATGCCGAACTTGGCCGGGATGTCGCGGTTTTCATCGACATTCATTTTGGCGATCTGCAATTTGCCTTCGTAGGCCGCCGATACTTCGTCCAGAATCGGCGCAATCATTTTGCATGGGCCACACCATTCGGCCCAGTAATCCACCAACACGGGAACATCGGCTTGCAGCACATCGCCTTCGAACGACGTATCGGACACATGTTTGATCAGTTCACTGGCCATGGTTATTTCCTAAAAAGTGGTTTTGAAAAGAATACAGTGTGGAAATTGTGACAGAAACCAAATAGCTGCACCGTGCGCGGGCATGTCGCCTGTAGTTGGCTGCAGAAAATACAAAATTCAGGTAAAAAAATGAAGAAAGTCGTGGTCGTCGGCGCGGGGCCGGCCGGTTTGATGGCAGCCGAGGTTTTGTCGAGCGCTGGCGTTGCCGTGCAGTTGTTTGATGCCATGCCCAGCGTTGGTCGCAAATTTTTGCTGGCGGGCAAAGGCGGGTTGAATTTGACGCATGCCGAACCTGCTGACCTGTTTGTCTCGCGTTATGAGCGGCGCAGTCAGCAGATTGAGTCACTTTTCAAGACATTTGATGCGACCAGTGTGCGAACTTGGGCGACTTCTTTGGGTATCAACACATTCGTGGGCAGTTCGGGGCGGGTCTTTCCTGCTGATATGAAGGCGGCGCCACTGTTGCGAGCCTGGCTGAAACGTTTGCGCCATCCAAAAGAAGGCCCCCCGGTTGAATTCATGATGCGCCACCGCTGGACCGGGTGGCATCAACCCGCTGCGCAAGCCACAGACCCTGCTGTCGGGGCGGTCAACACCTGGCTTGATTTCGATACGCCAAATGGCCCGATGTCAGTGCAGGCCGACGCCGTGGTGCTGGCACTCGGTGGCGGCAGTTGGGGGCGACTGGGCTCCGACGGTGCCTGGGTGCCCTGGTTGCAGGCACGTGGTGTGGCGGTGGCCCCCTTGTTGCCGTCCAATTGCGGCTTTGATGTGCAGCACGGCTGGAGTGACCACTTTGCCAGCCGTTTTGCCGGTCAGCCATTCAAATCTGTGGCGATCACTTACACCAGCGCGCAGGGTCATACGTTTGCCCGCAAAGGGGAATTCGTTGCCACGGCGAGCGGGGTTGAAGGTAGTTTGATTTACGCCGCATCAAGCTGGTTGCGTGATGACATCCTGGCGCACGGCAAGGCCACATTTCAGCTGGATTTACGACCCGACATGCCCTACGAGCGGGTGCTGGCCGAAGTGCAACACCCGCGTGGCTCGCGTTCGCTCTCAAACCACCTCAAGAGCCGCCTGCATATCGAGGGCATCAAGGCGGCCATCCTGCATGAGTTGTTGAGCAAAGAACAAATGGCCGACCCGCTTCAACTGGCTCAGGCAATCAAGGCGTTGCCCATCACGTTGGCGGCAGTGCGCCCGATTGACGAAGCCATCAGCAGCGCCGGTGGCGTGCTGTTCGAGGGCATGACGGCGCAGCTGATGCTGGTATCTTCGCCGGGTGTTTTTTGCGCCGGTGAAATGCTCGATTGGGAAGCGCCCACGGGCGGGTATTTGTTGACCGCCTGCCTGGCCAGCGGTTTTGGCGCAGGGCGGGGCGTCTTGGCATTTCTCGATAAAAAATAAGGTTTTCAGGCTGGTGAACAATGTACTGCCTTGAAGCACGTCTGGCGCTTTTTTAGAGACCATTGACCGGTGTCAACAACAGTCAGTGTCATGCAAGCTCAGCGTCCATAATTATAAATTCAGTTTTTATATAACCACCGGAGACAGTCCATGACCAGCTACGCAGAGTTTTACCAACGTTCGATCACCGACCGCGATGCTTTCTGGGGTGAACAAGCCCAATTGGTGGACTGGAAAGTCCAGCCCAGCCAGATTTGCGACTACAGCAACCCGCCTTTTGCCAAGTGGTTTGCGGGTGGCGTGACCAATCTGTGTCACAACGCGGTGGACCGGCACTTGAAAGACCGTGCTGACCAGGCTGCACTGATTTTTGTCTCGACCGAGACCAACCAGGAAAAGGTCTATTCGTTCCGCGAACTGCACGCCGAGGTGCAGCGCATGGCTGCCATCCTCAAACAACTGGGTGTGGCCAAGGGCGACCGGGTGCTGATCTACATGCCCATGATTGCCGAGGCTGCGTTTGCCATGCTGGCTTGCGCGCGCATTGGCGCCATCCACTCGGTGGTATTTGGTGGTTTTGCTTCCGGCTCGCTGGCCACGCGCATTGAGGATGCCTCGCCCAAGGTCGTCATCAGCGCCGATGCTGGTTCGCGCGGCGGCAAGCCGGTGGCTTACAAGCCGCTGCTCGATGAAGCCATCAGCCTGTCGAGCTACAAGCCCGAAGCCGTGCTGCTGGTGGATCGCGGCCTGGTGGCCATGGATTTGGTGGCGGGCCGAGACCATCTGTGGGCCGACCTGCGGGAAAAAAACATGAACACGGTAGTGGAATGCGAGTGGGTCGATGCCACCCATCCCAGCTATACGCTGTACACCAGCGGCACCACCGGCAAGCCCAAGGGCGTGCAGCGCGACACCGGTGGTTACGCCGTGGCGCTGGCCGCCAGCATGAAGCACATTTACTGCGGCAACGCGGGTGAAACCTATTTCTCGACCAGCGACATTGGCTGGGTGGTGGGCCACAGCTACATCATTTACGGGCCGCTGATTGCCGGCATGGCCACCATCATGTACGAGGGTCTGCCGACGCGCCCCGATGGCGGCATCTGGTGGAGCCTGATTGAAAAGTACAAGGTCACGGCGATGTTCAGCGCGCCCACTGCGATTCGGGTGCTGAAAAAGCAGGATCCGGCCTTGCTCAAGAAATACGATCTGTCGTCGCTCAGGGCCTTGTTCCTGGCGGGTGAGCCGCTCGATCAACCCACCGCGCAATGGATCAGCGAAGGCCTGGGACGGCCGATTGTCGACAACTACTGGCAGACCGAAACCGGCTGGCCGATCCTGAGCATTTGCAAAGGCGTGGACGATGCACCCACCAAGTTTGGTTCACCCGGCAAGGCAGTGTATGGCTACGACGTCAAGCTGATCGATGAGACCACCGGTGAAGAACTCAAGGGCGCCAACCAGAAGGGTGTGGTCGCCATCGAGGGCCCGCTGCCGCCCGGCTGCCTGCAAACGGTGTGGGGCGACGACGCGCGCTTTGTCAGCACCTACTGGACGACCATACCGGGGCGCATGGTTTACAGCACCTTTGACTGGGGTATTCGCGACGAAGACGGTTACTACTTCATCTTGGGGCGCACCGACGACGTGATCAACGTGGCCGGCCACCGCCTGGGTACCCGCGAAATCGAGGAAAGCATCTCGGCGCACCCGAACGTGGCCGAAGTTGCGGTGGTCGGTGTGGCCGATCAGCTCAAGGGTCAGGTGGCCATGGCCTTTGCCGTGGTCAAGGACGCCAGCCTGATCGCCGATGAGGCCAGCGCGCTCAAGATGGAAGGCGAGATCATGAAGATCGTGGACAAAGACCTCGGCGCGGTGGCTCGCCCGGCCCGTGTGCGCTTTGTCACCGTGCTGCCCAAGACGCGCAGCGGCAAGTGCCTGCGCCGCGCCATCACCGCTGTGTGCGAAGGCCGCGACCCCGGTGACCTGACCACCATGGACGACCCGGCCGCCTTGCAACAGATCAAGGATTTGATGAAGTCCTGATCCGGGTCAAAAACATGCTGTAAGGATTGTGCTGCCTTTTGGTGGCACAATCCTTTTCTGCATCAGGCCCTTCCAACGCCACTGTCGCATCCGCCAAACGGTCAAGCCGTGACGCGGGAGGTTAATCAACCATCAGCTTTAACCAGCCAAAGTTTCCCCAAGGGAAATGAAAGTCAGCGAAACATGAGTGAAACCAACACGGTTTACCAAGCCTATCAGGCGAACACCTACCTTTTTGGTGGCAACGCGCCGTACGTCGAGGAGATGTACGAAAACTACCTCGACAACCCGGGCGGAGTGCCAGAGTCCTGGCGCGAGTATTTCGATGCCCTGCAGCACGTGCCTGCCGTCGATGGCACCAACGCCAGGGATGTCCCGCATCTCCCTGTCATCAATGCGTTTGCCGAGCGCGCCAAACAGGGTGGCACCCAAGTGGTGGTGGCCGCAGGTGCTGACTCCGACCTGGGCCGCAAGCGCGTATTTGTCCAGCAACTGATTGCCGCTCACCGCAATGTGGGCTCCAACTGGGCCGACCTGGATCCGCTCAAACGCACCGAGCGCCAGCCCATTCCCGAGCTCGAGCCGTCGTTCTACGGGTTCTCCGACGCCGACCTGGAAACCGTTTACAACACCAGCAACACCTTTTTCGGCAAGGAAGTCATGGCCTTGCGCGAGTTGCTCAACGCATTGCGCGAAACCTATTGCGGCTCTATTGGTGCCGAATACATGTATTTGACCGACCAGACGCAAAAGCGCTGGTGGCAGCAAAAGCTCGAGAGCGTGCGCAGCAAGCCCAATTTCAATGCCGAGCAGAAAAAACACATTCTTGACCGACTCACCGCCGCTGAAGGTCTGGAGCGTTTTCTGCACACCAAATACGTGGGCCAGAAACGATTTTCGCTGGAAGGCGGCGAGAGTTTCATTGCCGCCATGGACGCGCTGATCCAGCAGGCAGGTAACGAGGGCGTGCAGGAAATCGTGATTGGCATGGCACACCGTGGCCGCCTCAATGTGCTGGTGAACACGCTGGGCAAAATGCCCGCCGACCTGTTTGCCGAGTTCGACCACTCTGCCCCCGAAGACCTGCCGTCCGGCGACGTCAAGTACCACCAAGGCTTCAGCTCTGACGTGGCAACCTCGGGTGGCCCGGTGCACCTGAGTTTGGCATTCAACCCATCGCACCTTGAAATTGTCAACCCGGTGGTCGAAGGCTCGGTGCGTGCCCGCATGGACCGCCGTGCTGACTCGACCGGTCGCCAGGTGCTGCCGGTGCTGGTGCACGGTGATGCTGCCTTTGCCGGCCAGGGTGTCAACCAGGAGACGCTGGCGCTGGCACAAACCCGTGGCTACAGCACAGCGGGCACGGTGCACATCATCATCAACAACCAGATCGGTTTCACCACCTCCGACCCACGTGATTACCGCTCCACGCTGTACTGCACCGACATCGTCAAGGGCGTCGAAGCCCCGGTGATTCACGTCAACGGCGACGACCCCGAAGCTGTGGTACTGGCCATGCAGTGGGTGCTCGACTTCCGCATGGAATTCCGCAAGGATGTGGTGCTCGACATCATCTGCTTCCGCAAGCTCGGCCACAACGAGCAAGACACACCAGCGCTGACGCAGCCGCTGATGTACAAGAAAATTGCCGCCCACCCGGGTACCCGCAAGCTGTACGCCGACAAACTCGCAGCCCAAGGCCTGGGCGCCACGCTGGGTGACGATATGGTCAAGGCCTTCCGCGCTGCGATGGATGCCGGCAAGCACACGTTGGATCCGGTGCTGACCAATTTCAAGAGCAAATACGCGGTGGACTGGACGCCGTTCCTTGGGAAGAAGTGGACTGACGCTGGCGACACCGCCATTCCCACGGCCGAATGGAAGCGCCTGGCGGAAAAAATAACCACCTTGCCGGCCAGCCTGATCGTGCATCCGCTGGTCAAAAAGGTGTTCGACGACCGTGCCGCCATGGGCCGCGGCGATATTCCGGTGGACTGGGGCATGGGCGAGCACATGGCCTTTGCGTCGCTGGTGGCCAGTGGCTACCCGGTGCGTCTGAGTGGCGAAGACTGCGGTCGCGGCACCTTTACCCACCGCCACGCCGTGATTCACGACCAAAGCCGCGAAAAATGGGATGTCGGCACCTACGTGCCGTTGCAAAACGTGGCTGAAAACCAGGCGCCGTTTTCCGTCATCGACTCGATCCTGTCCGAAGAGGCTGTGCTGGGTTTTGAATACGGTTACGCCTCCAACGACCCCAACACGCTGGTGATCTGGGAAGCCCAGTTTGGCGACTTTGCCAATGGCGCCCAGGTGGTCATTGACCAGTTCATTGCCTCTGGCGAAGTCAAGTGGGGCCGTGTCAACGGTTTGACCATGATGTTGCCGCACGGCTACGAAGGCCAGGGTCCGGAGCACTCTTCGGCGCGGGTCGAGCGTTTTATGCAACTGGCGGCAGACACCAACATGCAATTGGTGCAGCCCACCACAGCCAGCCAGATTTTCCACGTGTTGCGCCGCCAGATGGTGCGCAACCTGCGCAAACCGCTGGTGATCTTCACGCCCAAGTCGCTGTTGCGGCACAAGGATGCCGCATCGCCGCTGGCTGAGTTCACCAAGGGCAGCTTCCAGACCATCATCCCTGATCAACAGTCGCTCAAGCGCGACAAGGTCAAGCGGGTGGTGGCGTGCTCCGGCAAGGTGTACTACGACCTGGCCAAAAAGCGCGAAGAAAAGGGCAGCGAAGACGTGGCCATCATCCGCGTCGAGCAGCTCTACCCGTTCCCGCACAAGGCGTTTGCCACCGAGCTCAAAAAGTACCCCAATGCGACCGAGGTGGTGTGGACGCAGGACGAGCCGCAAAACCAGGGTGCCTGGTTCTTTGTGCAGCACTACATTCACGAGAACATGCTCGACGGGCAAAAGCTGGGTTATTCCGGCCGGGCCGCTTCGGCCTCGCCGGCCGTGGGCTATGCGCACTTGCATCAGGAGCAGCAAAAGGCGCTGGTCGAAGGCGCTTTTGGCAAGCTCAAGGGATTTGTCCTGTCCAAGTAAGGCAGCACCCGACCCATTCCGTTCAGGCCGGCATCGCGTTCGCCGGCTGAACCTTCAAGCTTATTTTTGAAAGAATTGTCATGGCAATCGTAGAAGTCAAAGTCCCGCAACTGTCCGAATCTGTGGCCGAAGCCACCTTGTTGCAGTGGAAGAAAAAAGTAGGCGACGCTGTCGCCGTCGATGAAATTTTGATCGACGTTGAAACCGACAAAGTGGTGCTCGAAGTACCCGCCCCGTCGGCCGGCGTGATCGTCGAAATCGTCGAGCCCGATGGCACGACCGTTGCGGCTGACCAGCTGATCGCCCGTATCGACACCGAAGCGGTCGCAGGTGCCGCTGCGCCGGTTGCCCCCGTGGTGGTGGCAATGGCTGCTGCAGCAGCGCCACCTGCTGTGGCGGCTCCGGCAGGTGGTGCCATGGCAGGCGTGGCCATGCCTGCTGCGGCCAAGCTGATGGCAGACAACCAGCTTGCTGCGGGTTCTGTGGCGGGCACGGGCAAGGACGGCCGCGTCACCAAGGGTGACGTGTTGGCGGCCGTGGCTGCCCCCAAGCCAGCAGCGGCACCCGCCATGCCGGCCGCCAAACCGGCTGCCGCCTTGCTGACGCAGGTAGCAGCACCTGCGAGCAGTCTGGCTGCGTCGCTGCAAGGTCGTCCTGAACAGCGGGTGCCCATGAGCCGTTTGCGCGCGCGTGTCGCCGAGCGCCTGCTGCAATCGCAGTCCACCAACGCCATTCTGACCACGTTCAACGAGATCAACATGGCGCCGGTCATGGATATGCGCAAGCGCATGCAGGAGCGTTTTGAGAAAGAGCACGGCGTCAAGCTGGGCTTCATGAGCTTTTTTGTCAAGGCGGCGGTGCATGCCTTGAAGAAGTTTCCGGTGCTCAACGCATCGGTCGATGGCAACGACATCGTCTATCACGGCTACTTTGACATCGGCGTTGCCGTGGGTTCGCCGCGTGGTCTGGTGGTGCCCATTTTGCGCAATGCCGACCAGATGAGCTTCGCAGACATCGAGAAAAAGATTGCTGAATTTGGCGCCAAGGCGCGTGATGGCAAGCTGGGCATGGAAGAGATGACCGGTGGCACCTTCTCGGTGAGCAATGGCGGCACCTTCGGCTCGATGATGTCCACCCCCATCATCAACCCGCCGCAAAGCGCTATTTTGGGCATTCATGCCACCAAAGACCGCGCCATGGTGGAAAACGGCCAGGTGGTGGTGCGCCCGATGAACTACTTTGCCATGAGCTACGACCACCGCATCATCGACGGCCGCGAAGCCGTGCTGGGCCTGGTGGCGATGAA
>NZ_JACUUE010000066.1 GCF_014859475.1 Rhodoferax sp.
CGGCGTTGCCGCTCACAAAGCAATCGGGGCCGCGCGTCCAGTCAATTTTGAAATTGGGCGCCGTGCCTTTTTGCACCCAGTGGATGGCGCGCTCGACCACTGCGTTGAGCTCGACCTGGGTGATCTCACCCTGGCTGGCCGTTGAAAAGCGTTTCAGGCCGTTGACGATATCGGCCGTGCGCTGGGCGCCTTCGAGCGTGCCTGTCATCAGCGAGGGCAAGTCTTTGACCAGCGCGTCAATGCGCAATTGCTGGCGCAAGGCCTGCACCGGCTCGGGCAGGTCCAATTGGTGCACGGCCTCCAAGTAGCGCTCCAGGCGCGTGCCGTAACGTTGCAGCACGTGGACGTTGCCCAGCACAAAACTGATGGGGTTATTGAGCTCGTGCGCCACACCGGCCACCAGGCGGCCCAGCGAGGCCATTTTTTCGGAGTGCAGCAGCTGTTGCTGCGCCAGCTTCAACGCGTCGTGCGCTTCGCGCAACTGGTGATAGGCGCGTTTGATCTCACCCAGCGGACGGCCCACCAGCACCCGCCCAACCTGGCGTCCGGCGCTGTTGTGGCGCGGCGTGCAGCTCATGTCCACCGGCACCGGCAGGCCCTGGGCATCGCGCAAATTGAGCTCGACCACAGCCACCTCGTGCGCCCCCGCGTGGTACATGGCCAACTGCCAGCGCTGCACGCTTTGGGCGTCGGCGAGCAAGTCCGGCACCGGGGTGCCGCGTAGCTCGTGCTCGCTGCGGCCCACCAGCTCGCACAGGGCGGCGTTGGACTCCTCGATCAGGCCGTTCTGGTTGCAGGCGATCAGCACGTCGCTCATGCTTGAGAGCAGGCTGAAGATGAACTGTTGCGACTGCTCGAGCTGGGCGTTTTTTTCTTCCAGCTCGACCTCGTCGGTGACCAGCTTCGAGTACACCTCTTCCATTTTGTGGATCACGTCCAGCCAGGTGTCTTCGCTCACGCCTTCGAGGTCTTCGGGCGGCAATTGCAGTGCCGGTGGCGGGCGCTGTGGCATGGTTCGTGGCCTCCTGCTTCAGTGCACGGTGCAAACCATGCAGGGGTCGAACGATCGCACAATGTGCTGCACCGCCACGCTGGTGTTGCCGGGGTTGTCCGGGGTGCTGTCCAGGGGCGCGCCGACCAGGGCCGACTCCAGCGCACCGGGCGTGCCCTTTGCGTCGCGCGGCGAAAAGTTCCAGCTGGTCGGCGCCACGATCTGGTAGTGGCTCAGGCGGCCTTTTTCAATGCGCAGCCAGTGGCCCAGGGCACCGCGCGCGGCCTCGGTCAATCCGATGCCCTGGCCGCTGTCTGGAAAGCGATGGGGTTCATGAAACGGCGCGTGCGGCTGCAAGGCCCGCAGCCACTGCTCCATCAAGGGCACGATACGCGCCAGCTCCAGCAGCCGTGCCAACACCCGGGTGCTGACGCAGCCGCCGTGGGCCAGCACGGCAGCGCGGATCAGCGGTTGGCCGTCTGCAAGTTGGCGCGCAATGGCGCCGGTTTCCAGCACCTGGCCGGCCAGACGCGGCGCCTTGTTCCAGCTGTAGGCGCCGGGCTTTTCGGCTTGCGGTTGGGTGCTGCCCGCCATCGGGTGCAGGGCGGCCGCGCTGGCATCTTCTGCGTACCAGGCATGGCGCGCATCTTCGGTGATGGCCGTGGTGTCAAGTGGCGACACTTGCTGCGTGGTGGCATCCCACACACCACGCGCAAACGCATGACCGCCGTCAGCTTCGGGATAAGCACCATAGCTCAGGTAGCGGCCCGGCCCGGCGCCCAGTTGCGCCAGGCCAGTGTCGTCAGCGATGTCCAGAAACAAGGCCAGGTCGCTGCCTGCGGCGCGGGCGCGCCAGCGCTGCAAGGCGGCCAGGCTGTCGAGCGCGGCCACGTCTTCGAGCGGCGTGCCAAACAGGGTTTGCTCCAGAAAGGCGCGCATCTCGCGCACCCGGGCCAGCAGGCGCACGCGCTCGGCGGCCTCGATGGCGCGCGCGCTGCCGCCCGGAAGAATGGCCCCGGTGTGCGGCCATTTGCCACCCAAGGTGCCGATCAGCTCGAACCAGCGTGCGCGTGCGGCCAGCGCCGCACGGCTGTGCAGGCCGCCGCCTGTAGCGCTGCCTGCCAAGGCGGCAAAACGCTGCTGGGCAGTTGCCTGCCAAGCGCGCCCGTGGTAGGCCTTGCCGGTGAAGTCGGGCATGAAAAACAGATAAAAATGCGTCAGGTGGTCGGCCAGGTTCTCGCAGGCCAGCATCAGCTTGGTGGCCAGCACGCCGTTGGGCGGCATGACCACGCCACAGGCGTCGGCCAGGGCGCGGGCTGCCGCCACCGACTGCGACACCGAGCAAATGCCGCAAATGCGCGGCACGATGGTGAGCGCGTCCATCGGCTCGCGGCCAGCCAGCATCAGTTCGAAGCCACGAAACATTGGCGCGTTGACGCGGGCTTCTTCGACTTGGCCATCGGCCACGTCAAGCTGCACCTCAAGGTCGCCCTCGACGCGGTTGAAGGGGCCCAGCACCAGGCGACGGGTTTCCATTTAGCGCGGCCTTGAGGTGCGGGTGACGGGCGCAAGCACCACATGGTCGCTGCGCGAATTGACCTTGACGCGCTTGGGCGTGGCACTTTTGGACAGCGAGGCCAGCGCCACAAACCAGGCTTTGGGCATGTCGGTGGGCAGCCCCACAGGAATGCCAGCCAGCTTGTGTGTGAGGTGAAAGGCATGGCCCGGACTCTGAAAACCCGGCGCGGTGCAGTTGATGCAGGCAAAGCCGCCGCGCAGGCAGCTGCCATCGCCGTTCCAGAGCCGGGTGTTGCAGTCGGCGTGCGCCTGAGTGCCCTTGCAGCCCATGTTTTCCATCAGACAGCCCAGCTCGGTGGGCTGAGCGGCGCTGGCCTTGTACTCGTAATACTCGTTGCGCGGGCAGCCGTGGTGCACCAGTTGGTCGGCATAAAAACGTGGCCGCCCCAGCGGGTCAAGGTCTTGCGCGCCAAACTGACCGGCGGCCAGCAGCATCAGCGTGTCGAGCACCCAGCCAGGGTGGGTGGGGCAGCCGGCCAGGTTGATCACCGGCAGACCGCCCCGGGCGTAAAAGGCTCGCCCCAGCAGGCCGCCGACCTGCTCGTCTTCATACTGCAGGCCGCAGGCGTCGGTGGGGTTGCTGCTGCTGGCGCTGATGCCACCCCAGGCGGCGCAACTGCCCACTGCCAGCACATGCGTGGCCACCTGTGCCAGCTGCTCGATCCAGCGCATCATCGGCACATCGGTGCCGGCCAGCAGGTGAAAGCGGCCAGTGTGGTTGGGGCCGCGCAGCACGGCGCCTTCGATGCACAGCGCGTCCAGGCGGGTGCGCCCGCTCAAGACATCTTGCAACAGGCCCAGCAGGTCGTGCTGGTTTTCAAGCGACAGGCTGGGGTGCCACAGCAAGTTGACACCGCTGCTGCTGAGCAGCGCAGGAAAGTCGGCGGTGTCGGCGCACAGCAGCGACATGCTGCAACCGCCGCAGCCACCCGATTGAAGCCATAACACGTTGAAGCTCATTGCGTTGTCCTTTCAGTGCCCGACTGTAGCGCCAAGCACGCTGCAACTGACGCAGGGGTCAAAGGCTGCGGCCAGCATGGCGGCACTTGAACGGTCATTGGTGGCAAGGTTTGAGACCGCATGGGCCAACGCGCCTTGCGGATGAAAGTTCCACTCGGTGGGCGCGAGCACACGGTAGTCCAGCACGCCGCCCGCAGCGTCCAGTTGCACCCAATGCAGCAACAGGCCGCGCGCCATTTCACACCAGCTTAAGCCCTGGCCCGGGGCCAGCCAAAGCGCACCGGTGGCTAGCATGGCGCCGGCACCTGCGCCACAGGCATTCGGTGCATGCGAAGCGGCATCTGCCAGCGCCAGCAATTCCAGCCAGCGCGCGCTCAGGCGCCACCAGGCACTTCGCGGTACACCCTTTTGCCGGGGGCCGTGGCGCAACCGTGTCCAGGGGCCGTTTTCAAGGCATTCGCCGCGCCAAGTGGGCTGTTGCAAAAAACCAGGTTGGTGCACCATGGCACGCGCCAGCTCGCTCAATTGCTGGATTTGCAGGATGGGGTCCTGGTGCAGCACCTGCAAGCCATGTGTCGGGATGCGCAGGCCACTGGCCAGTGGATACCAGGAGCTCAAAAAACGGGCCGGCGGCAAATGTTCGGCCCGCGCCTGGCACCAGTTGGCAAAGGCTTCTGGCGCCGAGCAATCTTGCAGCCATTGGCGGATGGACTGGCCCAGAATGCGGTCTTCGAGCCATGCGCGCAATTGGCGCAATTGATCCAGCGCAGCCGCCGTATCGGTGGGCGCTTGCCTGGCGACCAAGGGCAGCGGGCAGTCGCGTAGCCATTGCAGGTCGGGAGTTGCGATACCCGATACGCTGGCGCTGGGCAGGCGTTGCGGCCAGTCCAGCGCCATGCTGCGCAGATGGTCGCGTGCGGTTTCAAGCCACAGCGCAAACAGAGGCCGATCAGCGTTCCCGCTCGGTGTTTGTCCCTGCGCGGCAGTCAGGGCCAATGCTGCCGTGTGCCGATGGGCATGGGCGCATAAGGTAAAGATGCTGCCCAGACTGTTCACCACGGTATCGCCGCGCTGGTCACGCAGCAACTGCCCGAGCCGACCATCGCCGAGCACCGGGCGTTGGCCCAGTACGCCGGGCTTCGCGCCGGGACGAAGCTGGTACTCGCCCGCGAGCGCGTCCCGGCGGGGCGGGTGGGGTGCTGTCGTTTTCATGGCCGATGCCGTGGCCTAATGATCCAGACCAAGCCGCACCAACTTCATGCGCAAGCCCACCCGCGTCAGTCCCAACTCTTCGGCGACACGGGTCTTGTTGCCCTTGTGGCGCAGCATGGCTTCCTTGATGCGCTGCGCCTCGAAGCGTTCGAGCTGGTGTTTGAGCTGGCCAGAGGTCTCTGCCGCCCCGGTTTCATCTGCCACGGCGGCCTCGGGCGTTTCAATGGTTTCGCACGGGGGCGGTGCGATTTGCGCTGCCCGCAGCAGGCGCGGCGACAACAGCTCCGGCCCGAGCACGGCGCCGTCACTGATTGCCAGGGCGCGGCGAATCTCGTTTTGCAACTCGCGCACATTGCCGGGCCAGGGGTGGCGCATGAGCAAATCCATGGCCTCGTCCGAGAAGCTGCGCCCGATCATGGGCGATGTCTTCAACAGGTCGGAGACGAGCAGCGCGATGTCTTGCGTGCGCTCGCGCAGCGCCGGCAAGTGCAGCGTGATGCCGGCTACGCGGTAGTACAGGTCTTCGCGAAAGCGGCCGCTCGCCACGTCGTCCTCCAGGTTGCGGTTGGTCGCGGCGATCAGGCGCACATCGACCGCCACCGGGCGCGCACTGCCCAGCGGGCGAATCTCGCCCTCCTGCAGCGCGCGCAGCAGTTTGACCTGAAAGGCGGGCGAGGTTTCGCCAATTTCATCCAGAAACAGTGTGCCGCCATCGGCCTGCTGGAACAGGCCGATGTGCGCGTCGGTGGCGCCGGTAAAGGCACCGCGCTTGTGGCCGAAGAGCTCGCTCTCGAGCAGCGTGTCGGGCATGGCACCGCAGTTTTCCACCACAAAGGGCTGCTCGGCGCGGGCGCTGGCGTAGTGGATGGCGCGCGCCAGCAGCTCCTTGCCGGTGCCGGACTCGCCGGTGATCAGCACCGACAGGTCGTGTCCGGCAATGCGCTGCGCCAGCGCGCAAACGGCATTGAGCGGGCTGCCTGGCGTGCGCAGCAGCTTGTCAAAACCGGCCAGCGCCTTGGCCTGTTGGCGCAGATGAGCCACGCGCAGCGCCAGGTGCTCGGGGTGGGTGCGCAGCTCCAGCGTGAGGCGCTGGTTTTCCTGCTGCAAGCGCCACAGCTGGCCGGCGCTTTGCAGTGTGAGCAGCAACTGGTCGGGGTGCCAGGGCTTGAGCAGGTACTGCCAGATGCCGGCCTCGTTGATGCCGGTGATGATGTCCTCGGCCTCGGTGTAGCCCGACAAGATCAGGCGCACGGTATCGGGCCATTGGTCGCGCACCGCGCGCAAAAACGCTACTCCCGTGGTGCCGGGCATGCGCTGGTCTGACACCACAATTTGCACCAGCTCGTTGTGCATCACGGCCATGCCCTCTTCGGCCGAATTGGCGGTGAAAACGGTGAAATATTCGTCCAGCGTGCGTTTGAGTGTTTCGAGCGAGCGCAACTCGTCATCGACCACCAGCACCGACAGGGGCGCGCGGGCCGGGCTCATGGCTGCACCCAACCCAGTTCGCGGTGCAGCGCCAGGTGCCGCGGGGTCCAGGAGGCGGGTGATTTCTGCACAAAGTGGTGCCGTGCCACGTGGTAGCTGGAATCGAAGCCGTAGAAGTTGCGGTGCATGTGGGCCATCTCCTCGTTGCGGTAGGCCGCCAGCGGTTTGGCAGCTTCGTCGCGCGCGCGGGCCTCAATTTTGGCGGTCAGGCGCGCTGGCAGGTCGGGGGCGGCTGCCAGCCCGGCAGCCATGGCAGTCAGCTCGGCGCGAAATACCGTCACGTCGCGGCTCAGGCAGGCATCGGTCAGGCCAAGCTGCAGTGCACCCTGTGCCGTGAGCGGCTGGCGGTTGCGCATGATGGCTTGGGCGGCATCCGCCCCGACCCGGCGCGGCAGCAGGTAGCTCCAGTATTCGGAGCCATACAGGTTGCCCATGTTTTTGTAATGCGGGTTGAGCATGACGCCCTCGCGCACCCAGACCTGGTCGGCCGCGCGCGCCAGAAAACAGCCGCCCGCGCCGGTGTTGCCGCCGAGGGCCGCCACCGTGATTTGTTGATCCGTGGTGATGAGCTCGAGCGCCAGGTCGTTCATGGCATTGATGTTGCGCCAGGATTCGTCAGCGGCCGAGCCGCCGCTCAGGCTGGCGGCCTCGATCATGTTCAGGTGAATGCCGTTGCTCCAGAAGTCATGTCCGCCCAGCAGCACCAGCACGCGCGTGGGGCGCTGTTTGGCCCAGGCCAGGGCATCGCGCAGGCGCTCACATTGGTGTGTGGCCATGGCGCCGTTGTAGAACTCAAAAGCCAGATAACCCACGCCGTCGGCTTCTTCATAGGCAATGTCTTGCCAGGTGGGCGCTGGCGCGCGCCACCAGTCGGGCAGGTTCGCGTGTGCCACGCTGGCCGCCTCGTCAGCAAAAGCCAGGGTGGCGGGCAGCTTGATGCTGCCGGGGCGCTTGACATGGCCCAACCACACTGCGCCATCGACCGTGGCGCGCAGCAGGGCGGTTTCGCGCCGGGCGATCACCTTGCCAGGTGTGCCGCGCAAACTTGCTTCAGGCCAGGCATCAAACACATGGCAGGGCTGACCAAAGAGCGTGTCGGCCACGCCCGGAAAGCCGTCCGCCGACCTGACCTTGCGCAGCACGGTGGCGCTGCTGTCCGCTTGCCAGTCAATGGCGCGGTCAGCCTGTTTGACCAACGGCTGCCACTGGCTGCCTGACGGGCGCTGCGGCACAAAGTTGCCAGCAGAAAAATTTGCCACCGCCTGCAACACGGCGGCTGTGGCAGCTTGTGTCACTTCATGGCGGTACAGGCTGGCCTTGCTGGCATCGCGCATGGCAAAGCGCGCGCTGGCCCAGACCGGCCCGGCGTCCATTTCAGTCTCGGCCTGCAACACGGTCACGCCCCATTCGCTGCGCTGCTGCAGGATGGCCCAGTCGAGCGCCGACGGCCCGCGGTCGCCCACCACACCGGGGTGGACGATCAGGCAAACAAAGCGCTGCCAGACCGACGCGGGAATAGCCCGGCGCAGGTAGGGCGCCACGATCAGGTCCGGCGCAAACAAGGCGGCGGCCTCTTCGGTCACCGCGTCGCTGATGTCGAATTCAACCGACACCAGGTGGCCGCGCTGGCGCAGTTCTGCCGCCAGGCGTTGGGTCAGGCTGTTGAAGGCGTGGGTGAGCAGCAGGATGCGCATGGCGTTTGGTGTCAGCAAATGCGCGGCAATTGCTCGCCCGCCAGCCAATCGACAATGCGCCGGCCGCCAAAGGCGGTGGTGAGCTGGACAAAATGGTGCTCGTCGGCCAGCACCTCGCCAATGCGGGCGGCATCGCGGCCCAGCGGGTGCGCGCGCAGCACGTCCAGCAAACGTGGCGCATCGGCGGCAGCGCAGATCACAATCAACTTGCCTTCGTTGGCCACATAGAGCGGGTCGAGCCCCAAAAACTCGCAGGCGGCGGCCACCACCGGTTTGATCGGAATGGCCTTCTCGTGCAGCATCATGCCCACGCCGGATTGCCCGGCGATTTCGTTCAAGGTACTGGCCAGCCCGCCGCGCGTGGGGTCGCGCAGGCAGCGAATGTCGGCGCCGGTGGCCAGCAGCTGGGCAATCAGGCCGTGCAGCGCGGCCGTGTCTGAGCTGATGGTGGCCTCGAACGTGAGGTTTTCGCGCAGGCTCATGATCGCCACACCGTGGTCGCCCATGGTGCCCGACACCAGCACCACATCGCCCGGCTGGGCGCGGGCGCCGCCCAGCTCCAGCCCGTCTGGCAACACGCCGACGCCGGTGGTGGTGATGAAAATGCCGTCGCCTTTGCCGCGCTCCACCACCTTGGTGTCGCCGGTGACCACCGGCACACCGGCGTCACTGGCAGCACGCGCCATCGATTCGACGATGCGCGCCAGGTCGGCCAGCGCAAAGCCTTCTTCCAGAATGAAACCGGCCGCCAGGTACAGCGGCGTGGCCCCCATGACCGCCACGTCGTTGAGCGTGCCGTGCACCGACAAACAGCCGATGTCGCCGCCGGGAAAGAACAGCGGCGAGACCACATGGCAGTCGGTGGACATCACCAGCCGCGCCGGTTTGCCGTCAATTTCTGGTGCGGGAAGCACGGCACCGTCATTGCCCTGGCCCAAATAGGCGTTGCCCAAGTGCTTGGCAAACAGCTCACTGATGAGCTGCACCATGGCGCGCCCGCCGGAGCCGTGGGTCATGTCGATGCGGCCGTGTTTCAGGTCGAGCGCTCGGGTGTAGCCGCGTTTGACTTCAGTCATCAGTTCATGTCCTTGTACCGCCCGTAACTGTAGTGCGCCGCGCAGGCGCCTTCGCTGCTGACCATGCACGAGCCGACCGGGTTTTCGGGGGTGCAGACGGTGCCAAAAATCTTGCAGTCTTGCGGGCGCTTGACACCGCGCAAAATGGCGCCACATTCGCAGGCCTTGTTGTCGGGCACCGATTTGTAGTCCATTTTGAAGCGGCGCTCGGCATCGAAAGCGCCGTATTTTTCGCGGATTTTCAGCGCCGAATAGGGAACGACAGAAAGGCCGCGCCATTCGAATTCATGGCGCAGCTCGAACACCTCGGCCACGCGGTCTTGCGCCTTGCGGTTGCCGTCGCGGCTCACCGCCCGGGCAAATTCGTTTTCGACCTCGGCGCGGCCGTCGTTGACCTGGGCGATGAGCATCAGAATGGCCTGCATCACATCCAGCGGCTCAAAGCCGGCAATCACCACTGGCTTGCGGTATTCCTCGGCAAAAAATTCATAGGGCCGGCTGCCGATCACGGTCGATACATGCGCCGGGCCGATGAAACCGTCGATTGGCACCGTGCCCCATTGCCGCACTTCGGGCGACTCCAGAATCTGCGTGATGGCCGCGGGCGTGAGCACGTGGCAGCACAGCACGCTGAAATTTGCCAGCTGCTCCTGTGCCGCTTGCAAAATGGCCAGCGCGGTGGGCGGTGTGGTGGTCTCGAAGCCGATGGCAAAAAACACCACCTCGCGGCCCGGGTTGTCACGCGCAATCTGTAGCGCGTCGAGCGTGGAATAGACCATGCGGATGTCACCACCACGCGCTTTTGCCTTCATCAAAGACAATCCCTCAGAGGCGGGCACGCGCAAGGTGTCGCCGTAGCTGCACAAAATCACGTTGTGCTTGAGCGCCAGGTCAATCGCCATGTCGATGCGGCCAATCGGCAGCACACACACCGGGCAGCCGGGGCCGTGCACCATGCGCACATTGGCGGGCAGCAGGTCGGTCAGGCCATAGCGCGAAATGGCGTGGGTGTGGCCGCCGCAAAATTCCATGAAGCTGTAGTTGCGCTCGGGCTTGACCTGCGCTGCAATCTTGCCCGCCAGCGTTTGCGCGACATCACCGTCGCGGAACTCGTCGATGTATTTCATGCCGCTGCCGGGGCTGGTGCCGACATTTCCGAGAACAGCGCCAGCGTGCGCTCGGCCTCTTCGGGATCGAGTTTGGACAGCGCGTAACCCACGTGAAGAATGACGTAGTCGCCCACCTGCACGTCGTCGAGCAGCGCCAGCGAGATTTCTTTTTTGACCCCGCCCAGGTCCACCATGGCGTGCTCGCCATCGGGGCCGCAGCCCACTTCAATCACTTTAACGGGTAGTGCTAGACACATCAGTATTCTCCAAGTAATGCTTTGATCCAGCCTCTTAACTTGATAATTTCATCTTCCATGATACTTCGGTGGGCATATTTTTGGACGGTCTGGCGTGTATCGTCGAGCCGGTTGAAGTGCATTTTTTGTGGCGTCCGCAACTGCGCGATCCTGCCGACGAACTGGTGCTGGAGGCGGCCGTCAATGCTTCTGCACATGCGTTATTGACTTTCAACATGAAGCATTTTTCCAATGCGGCAGAGCAGTTTGGTTTGCGCGTGATGCAGCCCGGCCCATTTTTAAGGAGTTTGTGATGAGTCAATTAAGCACCTATCCGTTGCGTTTGCCGCGCTCTATCAGAACCGGCGTGGAGCGCATGAGCAAGCAAGATGGCATTAGCATCAATCAGTTTGTCAGCATCGCTGTGGCTGAAAAGCTTGCCATGATGCAGGCCCAAGCATTTTTTGCAGAACGCCGCGCGCGCGCTGATCTGAGCGCTTTTGACCAATTGATGCAGCGCAGCGGTGGGGAACCTCCGCGCGCAGAAGATGAACCATAGCACTTGGTCGTTAGCTGAAATCAAGCTTGCTGCTTTCATGACAAAGCTGAATGTGATGGGTGTGCCAGGCATGCCACCCAGGCCTGACCGAGCGCGATGCTGGCATCACCCGGTGCGCTGCGTTGTGGCACCAGCACCGTAACGCCATTGTGTTGCAGATTTTGCCGCAACTGCGACGTGAGCAGTGCGTTGAGAAAGCAGCCACCGCCCCAGGCCAGGGTGGTCAAACCGGTGGCCTGCACGGCTTGCAGCACCCAGTCGGTCAAGGCCGTCACCAGCGTGGCGTGGAAAACGGCGGCGGCCTGGCGGGTGTCACCGGCATCGATCAGCGCACCCAGCATGGGCAGCAGGTCGAGCTGGCTGACAGCCGCGCTGGCGCTGATCACATAGCCGTTTGGCATCGGCTCGGGCCAACCGTGTGCCTGGATGTGTTGCGTGGCCGCTTGCTCCAGCAGCACGGCGGCTTGGGCTTCGTAGGCCATGCTGTGGCTCAGGCCAAGCAGGCCGGCGGCCGCATCGAACACGCGACCCATGCTGGACGTGCGCGGACTGTTGAATTGGCGCATCAGCATGGCGGCCACGGTGCTGGCGCCGGGGTCTTGACATCGTTGAGCAATCTCGGCGTTGCGGCGCAATTCATGTAGCACGGCAGCGGCCATGCGCCAGGGTTCGCGCGCGCACTTGTCAGCGCCCGGCATGGGCAATGGGCGCAGGTGGCCCAGGCGATTGCATTGCGCGCCATCGACGTGTAGCAGCTCGCCGCCCCAGGCTGTGCCGTCTGTGCCCAGACCGACACCGTCGAGCGCCAGGCCCAGCAGCGGGCCTTGCCAGCCGTGTTCGGCACACACGGCGGCGATGTGGGCATGGTGGTGTTGCACGGCCAGGGTGGGCAGGCCATGGCGCTGCGCGTAGGCCACTGCAGCGCGTGTGCTGTAGTCGTCGGGGTGCAGGTCGTGCGCGACAAGTTGTGGTTTGACGCTGAGCAAATCGCACAGGCGCTGTACCGTTTCATCCTGAAACCGGCAGCTGGCCGCGTTGTCCAGGCTGCCGATATGGGGCGACAAAAAAGCCTCGGAGCCGCGCGTGACGCAGACCGTGTTCTTCAGGTGGCTGCCAAACGCCAGCACCGAAGGCCCGGGCTGTGGCAAGGCAATGGCTGCCGGTGCGTAGCCACGGCTGCGGCGGATGAATTGCGCCGCGCCCGCAGCCACCTGTAACACGCTGTCGTCGCAGCGCGCCACGATGTCCCGGTCATGGTCCAGAAACGCATCGGCAATGCCCGCCAGCCGGGCGTGCGCCTCGGCGCTGTCACGCACGATGGGCTCTCCGCCCGGGTTGGCGCTGGTCATCACCAGCACCAGGTCTTGTGGCTGGTCAAGCCAGGCCGTGCCGTCGGGCCGGCCAGCGGCTTCGTGAAACAACAAGAAATGGATCGGCGTGGTGGGCAGCATCACGCCCAGACTCAGCAGGCCGGGCGCGATGCCGGGCAGGGCAGCATTGCAACCAGCCTGGGCGCGCAGCAGAACGATGGGGCGCTCGCGGCTTTGCAGCAGAGTGCGCTGGTCGTCAT
>NZ_JACUUE010000067.1 GCF_014859475.1 Rhodoferax sp.
TAAGCTCCTTTCCATTGCCATGACACACGCTCACCAACACGACCATCCGCATCCGCACCCACCCCAGCCCGTGGTTCAGTTCGACCTGCTGCGCACCGATCCCCCGGTGATTGAAACCGGCTACGTCGGCAGTCACGCCCGCCGCGGCACGCTGGTGCTCAATCACGGCATGGTGCAAACCCCCATCTTCATGCCGGTGGGCACGTACGGCACCGTCAAGGGTGTGCTGCCCTCCAGCCTGGAAGACATGGGCGCGCAAATCATTCTGGGCAACACCTTCCACCTCTGGATGCGCCCGGGGCTCGACGTGATGCAAAGCTTTGGCGGCCTGCACGACTTTGAGCGCTGGCGCAAACCGATCCTGACCGATTCGGGCGGCTTTCAGGTCTGGAGCCTTGGCGCCATGCGCAAGATCACCGAAGAAGGCGTGCACTTTTCCAGCCCCGTGAACGGCGACAAGCTGTTCATGTCGCCCGAGGTGTCGATGCAGATCCAGACCACGCTGAACGCCGACATCGCCATGCAACTGGACGAATGCACGCCCTACCTGTCGGTCGAACCCAAGACCAAGGGCCAGATCACCACCGAGCAGGAGGCGCGCAGCTCAATGGAGATGAGCCTGCGCTGGGCCAAACGCAGCCAGGCCGAATTTGCCCGGCTGGAAAACCCCAACGCGCTGTTCGGCATCGTGCAGGGCGGCATGTTCGAAGGGCTGCGGCAAGAGTCGCTGGAGCAACTGGTGGCGATGGACTTTCCCGGCTACGCCGTCGGCGGCGTGAGCGTGGGCGAGCCCAAGGACGAGATGCTGCGCATCATGGCGCACACGCCGCACCGCCTGCCCTGGCACAAGCCGCGCTACCTGATGGGGGTCGGCACACCCGAAGACCTGGTCGAGGGCGTGGCCCAAGGCGTTGACATGTTCGACTGCGTCATGCCCACGCGCAACGCGCGCAACGGCACGTTGTTCACCCGTTTTGGCGACCTGAAAATGCGCAACGCGCGCCACAAAGCTGATCACGGCCCGCTCGACAGCAGCTGCAGTTGCTACACCTGCAAGGGCACGACCCGGCCCAATGGCACCATCAGCGGCGGCTTTAGCCGAGCCTACCTGCACCACCTCGACCGCTGCGGCGAAATGCTCGGCCCGATGCTCGCGAGCATCCACAACCTGCACTACTACCTGAACCTGATGCGTGAGGTGCGCGCCGCGCTAGACGCCGGCACATTTGGCGCTTTCCGGCAGCAGTTTTTGGCCGACCGGGCGCGCGGCGTGTGAATTTATCCTTGCAAATCATGGAATGAAACTCCCTATTTGCAAGGATGCGCAAGCGACCTATTTGCCGGTAAACACCGTCAGCACCCCGGTGTAGCCATACAGGTGATGGCGGGCGATCTCGCCACCGGCAAAAAACCCCACCAACGGCACGTCGCCCAAGGCGCGGCGGATGATTTGCAGCTCGGCGCTGGGGCCGCCAAAATGGGCACCGCCACGCCCGGTGCAGCTCACATAAATGGCGCCGGCAATGCCGCGCGCTGCATGCGGTGCCGCCTCGGCCTCGGATTGCGCCAGGGCAGTGGCCGTTTCCAGCGCCTGTTCCTGCGGCTCCAGCTCCTCACGAATCTCGGCGCAAATGCGCATCAGGTCGGCGCGCGCGGCCTGCACGTTGCGTTGGCAAAAGGCCAGTTCCATGCCTTCGGTCACCACATCGGCCACCGCCACGCCGGCGCGCGCAGGGTCAAGGCCGATGATGTGGCGCACCAGCACGTCGGGGCCGAAGTTGCCGGTGCGCGTCACGGTAGGCGCCACATCGGCCAGGCTGGCGGGCTCGGTCAAGCCGACCAGTGTGGCGCGCACCGCTTGCAGCGCTTCACGCGGCTCGTCCAATGTCACATTCAACTCGCGCAGCATCACCTGCAAGGCAGGCTCGTCATCGAGCGCGAGCACCACGTTGCGCTCGGCGCCGGTGACCTTGTGCGCGCGGTTGATCGGCAGGCAGCCTTGCGTGACGCGCGACACCAGCGTCACCTCAGGGCCAAAGGCCACGCCACTCAAGCCACCGCTGAAAACGCCGCTGGCCTTGCCCTGGCCCTTGACAGTGCCGTCAGCGGCCACCGCAAACTGCACTGCCGCGCCGCGGCTTGATGCCAGGCCGCCGAACACATAACCGGAGTCGGTGCGTGCGGCCAGTTCTTCGATCAGCTCGGCCACGTCAGGGGTATGACCGTCGGCGTGCACCAGCGCGGTGTGCGCATCAAAGGCCAGCCCCAGCGGAGCCACGCCCGAGAACACCCGGTACTGGTCGCTGGGCAGCTCGCACAGCATCAGCGCCAGCGCGGGCTCGTCAAAATACTCGACATTGTTGGAGGCAATGCCCACGCCCACCGTGCCGGACCAGTCGGTAATCTCGGGCAGCTCGGCGCTCAGGTGCGCCAGAATCTCCTGCGCATGGGCGGCATAGTGGTCGGTGATGTAGAGCAGTGCCAGCGTCGGGCTGCTGGCATAGCCGTGCAGCGCCATCTGGGCGCGCAACTGCGCCAGCGCTAAATTGGCCGCCATGCCCCACTGCGGGTGGGTGGCGTGCGCATAGGGAAACAATTTCATGCTGCGGCCCTGCTGTTCACGCGCACAGCCTCAACGCCCGCGCGCGCTGGTTTTGGTGGCCACTTTTTTAACTGCTTTGGCAGGCACCTTTTTGGCCACTGCTTTTTTTGCAGGCGCTTTTTTGACCGTTTCCTTGATCACCCCTTTGGCCAGATTCTTGCTCATGTCCATTGCTGTTGCCTTGCTGGCTTCCTTCATGGCGCCGGCGGCAATGTGCTGGAACTGCTGGGTCAGCGCAGTCCACAACTGCATCGGGTCAACCGGGCCAGCTGCCGAGGCCGTCGGCTTGACGGCGTCGCCGACCTTTTTGGCTACTTCTTCGGTTTTTTCAGCGACTTCAGCCACCGTCTGGGCCGTGGCTGCGGCCTTTTCCGTGATCTTTTGCACACCAGAGGCCACCGTATCCACAGTCTTGAGCTTGAACGCATTGGCCATGTCGGTCATGCTGAAGTTCATGCCCTTGAGGGTGGCCAGCGTCATTTTTTGGACCTCAAGCGCCTGCACCGTGGCGCCCAGCGCCTTGGAGTTTTGATCGAGCCAGAAATGCACCGCCTTGAGTTCGGCGATGCGCTTGTCCAGTTCCTCCTCATTGAGCGAAGGCGCAATCCAGTTGGCCATGTCGGGCATTTGCGGCACCGCCTGCGAGGCACCTTTGGCGAGGTTTTGCAGAAAGTCAAAACCAGGGACGAATTTGGCGAAACCGCCGTTTTCTGAGTCACTCATGCTTTTCTCCTAGGGGTTGTTGTCTTGGCACAGGCAGCAGCTTACCGTAAAGCCCGTACCTCATCCGTGCGCAATCCCCCAAAAGCTCATGGCACGCGTTCTATTACCAAGATAAGGAGCGCCTGTACCAGCGCATGGCACCCGATGTGTCCCTTGGCGTGGTGGCGCTTATTTAGCGGGCATGTTACCGTGCATGGAATGGTCCATGGCAGCCGGTTTGGTCATGCCGCCCGGTGGCGTCATGGCCACCGGCAACATCAGTTCCAGCTTGCTCTCAACGCCCTTGGCGTCCTTGAAAGTCAGGGTGACTGGCACCGTGCCGTCCTTGGCCAGCGGTGCTTTCAAGTCCATCAGCATCAAGTGGTAGCCACCGGGCTTGAGCTCCACGGCCTTGCCAGCGGGCAGGACAAGCCCGCCCTTGACCTCGGCCATTTTCATCACGCCGTTGTCCATCTTCATTTCGTGCACTTGCGCCACGCCGGCCGCGGTTGAGGCCACGCCGACCAGGGTGGTGGCTTCTTTGGCGGTAAGCGTCATGAACGCGCCAGTGGCCATCTGGCCCTTGACGGTGGCGCGCGCCCAGGCGTTTTGCACCTTGACGGCGGCATCTTCAGCCAATGCGCCAAGCGTGATCGCGGCCAGTGCGACGGCGATCGTCAGTGATTTGAATTTCATAAAAGTCCTTGAGGGTTAAATCTGTCAAAGGCTTGGGGCGCTGGCGGCATACGGCACAAAGCACGGCAAAAAGCACGGCATAACGCGGCGATCACAAGACCGGGGGAAATGAAAAAATAGGCCTGATGCGCTGATGCAGCAACGCCAGGCTTGCCGAAAACCGGACAGTCAGGCGTGCGGCGGGCCACGCGCCGGCAAGGGTGCGGCGCTCCGGGCGGCAATGTGGACCGTCGGCGTGCCTTGCCGCGCACGGCCCGTGCTTTGGGGAGGATTGATTGGTTCGACCACCACGGCAGGGGGCGCACCGCCGGCCAGGCAAAGCGGACAAAACAGAGCGTCACCGGTGTCGGACGTGGCCGCAGTGGTCACCGTGCCGTCGTCCGCCAGCACCACCTTGAGCATGCCCGCGCCGGTGCAAATGACCAACTCTTGCTGCGGCTGCACCATGGGCGAGGCCACGGCTGCCCCCAGCGTCAAGGCGAACCACAGCAGGGCCAGACGGGCCAGCCAGGGTGCGTTGCGCAGGGTGTGCAGAAGATTCATGGGGCGCGATTATTGCACTGGTAAAAACCAGCCCGTCAAAGGGGTCGCGGTGACCAAGCCACGGCCAAGGGCGTGAACTGATACGCTTTCGGCGATGAACAGCTTGTTTCACTTGGCCTTCAACATCACCGACGGCGACCAGACCCGCGCTTTTTACGGCGGGGTGCTGAGCTGTCGTGAGGGCCGCAGCACCGCCACCTGGGTCGATTTTGATTTTTTGGCCACCAACTCTCGATGCACCTGAGCGACCCGTTCGGCAAGCCGATCGAGGGCAAGGGTTTTGCCTTGCTGACGTCTCTTTATGCCCGTTGATCAATTCGCAGGCACGTCACCCAGGCGCCTGAGCGCGCTGGAGCGTCGCGCTTCATCGAGCACCTTGTCCTCGATACTTTGGCGCACAAATTCAATGTGTTCGCTGGCGGCCAGCGCCGCCTCTTGCGGCTTGTGCTCGCGAATGGCCTGCCAGATGGCGCGGTGCTGCGCTCGCAACTGGTTCCAGCGCTGCGGTCGGGCGTGCAAGTGCACCAGATTATTGGACACATGGCCGCGGATCACCCGCATCAGGCTGGCCGTCAGGTGGCCGATCAGCGCATTGTGCGAGGCCTCGGCCACAGCCTGGTGAAACGCCACATCGGTCTCGATGCAATGCGTCAGATCGTCGCGCTCATAGCTGGCCTCCAAAGCCGCGTGGGCAGCATCGAGCCGGCTGATGTCGAGGTCGGTGGCGCGGTCGGCGGCCAGTGCGGCAGCTTGGCTTTCGAGCATTTGACGCACTTCCAGCAGGTCGCGGTGCAGCATGGGGTTGGCCTTGAGCATGCCCTGCCAGGGGTCAACAAAATGCGCCTCCAGCCGATCCGTGACATAGGTGCCGCCGCCATGGCGCGTGCTGAGCAGGCCCTTGGACACCAGTTGCTGCATCGCCTCGCGCAGCGAGGGGCGCGACACACCCAGTTCCAGCGCCAGCGCACGTTCAGAGGGCAGGCGGTCGCCCGGCTTGAGCGAGCCTTCAAGGATCCGTTTTTCGAGTTCGCTAGCAACAGAGTCAGCCAAACGGGTAACGGCAGGGCGTTGGGGGTTCATGGTGCCTTCAAAAACAAGATTGGTCTGACCAGTTCCATCATAATTCAAAACCATGTTGAAAATAATGCACTAAAAATAAGGGTAAACCCTTATTATCCTGAAAACCAAGGGCATTACAGTCCTTATCTGGTAATACCACTTTACCAAACAAGAACACAGGAGACACACCATGAGCCAATTACTGGACGTGCTGGCGCGCATTCTGCCGCCAAAACAGGTCATCAGCGACCCGCTGCGGCGCCTGGCCTACGGCACCGATGCCAGCTTTTACCGCCTCACCCCTGAGGTGGTGGCGGTGGTCGAGTCTGAGCAAGAAGTGCAGGCGCTACTGCAAGCCACACGCACGCTGGGCCGCCCGGTGACGTTCCGTGCCGCCGGCACCAGCTTGTCGGGCCAGGCGGTCACCGACAGTGTGCTGGCCCTGATTGGCGAAGGTTTTGCCACTTGCGAGATTGGCCCTGATGCGGCCACGGTGCGGGCGGGCCCCGGCATCATTGGCGGCGAGGTGAACTTTCGCCTGAGCCCCCACGGGCGCAAGATCGGCCCCGACCCGGCCTCCATCAACGCCTGCAAAATTGGGGGCATTGCCGCCAACAACGCGTCGGGCATGTGCTGCGGCACAGCGCAAAACAGCTATCGCACGCTGGCCGGCATGCGCGTCATTCTGGCCGACGGCACCTTGCTCGATACTGAAGACGCCTACAGCGTAGCGAGCTTTCGCCAAAGTCACGCCACACTGGTGGACGAGCTGCAACACCTTGGCAAGCTGACCCGCGCCGACGACGTGCTGGCGGCACGCATTCGCCACAAGTACAGCATCAAGAACACCACCGGCTACAGCCTCAACGCGCTGGTTGATTTTGAAGACCCGATCGACATCCTGGCGCACTTAATGATCGGCTCGGAAGGCACGCTCGGCTTCATCTCGCGCATCACCTACCAGACCGTCGCTGAAGACCCGTTCAAGGCCAGCGCGCTGGTGTTTTTCCCAACCATAGAAGTCGCCTGCCAGGCAGTGATCGGGCTCAAAGCCAAGCCGGTGTCGGCGGTGGAGCTGCTCGACCGCGCCTCGCTGCGCTCGGTGCAAGACAAGCCCGGCCTGCCCGCCATCATGCAAACCCTGGGCAACGAGGCTGCCGCGCTGCTGATTGAGGTGCGCGGCGAAACAGCCATCGCGCTGCAACTGCGCATGGAGGCCGCGCTGGAAGCCTTGCGCGGTATTGAGACCATCGAGCCGCCGCTGTTTTCCACCGACCCCGCCACCTGCGAGATGTACTGGAAAGTGCGCAAAGGCACGTTCCCGGCGGTGGGCGCCATGCGCCGTGCCGGCACCACGGTCATCATCGAAGACGTGGCTTTTCCGCTGGCCTCACTGGCCAGCGCCACGCTCGATTTGCAGGCGCTGCTGCGCAAACACGGTTACACCGAGGGCATCATCTTCGGCCACGCGCTTGAAGGCAACCTGCACTTTGTTTTCACGCAGGATTTTTCGGTGCAAGCCGAAGTGGACCGTTATGCGCACTTCATGGACGACGTATGCTCGCTGGTAGTTGAGAAATACGACGGTTCACTCAAGGCCGAGCACGGCACCGGACGCAACATGGCGCCGTTTGTCGAGAAAGAATGGGGCACGCAGGCCACCAATCTGATGCGCCACATCAAGCAGCTGTTTGATCCGAAAAACCTGCTCAACCCGGGCGTGATCCTGAACGACGACGCACAGGCGCACCTGAAGCACCTCAAGCCCATGCCGGCTTCCGAGGACCTGGTGGACCGCTGCATTGAGTGCGGTTTTTGCGAGCCGCTGTGCCCGTCGCACCGGCTCACGCTGTCGCCGCGCCAGCGCATTGTGAGCTGGCGCGAGCTGTCCCGCCGCACCGCAGCGGGTGAAAGTGTGGCCGAGCTGGAGGCCGACTTTGCCTATTACGGCCTTGACACCTGCGCCGGTTGCGGCCTGTGCTCCACCGCCTGCCCGGTCGGCATCGACACCGGCGCACTCACACGCTTGCTGCGCGGGCGTGGCATGGGCAACACCTCTCATAAGGTGGCGCAGTGGACGGCAGACAACTTTGGCAAGGTCACCACCGCCTCGCGCATTGGCATTGGCCTGGGCCATGTGGCCTCCAGCGTGGTGGGCGACAACTTGCTGGCCAAAATGTCGGGTGGCAAGTGGAAACGCGGCATGCCGCTGGCTGGCAAAACGCCCGAGGCTTACCAAGGCGAGGGCGATCCGGTGGTCTATTTTCCGGCCTGTGGCGGGCGCATTTTTGGTGCCAACAGCTCGGACGAAGCCACCCTGCCGGAGGTCATCATGGAACTGCTGGTGCGCGCCGGCTACAAGCCGATCCTGCCCGAAGGCTTTGACAAACTGTGCTGCGGCCAGATGCTCGAGAGCAAAGGCATGGCTGAAGAGGCCGACGAAATGAGCGCTGCCGTGACGCAAGCCTTGCTCAAGGCGGCTGACGACGGCCAAGGCGGTTATTACCCGGTCATCATGGATGCCAGCACCTGCTCGGTGCGGATGCAAAAGAAGCTCGCTGGCACGCCCCTGCAGTTGCTTGACTTTCATGAATTTGCCCACGACGCGCTGTTGCCGCGCTTGTACATCACCAAAAAACCCGGCCCGGTGGCGCTGCACATCAATTGCAGCGTGCGCCGCACCGGCTCAGACGCCAAACTGCGCAAGGTACTGGCCGCGTGCGTCGCGCAAATTGTCGAGCCCGCAGGCGTCACCTGCTGCGGCTTTGGCGGCGACCGCGGTTTTGCGGTGCCAGAACTCAACGTGCATGCACTGCGCAAAGTGCACGACGCTTTGCCCGCGAGCTGCTGTGAGGGCATCTCCACCAACCGCACCTGCGAAATCGGCCTCACCGCCGAGACCGGCCGGCCCTACCACGGCCTGGCTTACCTGCTTGAAGAATGCAGCCGGGTAGAGGCCGTTGCTCATTAACTTTTTTTAACCGTTCACGCCAACTTTTTCATCTTTACAAAGAGGAGTATTTTCATCATGCACACCTGGCGAGCCATCCATTTCTACTCACAACCCAAAACCATGAGGAGGTCATCATGAGTCAAACCGTATTGTCCATGCTGGCCTTTGCGCCACTGGTGCTGGCAGCCGTGCTGCTGGTAGGTTTTAACTGGCCGGCCAAACGCGCCATGCCAGCCGTGCTGGTGCTCAGTATTGCGATTGCGCTGGGCGCCTGGGGCATGTCAACCAACCGCGTCATTGCCTCGATCCTGCAAGGCCTGATCCTGACCGGCGCGGTGCTGTGGATCATTTTTGGTGCCATTTTGCTGCTCAACACCTTGAAGCATTCGGGTGCCATTAAGGCCATTCGCGGTGGCTTTGCCAACATCAGCCCGGACCGCCGGGTGCAGGTCATCATCGTGGCCTGGCTGTTTGGCTGCTTTATTGAAGGCGCTTCCGGCTTTGGCACCCCGGCTGCGGTGGCGGCACCGCTGCTGGTGGCGCTGGGCTTCCCGGCCATGGGCGCGGTCATGCTGGGCATGATGGTGCAGTCCACCCCGGTGTCTTTTGGCGCAGTGGGTACGCCCATTGTGGTGGGGGTCAGTGGCGGCCTCGACAAGGCCGGCATCTCGGCGCAACTGCTGGCCAACGGCTCGGAGTGGGAGGTTTTTTACCGCCTCATTACCTCTGAAGTTGCCATCACCCACGCCATCATTGGCATCTTGATGCCCTTGCTGATGTGCGCCATGATGACGCGCTTTTTTGGCCGCAACAAGTCGTGGAGCGAAGGCTTGGCCATTGCGCCGTTTGCCATTTTTGCCGGCCTGAGTTTTGTGCTGCCCTATGCGGCCGCTGGTGTCTTTTTGGGTCCGGAATTTCCGTCCATGATCGGCGCCCTGGTCGGCTTGGCGATTGTGGTGCCTGCGGCCAAAATGGGTTTCTTGTTGCCCAAGACAAGCTGGGACTTCGCCGATGCCAAAGATTGGCCGGCACACTGGCTCGGCAGTCTCGAGATCAAACTCGACGAGCTGACCTCCAAGGCGCCCATGTCGGTCGGCTTGGCCTGGCTGCCCTACCTGTTGCTGGCAGTGCTGCTGGTGGCATCGCGTGTCAGCCCCGACCTCAAAGCCTTCTTCTCCAAAAACCTGGTGCTGGGCTGGGCCAACATTCTGGGCGAAAAAGGCTTGTCGGGCAGCATCCAGTTCTTGTACCTGCCAGGCGGCATCATGGTGATGGTGGTGCTCGCCACGTTCCTGCTGCACCGCATGAACTTCTCCGAACTGAAAGCCGCGGTAACTGAGTCATCGCGCACCCTGCTGGGTGCCGGCTTTGTGCTGGTGTTCACCATTCCGATGGTGCGCATTTTGATCAACTCGGGCGTCAATGTCGCCGACCTGCCCTCCATGCCGAGGGCCATGGCCGAGCTGGTGGCCAGCAGCGTGGGCAGCATTTACCCGTTTTTTGCGGCTTCGGTCGGTGCGCTGGGTGCCTTCATTGCGGGCTCAAATACGGTGTCGAACCTGATGATGTCGCAATTCCAGTTTGACACCGCGCACTTGATTGGGGTCTCGGGTGCGATGCTGGTGGCCAGCCAGGCCGTGGGTGCTGCCGCCGGCAACATGATCGCCATTCACAACGTGGTGGCAGCATCCGCCACCGTGGGCCTGATGGGGCGCGAGGGCAGCATTTTGCGCATGACCATTTTGCCAACGCTCTACTACGTGATCATGGCCGGCCTGATCACCATGATCGCCATTTACGGTATGGGCATCACCGACCCGATGATGCCCATCACCAAGCCTTAAACAACCCTTTTCAGGAGTTCATTCATGTGTAAACGTATTTTTGTCGCCATCGACGGCAGTTCCACCGCGCAAGCGGCGCTGAAGGAGGCGATTCAGTTTGCCAGTCTGCCAGGCATGAGCCTGTGCATTGGCAAGGTGATCGACACCGGCCTGCTCGAGCAAAACAACATGGGGCTGAGCAATTTGATCGACCCGGAACAAGTCAAGGCCAGCATGCGCCAGGCAGCAGAGAAGCTGCTGGCCGATGCCGTTGCCACGGCAAAAGCGGCAGGGCTGGATCCACATCAAATTCTGGTTGAATCCGATAAAAAACGC
This sequence comes from Rhodoferax sp., assembly GCF_014859475.1. Lineage (GTDB taxonomy): Bacteria > Pseudomonadota > Gammaproteobacteria > Burkholderiales > Burkholderiaceae_C > Rhodoferax. Next base: position 10,715 of record NZ_JACUUE010000067.1, read on the forward strand.
GTCGCCGAGATGATCGTCGAGGCCGCCAAGCAGTGGGATGCCGACCTGATCGTGATCGGCACCCACGGTCGGCGCGGTTTCGAGCGCATGATGATGGGCAGCGTGGCTGAAAACCTGGTACGCATCGCCACCACGTCGGTATTTCTGGTGCGCAGAAAACCGGCCTGATCAGGTTTGTTTTTCCTTCTGCGGCGCCCATGGCAGCGCGCCGCAGGGGTGCTGTGGCAAGCCTGCTATCCTGTTGCCATCAACAGTTTGAGCCAAACGCATGCAGTACACCTTTGTTTCAGCCACCATTTTGCTGATCCTGATCACCGACCCGATCGGCAACATCCCCATTTTTGCCAACGCCCTCAAAAACGTGGCGCCCGAGCGCCGCTCCCGCGTCATCCTGCGCGAGGTGCTGATCGCCTTTTTGCTGCTGCTGACCTTCATGTTCATCGGCGACGGCTTTTTGCGCGCGATGAACCTGAGCGAGCTCTCCTTGCAAATTGGCGGCGGCGTGATTCTGTTTTTGATTGCGCTGCGCATGATTTTTCCGCCGCCCAAGGTGGAGACAGATGAAGCGCTTGGCGAGCCGCTGATCGTGCCGCTGGCCATTCCCGCCATTGCCGGACCGTCGGCGCTGGCTACCGTCTTGCTGCTGGTGTCACAGGCGCCCGAGAAGCGGCTTGAGTGGATCGCCGCGCTGTGCGTCACCATGAGCGTGAGCGCGGTGGTGCTGGTGCTGGCCGAGCGCATCCAGCGCGTGGCGGGTGACCGTTTTGTGGTTGCACTGGAGCGCCTGATGGGCTTGGTGCTGGTGGCGGTGTCGATCGAGATGCTGCTGCGCGGCATCAAGACCTTTGTCAAGCAATTGGCATGACGCGTAAATCCTGGCTACTTCTGGCACTGGCTGCGTGGCTGGCGCCGCTGGCCAGCGCGGCGACTGCGCTGCCAAGCCCGGCCAGTTCTGCCACCCATGTTGCCGTTGCCCCGGCTTCGGCCGCTCCGGGCCCAGCCGAGCTGTCGATGCAGCAAACCGTTTTCAATCGCACCGCCTTGCCACCTTCGACCAAGCTGATCTACCGGGTGGATTCCAACAAATTCCCGTTCCGGGTACGCGCCGAATTGCAATGGCTGCAGCAGGAAGCCGGCTACCAGGCACGCATGAACTTCAGTGTGTTCGGCCTGACGCGGACGCAGGCGAGTCAGGGAACCTTTGATGCCTACGGCCTGGCCCCCGAGCGTTTTACCGACACCTTCCGCAAAGACGAAATGGCGCATTTTGATCGCGAACAGGGCATCGTGCGCTTCAGCGCCAACACGCCCGAGGCCACCTTGCAGCCGGGCGCCCAGGACCGCCTGAGCGTGACGCTGCAACTCGCGGCGCTGCTTGCCAGCGCGCCACAGCGCTTTCCTGTCGGCACCACGCTGCGGGTGCAAACCGTAAGTCACCGTGATGCCGACGTGTGGCGCTTCAAGTTTGGCCCATTGGAAACACTGCAGCTTCCGGGCGGTGCGCTGCAGGGGTTCAAGCTGGAGCGCCTGCCGCGGCGAGCCGAAGATCAGCAATTGGAAATCTGGCTGGCACCGAGCCTGGCTTACATGCCGGTTCGCATCCGCCTGACCGAGCCCAACGGCGACTACGCAGACCAGCTCTGGCTGGCTTCCGAGGCCACTGACCGCCCTTGAAATCGCTTGAACCTAGATTCCTCAGTTGACCGCTTGAAAACTTCGATAAGGCATTGAACTG
>NZ_JACUUE010000068.1 GCF_014859475.1 Rhodoferax sp.
TCGACCGGTTGATTAGCAGCTTGACCTCGAAGGACCACAGCTTGGTGCGCTTGTCGGAATACTGATTGACGCAGTCCTTGACCTCTTGGTGCCAGTCCGCGCCCAGGTCTTCCATTCCGACTAAATCCGGGTAGAGCCAGCGGTTGCCATTGGGTCCACGCTTGTTGGACGAGCGCTTTTCATCAATGCGTTTCGAGTACACACCGAACTCTGCCCATAGATAGCTGCTTAGCAACGGGTACAGGCCGTGCTCCCCGATCTTGGCCTCGTCTTTGCCGATAGGAGCAGTGACGCCAACGCTCTCCACCGCCGCAACCTCCGCGCTGTCCGACTTCTCTGAGAAGTAGTACTTTCGGGGGCGGCCTTCAGTCGTCTTCAGGTTGGGGTGTTTCTTCTGGAGGCGCGGACGCTGCGAGCCGATCTCCGCCACCAACTGCTGCAGCAGGTCTGCATCGGTTTCCAACGCCTGGCTGCTGGCTTTTTTGGCGTGACACTCGTCCGGGAAGGTCGCGAAGATCCACTCGGCAATCTGTCGGGCCGAGAATTTCTCATCAGGATGCGCGGTCAGGTAGTCGACGACCGATTTGCCAAGATTAAGCGCCATTTATTTATCTTCCATTCGTATTGCTCTCAAGCCGGTACTGCGTTGAAGTCCTCGGCATGGGTTGCGTTGCTGCTCTTCCCGACGAAGATCGACTGCAGTTGCGAGAAAGCTGGGAGCTTCAGACGACGTTCCTTAAGACAAAACGGCAGCACCCAAAGGCGCATCCCGCTGGTTTTCGGAAAATCAAACACAGGCAACGGGTCGGCGAAGGCATCCGTTCTGGGGTAGATCAAAACAACATCCCCGGTACCATCCAGATAACTCAATCCATAGGCTTGCAGCTGGTAAAAGTCGCTCTGGGACAAACCGTATTTGTCCGTTCCGTTCGCCTTTAGGCCATCAAGGAGCTTCCACTTGGTGTCGAGCACCAATAAATCCCGATCTGAATCCCGTATCAGCAAGTCCGGCTTCAACCGAAACCAATTCTGTTCGCGGTGGCGAACCAGGTGATGACTGCGCGCCTGGGTTTTCAAGATGAGAGGTGGAGTCAGCTGTCGAGGTAGATGCTTGGCCACATAGGCTTCAAAGACGGCTTCCATCGGAAACAACAATGATGGAGCCGTGTGATGCCCCGAGCCGGTCAGCGGCGAGGCCTCGTTCAAGATGAGGCGTGCCCAAGCAAGGGCATCGGCGTAGTAGCCCATGCCCCTGTCCAGTCGTACTTGCTGGAAATCGATCCGTGTTTGCGTGGAAGGCGGAACGTCCGCAAAAACGAAATCCAGCTCTCGAGCCAGCTGCTGGTTGGCCTGCGTTCCGGTGAGAATCAACACGCGCCGTAACGCCGCGTGTAGCAGTCTGTTTTCTGGTCGGTCCGTCGAAAACTCATCGTGCTCGGTGAAAAAGCGGTCTGCCCGGAACAGGTTCTGCCGCAAGTGTGGCGACATCAGGAGCTTGCCACGCAAGGCAAACAAGTTGTCCTGCCGCTGGCGATAGTCACTCCGAAGCCCACGCTTGACGATGTGCTCGACAGCGCGCAGAAACTCGCTGATGAAAATTTCCAATAGCGGCATCCGCGCCGCAGACAGTTGGGCTCTATTGGTCAGTACATGCCGAAAGCCATGCAGACAGCACAGCATTTCAATCAGCAACTGACGCGCCTCGACCGCACCACCACCGATGGCCTTGCCGACTTTCGGCAGCACTTCTATCTGGAAACCGTCCGGCGCACGAATGACGCCGACAAAGCTGGTCACCTGGATGACACGGCGCCCACGACGCTGAGCCCAGCGCAGCCAAGCGGCATCTCCCGCGTCTGCGGCGCGCAGGCATTGCTCCTCAAGCCAGCCAAATACGCTAGCTGGAACCAGGTGCACGCCATCGATACCCGAGAAGTCCGCCCCAACTGGTACCAGGGCGTCAAACTCGTAAATCGTCAAGCCATTCATCAGGCTGGCAACGTCTGATAGATGCCGATGTAGGCATCTGGATTGGTGAAAGACGCATCCTGAACCACGTAGCGCTGCTTGGTGGCATAGGTGTCCAGGCCATGATCGCTGCCGAACAAGCGCGCCAGATCCTCTTCATGATCCTGGCTCTCAATCACAAACCGCGCCGCCTCGGGCTTCTGGTTGTCTGCCAGCACAAGCCGGATTTTTTGCCAGTCTTCGAAGAAGTATTCCTCGAGCAAGGGGACGATGCGATTACTGAAGACCTGCGACAACGCCACGAGCCGTTCGTCTCCGTCAGGGACTTGTGCAAGCGAGGTGAAGTAAGCATGACCGATGCAGTGATCTCGGTCGTAAAGTGCCTCGACACGCTGATTGATGACAGACAGCATTCGCGGGATGTCGACCACCTGCCCACCCAATGTCACCCGCAGGCCAAAAAGTGGCGCACCCGCCTCATCACGCGCATCCGGAAGCACAGGCACAAAGTCGAACCTGCGACGCAGCGCCGTATCCAGCAGGGCAAGCGACCGGTCCGCTGTGTTCATCGTGCCGATGATGTCAAGGTTGGGTGGCACCGAGAACGATTCGCCCGAGTACGGCAACGTGACCGAGATGGCATTTTCCGCACCCTCGCGCTTGTCCGGTTCGATCAACGTGATCAGTTCGCCGAAAATCTTGCTGATGTTGCCCCGGTTGATCTCGTCGATGACCATGGCAAAGCGCTGGTCCGGTGCGAGGCGTGCCTTGCGGCAAAGATCCTTGAATGCGCCTGGGCGTATTTCGTACTTGATCGCACCCGAGCCAGTATCGTCATCCAGCACCGGACGCAGGCCTTCCACGAACTCCTCATAGCCATACGATTGGTGGAACGTGACAAAGCTGTAGTGACGAAGGATTTCCGAAGACTGGGCGCCAGCCCGGTACTCCTTGAGCAAGGCAACGAGGTCAGCGCAGGCTTCTTCCCATTCACCGGCCAGTTGCCAAACAGACTCCTCGCTCTTGTCGAATACCTGCGGGCTAAAGCGCAGCTTCTGTTTGACAGTCGTGGATTCATCAATCGTACGTTCCTGCAGCGTCGTCCAGATTGTCTGTCGCAGGTTGTCCTTGCGGCCTTTGGCCGTCGCCAGCGCATCGATGAAGGGGTGCGCCAATAGCTGACTCACGTTGGCCTTGCCGCCGAGGTCGACCAACGCCAGGACGGCAGCTTCCCACCATTTCAGCGGAGCAATCCTGTCAGCGATAAACTGGCTCTGCCATTCCGCAGCAGACACCGAGGTCATTGCCTGCTCATAGTCTCGCCGCAGTAATTTGGAAACTTCGTATGTCTTGCCTGTCCCGGGCGGCCCGTAGTAGATGCGATTGAAAGCTTGCGTGACAGCGGCGTCCATCGGTGGCTCCTCGTCATCGGATTCCTCGTCGGACTCCATCGGGTCATCCCGAAGTTGGTCAGGCCACAGACCTGGGCGTTCGGTTTCCAACACCAACCACTCGTCCAGCGTTTCACGCTCGGCGACCAAGGCGGCTTCAATTTTCGCCACCAAATCATCGGTCAGTAGCTCCCGGTTCAACTTGGGAACGGCACCGACATCACGTGACCAGGATATCTTTCTGGTACGGGTGCCACGGATCACACCGAGCACGCCGATCGCACGCTCACTGCCAGGGTTCTTGCGGCCAAAGCGCACCTGAATCCCTTTGCCCATGTGCCACCAATCCAGCCCCGCCGCGTGAACGGCTCTGGCCAGCCGGCAAAACGTAGCCTTGTCCTGCGCCGACCAAGAAGCCCGGAAGGTTTTGAAGGTGTGCTTGCCATCGAAGTGTTTGAGCAGATCCTCATCACTCAGCTTTTCGCCCAAATCCAGCTTGGCCACCACTTCGTCGTAGCGGACGCGGAATTTGCGAATGGCCTCGATGCTCCAATCCACCAGCTCAGCCAGCGATTTGCCCAGTCCTTCCGAGGCCGGAAGCATGGCGACGATAGGTGACCCGTTGTCGTAGCCACCGCGCAGTGCAAGGTAGTCACGACGCACGGGTGCGCCCTCATCAAGCCCGACCGTGTCGATCTTGACCACAAAGCCATCATCAGCCCCAATTCCCACGGTATAAGCCAGTTCCTTGGGGGAATCCGCTGCCGGGTAGATGCGCGCCCAGTTGTACGGCAGGAAGGAATTTGCCTGACTGGTCGGGCGCTTGCGAACCTTGATCACACCCGTCGGGAACAACTTGGTCTTCACCTCGTTGGCCCACGCCTCGGTCACCTCGTAGGCCTTCTTCAGTTCCTCGTAGGCGCGGTTCTGCTCGGGGTTGGATTCGTCGCGCTTTTGCCCCTTCCACTTGTTCAGCAGTTTGAAGTGGTCACTGGTGAAATAGTCCGCCATGTTTTCTTATATCCCCTCAACATCAATTCCGTGTTCGGCCAGCCAGGCCATTCGCTGCGCATAGTCGGGCATTGCGCGCTCAACGCGTAGCCAGAAGGCAGGGGTGTGGTGTGGCTCGTGCAGGTGGGCAATCTCGTGCACCACCACATATTCCGCGATACGGGCTGGCAGCAAGATCGTTTTCCAGTGGAAGTACAGCCAGTCGCCCTTTCCGCAAGAACCCCAGCGATAGCCGAGGTCCTGCACCTTCACGCCAGCAGGTGCCACCTCCATGCGTGACTGGTAGTCGGCCACCCGGCCCGACAGCCAGACCCGAGCCCTTTCGCTATACCAGCGGATGAAGTGCTCCCGTGCGCCTGCCTGCGCATCATGGCGCAGCGCAAAGCGGCCATTCACCAGCTTCAGGGGGGCGTCTTGGTCATCGACTAATTTCAGCCGATGGCTGCGCCCGAGATACAGGAAGCCCTCGCCGCCAACGAACTCTTTGCGCGGCACCTGGCGTTGCAGCCGATCCTTCTCGGCCAGCTTGGTGTAGATCCAAAAGCGCTTCTCGCTGACAAATTCGCGGAGTTGGTCGATGCCCACCTTGGGTGGCGCGTTCAGAATCAGTTCCCCCGTTCTTTCCACGGTGATTTGCATCGTCTGGCGCCGGGCACTGCGCCGTATCGTGAACTGCAAGTCGTCCACCTGGATGCAAGCCTCTGCCTCGGTCGCAGGGCTTTCCGCGTGGTGGTGGGTAGATTTCAGGGGCGACAACATGGCTTTACACCTGCACCAGCTTGTCGTGACTGGCGCGCGCCTGCTCCATCAACTTGTCGGCCAGCACGCCCGCCTTGTCGGTGTCCACCAAGGGTGGCCGTAGACGCATCAAGTGCTCGAACAGTTGCGTGTTCAGGTCTTCCTGCGCCGCACGTTTATGGGGGCTCCAAATATCACGGTTGCCTTGCAGCTCCTGCACCAGCAGGTCCACCAGCTCCACGGTCACATCCTTCAGCCGCAGCAACTCGGCCGCCGTGGGCGTCTGGCCAGCACACACCACGTCCAGCACGGTGCGCAGGAAGGGCGCGCAATGCTCGGGCAAGTCGCTCGGCGCATCTGCACTGCCTGCCTTGCCCGAGCGCAGTTCGTCGATGATCTTCTGCAGTTGCGAGATCACCTCGTTCCACTTTTCCCCCAGAGTTTTGAGAATGTCGTTCAAGTGCTCCGAGAGCTTGCGGTACAGCACCGGGTCTTCATCGGTGTGCTTGCGGATGTGCGAGCGAATTGCGTGCTCCATTTCGGACGCCTTGGCGCGGTCGTTCGCCGCCCGGGCCACGTGCGTGTCGAACTGGGCATCGGTCAGCTGAATCGGCGGGATCTTTGGGTCGATGCCCAGCGAGATCACATGGTCGTCGATCAGCTTGCGCACCTTGGCGCCGACATCCTTGCCCAGTACCGGCGTGTCCTTGTAGCGGTTGCGGGCGCGAGCGTAGATATAAGCGAGCTTCTTGGCGTCCTTGATGTAAGGCAACCCTTCCGGTCGCGGCAACACTGTGTCGAGCGATCCGAGGAAGGCCTTGAGCTTGACGGCAAACTCGGCGCGCAACTTCTCGCTGCCCAAGGCCTCGACGCAGGCTTCGGTGTCCTCCAGCGATTCAATACCCCGCTGTCGGAACAGATCCACCACGCGCAGATGCCGGTCGCGCAGTACCGGCACCTCGTCCTTCAGGCTGGCCAGCGCGCCTTCCACGTCCTCATCGGCGTAGGCCGCCAGCGCTTCCTTCAAATGCTGCGCCACGCCGTAGTAGTCCACCACGATGCCGCAGCGTTTGCCGAAGCCGGTGCGGTTGACGCGGGCAATCGCCTGCAGCAGTTCCGCTTCGCGGATCGGTCGGTCAAGGTACATCACGCCCTCGATCGGCGCATCAAAGCCGGTGAGCAGCATCGATTTCACCACCAGGAAGGCCAGCGGGTCGGTCTTCTCGGGTTTGGCATGGAACAAAGGCTTCTTGAAGCGTTTGATCAATTGCTCGTGTGCCGCGCCATCGGTCCACTGCTTCCAAGCCGGATCATCATTGTTGCTACCCGAAATGATGGGCGCGAACTCAATGCGCGCCAGGGTGTCGCGGTAGCGCCAGGCTTGCACCAACGCCTGCACGCTCACAGGACGCTGACACAGTGCCTCGTCATCCAGCGCCTTGTCCTCAGGTGAGAGCGCGTGAGCCTCCGCCAGCAACTCATCGCGGGCTGAGCGCAGGGCCTCGAAATATCGAATGGCCGCCAAGCGGCTGTACGCCACCACCTGCGCCTTGTAACCGTTGGGCAGGATGTTGGTGACGTAATGGCGAAGGATGTCGCGCGCTTTGTCGGCGATCAACGCCGGGGCGTCAAAGATGTGGCCTTTGGTGGCGTACTTTTTCTTGATCGCCTCCAGCTCCTCCGGCGAGTGCTGGCGGAACAGGTCTTCGAACAATTCGTCGAGGCTGGCGCCGTCCTTGATCGCGCCGTTGGCCGTGCGGCCCTCGTAGAGCACCGGCACCGTGGCACCATCGGCCTCGGCTTCCTTGATGGTGTAGCGGTCGATGAACTCGCCAAAAATCTCATGGGTGCGCTTCTTGTCGCCCATGATGATCGGCGTGCCGGTAAAGCCGATGCGCGCGCAGTTGGGCAGGCCCGCCAGCAGGTTGGCGTGCAGGTCGCCCGCCTGGGTGCGGTGCGCCTCGTCCACCAGCACGAGGATGCTGTCGTCCTCGTTCAGCACCTCAAACTTTTCGTCGCCTTTGTAGGTGGCCTTCGGCTCTTCCACCTTCGGAAGGTCGTCTTCCGTCAACGGCGCATCACCCGCGCTGTCCGGGTCGCGGTATTTCTGGATCGTGGCAAAGATCAGCCCCGGCCCTTTGCGCCGTGCCAGCGCTTTCACGCCCGCCGTACTTTCTGCCACGTCCACCACCTCGCCGGTTAGCGTGGCGGTCACCGACAACTGGCCCTGCAGGTCCTTGCGGTCGGTGACGACGATGACTTTGAAGCGCCGTAAGTCAGCGTCCGCGCGCATCTTGCGCACCAGGAACACCATGGTCAGGCTCTTGCCCGAGCCCTGGGTGTGCCAGATGATGCCGCCACGCTTGTCGTGTTCGCCGTGCTGCAGGCGCGTCTGGCCGGTCTTGAGGCGGGCAATCGCCCGGTTCACTGCCCGGTATTGTTGGTAACGGCACACCGTCTTGATGGTCTGGCCGCCGGTCTGCATGAACAACATGAAGTTCTTCACCACATCCAGCAAATGCGCGGGGGCCAGCAGCCCGGCGATCAGACGTTCCTGCTCGGAAATTGCCGCCTTGCCCAGCGCCTGCGCCACCTCAATCTCGCTACCGGAACCCTCCGGGCCGACCACCGTCTTCCACTGCGCGTAGTGCTCAAAGGCCGCACCCACGCAGCCCACCCGAGCCTCGTCGAAGCTACTGGCCACCAGCAGCTGATTGGTGGCAAACAGGGGCTCATTGCCCTCGTTGTCGTCCACCTCAAAGGCGGCCTTGCGCTGGTTGCTGTAGCGCCGCAGTTGGTCCACCGCCTCGGCCAGCGGCTCGGGGACGGACGGGCTTTTGCACTCCGCCACCACCAGCGGGATGCCGTTCACCAGCAGCACCAGATCGGGCACGATGAAGGCCTTGCCGCTGTTGAAGCCTGGCGGGCAATCGACGCGGTACTGGTTGATCACCGTGAAGCGGTTGTTGGCTGGGGACTCCCAGTCGATGTAGCGGATGGTCTGGCCGCGCCCACCGTCCCAGCCGGGCAGGCCCTCCACCGTCAGGCCACGGATCAACAGTGATGTCGCCTTCTCGTTGGCCTCCATCAGCTTGTGCGTACCTAGCCGGGTGATGGCCGCCACGGCTTCCGACAGCCGCGCCTCGTCCAGCCAGGGCGCGCCGTCAGGCCCAAGGTTCAGCGTGCGCAGTTGCTCGCGCAGCAGCCCCTCCTGAATCACTTCGGCAAAACTGGTTCGACCCGTGACTGCCGGGTCATCAAGACTGCCCGCGTTATAGGCCCAACCGAGTGCCTGCAACTGGGCTACGAACGGCTTTTCGACGTCATCAAGTTCCCAGCCCATCAGGCGCTCCCCTTTTGTTGTGCTGCGTCGGCAAGCAATGCCGTGACGCGGACGCGGCCGGTGAGGAGGTCGTCCATCAGGCCCGACTTGAGCTCTCGCAGCTTGGCGGACTCGGCCGTGGCGTTCTGTATGCGGTTATCGATTTCATCCAAGCGCGCGGCAATCAGATCCTGTTCGGTACGAAGCGGCTTTGCCGTCACCAAACCCCGGATCGTTGGAAGGTTCAGACCCGCTTTTGCGCCCGCATCGTTCAGCTTGCTGATGTAGGTTTGTGCAATTGGCCCGGCCAGGTAATGGCCAACGAATCGCGAATTGACAGCATCAAGGTCTGGGCGTACCAGTGCAATGTGCTGATTGATGTACGCCTCGCCCAAATCATCTGGAACGACACCGACGATACCCAGATCGGCCGTAATGGAAATCAGGATGTCGCCAGACTCAAGCCGTGTCCGCTGTCCGTCCGCATTCCGAGGCGGGCGCACGTACATCGTCGATTCGTAACGAAAGTTGATGTGCTCACGCGTCAAGTTCCCAATGCGAACGAACAGCGCACCGCTGTCAGCGTAGAAGCGCGCCCAATCGCGTGAACCGCTGGTCACCGTCTTCGACACCGACTCCAGCGTGACGACATCCCAATCTTTCGGAATCCACCCCAACGGCGACGGCTTGTAGAGATGCGGCGCCTCGGCCTGGGGCGGGCGCAGTTCGCCGTTGGCGTCGATGCCGCGTGTCAGCAGGTCGTGGAGCAGGCCCTGCTTGACGGCCTTGAGCTTCGCGATGATCGCCCCGGTTTCGTGGATGGCGGTGTCGACGACATCGAGGACCTTCGCAATCTTCGACTGCTCAGGAAAGCCAGGACAGAAGACTTCAAGTTCACTCAGGTGCTTCCACGACGTTCGCGGCATCTTCGTACCCACGGAAGTCATTTCAGCTGCCGCGCCAACTTGCTCTGCCCTCAGCACCTTTCCCGCAAAACTGGGGTCGACACCAGTGTTCGCGCGCAGGACCAGGATGTCAGTCGAGCAGTAGCCATCGAAAGGCGCGACCACACACTTGCGCAGGTTCGGACGCAGCTTGCCGAAGAGGACGTCGCCTGACTGAAAGATCGAGTTGGTACTGATGGACGAGCTCGCAAGCGACCACCCAGTCAGGTGCGCGCCGCGAGAAGGAATGTTTTCCAATCCCACATAATGCCGCGTCGGGTCTTTGCGAACAGTGATCTTCGCGTCGACTTGCGACACCAGTTCTGACAGCGCGCGGTAGCAAACTTCTTCAGAGTCAGACATACCGCAACCCCTTCAAGAACCCTTGCAGCGCCTGCGCTGCCGCGTCGCGATTGACCTCGATCTCTGTAAGGGTCACGCGGTACTTGTCCCACCAGTTCTCGAACGCGGCCACGATCTGTTTGCGCTGCGCGGCCATGTAGTGCTCGACTATTGATCGCATGTCGTTGTGCAGGATGGTCAGCAGCAACTCAGCGGCGGCTTCCGGTGTCAGCCCGTCAACGGCGATGCCGATGTGCTGCTTGAAGCTGTCGTTCTTGGCTTTGAGTTGTTTCTTGACGGCGGTGAGCTCCTTCTTCCAGGCCTTGAGCTGGGCTTCATCGACGGTGTTTTCTTCGTCGCCATCGTCTTCCGCTGCCTCGGCGGCTTCACCATCCTCGCCCTCCGCATCCTTGGGACTGGCGGCCTTGATCTGGCTATCCAGCTCAGCTTTTTTGGCTTCGAGTTCGGTGATGGCCTCGACGAAGTCGCTCATCAGGAACTTGACCAGCTTGTGCTCCAGCGGGCTTTCCTTGCTGGCCTTGTCTTCCAGCGCGGTGACGATGCTGGTGCGCCAGGCGTCGGCCACGCCCTTGGCACCGCGCGCCATCAGGGTGAGGAACTCGTACTTGGTTTGGTACCAGAAACCGGCCACGATGCCGCGCACCTGGAAGGGGTCGAGCAGGCCGATGGCTTCCAGGCTTTGGCTGAAGCTGGCCAGCAGGTCGTTGCGCAGCGCCACCAGGCTGGCAGCGTTGTCCATTTGGCCCGACAGTGCCGTGATGCGGGCGCTGTGGGCTTGCCACCATTGCTCGAAGGCGGCGCGGATGGCCGCCTCTTTGGCGACCAGACCGGCATTGCTTTCGATGGTCGGCCTGAGGGCCTGCCGTTTGTCGAGGACTGGCGCGAAGTCGAAATACTTGGCATCCCTTTCCACCAGCAGATCCATCGGGTTCAGGCCGTGGGCGCTGAACAGTCCGGCCTTGTCGGCCACCTCGGCCTTGGGGATGCCGCCCACCAGATGGGCGCGCACATCGTGCGGCTCGGGCGGTGGCGCGTTGTCGGCGTAACGGCGGATGTTGAGGTTGTAGTCGTTGGCCTTGAGCGTGGCGTTGTCGACGATGGCCGAGAAACCGTCGATGGCGTGGAATTCGTCGAAGGTGGTGACGATCTTCTCGATGTGCTCGGGCAGCAGGTAGTTCTGTGCGCGGCCTTCGAAGAACTCGCGGTCGGCATTGATGAACAACACCTTGCCCTGGCGCTCGGCAGGCTTGCCGCTGACGCGGTTGGCGCCCTTCTGCACCCGCTGGCGCAGCACCAAAATGCAGGCCGGGATGCCGGTGCCGTAGAACAGGTTGGGCGCTACCCCGATGACCGCTTCGAGCAGGTCGTCCTCAATGATGCCGGCGCGGATGGTTTTCTCCTCGCCGCCTCGGAACAGCACGCCGTGGGGCAGAACGGTGGCCACCATGCCGCCGTCGCGCGTGACGGCCAGCATGTGCTGCAGGAACATCAGGTCGGCCTTTTTGGCACCCAGCGGCACCTGGCCGTAGGGGAAGCGCTCGGCTTCGAACTTCGGCTTCCAGGCGGCATTGCCGTCGGCATCCTTCTCGGTATTGCCCCAGTGGATAGAGAACGGCGGATTGGTGAGCACGCGGTCGAAATGCATCAACTCGCCGCCTTCAACGTGCTGTGGCTCAGCCAGGGTGTCCTCGTTTTGCAGGTTGGCAGTGCTGATGCCGTGCAGCAGCATGTTCATCTTGGCGATGGACCACACCGTGCCATTGAACTCCTGCCCGAACAGGTTGGCCTTGCGGCCGTCTTCACCGTGTTCGTCGATGTATTCCTTGGCCGCAATCAGCATGCCGCCGGAGCCACAGCAAGGGTCGTAGATGTCGTGCTTGAGCTCGGGCTTGATCAGTCGCACCATCATCCGCACCACCGAGCGCGGCGTGTAGAACTCGCCGCCTTTCTTGCCCGCCGAATCGGCGAATTCGCCAATCAGGTATTCGTAGGCTGCACCCAGCAGGTCGGGGAACTCGAAGTCTTCGTTGCGCAGGCGGTGCAGGCTGAAATGGGTGATGAGCTGCTGCAGCTTGATGTCGGGGATCTTGCTCTGACCGATCTTGCGGGTGAAGTCGATGTGCTCCAGCACGTCGTACAGGCTGACGTTGTCGCCTTCAATCCCCGCGAGCGCCTTGCTCAGCAGGCTTCCCACGTTGGCCTGACGCGAATTGTCGACGAGGTAGCTGTAGCGAGACTCCTTCGGCACCCAGAAGTAGCCGTCCTTCTTGTACCAGCGCTTGTTCTCGGCCGAGGCTTCCGCTTCGGCGGGCGTCTTACCCGCTTCGATTTCTAGCTGGATCACTTCGGCGCGGCGTTGCTCGAACACGTCGGAGCAGCGCTTGAGGAACAGCATCCCGAAGATGTATTCCTTGAACTCTGAGGCGTCCATCTTGCCGCGCAGGATATCGGCGGCTTTGAAGAGGTGGCGTTCTAGCTGAGGCAGGGTTAAGGGCATGTAGGGAATCCAGTCAAAATCGGTTGTTCTGTATTGGCGCGGCGCATCAGTCAGCCTTGCCCATGATGTTTTGTGCGTCTGGCGATCGGTATCCGGGGGCCAGCAGTGCGTTCTTGACGCCGTACAGCGCCAGGTGATCTTTCAGCCAGAGCCTGAATTCAT
>NZ_JACUUE010000308.1 GCF_014859475.1 Rhodoferax sp.
GGCTGGCGTCTTGCTCATGCTGGCGGCCAGCTACGCCCTGTTGGTGACGTTTTCGCGCGGCGGCTATTTGGCATTTGGTGTGGCCGTGACTGTTGTGTTGCTGGCTACCCTGCTCAAGTCCAGGCGGCGTGTGCAAGCCGGTTTTGTGCTGGCTGCTTTTGCAGGGGCCTTGCTACTGCTTGCCATGCCCGTTTTTAAAGGCCAATTTGTTCAGGCGCGTGTGGCCACCGCCGGCGCAGACCTGGCTTTCAGGCAGGCCCATTGGGCCGATGCCCTTGCCATCCGCGACCCAGGCTGGACCACAGACCTGTTTGGCATGGGCCTGGGGCGCTTCCCTGAAACCAAATACTGGCGCAGCACGCTGCACCCCAAAGTGGGCACCTACCAGTTGTCAAGCGAAGCTGGCAACCCTTACCTGCGGCTGGATGCGGGCGACCCCATTGGCATGGATCAAATCGTGGCAGTCAAGCCGGGGCAACCTTACCGGCTGAAGCTGGATGCGCGCGCCAGCGAGCCCAACGCAACAATCACGGTCAGCATTTGCGAGAAATCGCTGTTGACCTCTGCCAACTGCGTATCGCCCACGTTTGACATCGGCAACGACTCTGGTGCCTGGCGCAGCCTGGAGGCCGCCGTTGACACCACCGCACTTGCCGCCCGCCCCTGGTACAGCCAAAGACCCATCAAGCTCACGCTCAGCTACGCGGTGGCGCAATCCACCATTGACATCGACAACGTGAAACTGGAAACCACTAGTGGCACCAACCTGCTGCGCAATGGCGATTTTGCGCAGGGGCTGGACCAATGGTTTTTTGCCACCACGGGCACCCTGCATGCGCACTGGCGCACGCACAGCCTGTTTTACGGTGTTCTGTTTGACCAGGGCTGGTTTGGCGCGCTGGCGCTGGGTGCATTGATCGTTCTGGCGTTTGTGCGGGGGGGCAAAAAGGTGGTGCAGGGCAATGCCATGGCCGGCGCAGCATTGGCTTCGCTCAGCGGTTTTTTGGCAGCAGGGCTTTTTGACACCCAAATTGACGCACCCCGCTTCTTGACGCTACTGCTGTTGCTGGTCTGGGCCAGCTTCTAGCTTGTGGTAATCTGCTTGCGGCATTTGTGGACAGGTGGTCACTTGTCAAATTAACTATTGGAGAGTCACCATGAAAAAATTTGCTGTTATGGGCGCCGTTGCGCTTGCGTTTGTTTCCGGCCAAGCGGCGGCCGTTTGTTCTGAAACCGCCGGTTGGAAGAAGATGAATGCCACGGGCTCGGGCGGCAGTCTGGCCCTGAGCACATTGGGTGGCAAAACCGTGTGCGTAGGCGCTGCACCCACCTGGGACGCGCAGGAGTTTCATTCTGGTACTACCGGTAGCGACCTCATAGATTACAAGCGTGGTCCGGGTCACCCGGTTGACCCCACGGACAAGGTTGGCACATGGTCTATCGTAGGAAATCAGATCAACTACAACTATGGCCCTGCTGCCAATTACACCTACGACGTCTATGAAAAAAATGGTGCCTACAGCTTTTGCGTGGGCGCTAGCGAAAAAGCTGCAGCCACCATCAGGACTGGTCAAGTCGGTTGTTGACATCGCCTAGCGCTGCTCGCTGCACCTTGCAAACTGGTTGAGCGCGCCGCCAGTTTGCTTTAATTTCTCGGCACTGATCTTCAAGCTACGGGCTGGACGATCTGTATCGTCAAGCCATTCTTGAACCGCACCTGATGTCCACCCGCAATTCGCTGTTCTTTTCCTTTCTGGACCGCTACGCCAGCCTGGCGATCACCATCATTTCGTCGATGGCGATTGCGCGCTTGCTGACCCCGGCTGAAATCGGCGTGTTCTCTGTCACGGTGGTGCTTTTGTCTTTTGTGTCCACCATTCGGGACATGGGCGCGGGCCAATACCTGGTGCAAGAAAAAGAATTGACTACTGAGCGCATTAGGGCTGTATGGGCAGTGCAGTTGGGCTTGGGTTTGGCGATGGCATGTGTGGTCTTGTTGGCTAGCTACCCGGTAGCGCTGTTTTACGACGAACCCCGCATGCGCAATGTGATGTTA
>NZ_JACUUE010000069.1 GCF_014859475.1 Rhodoferax sp.
AGCCGATGATGCCACCCTGCTCGTTGCGCAGCGCGGTGACCGACACCACGGCGGGAAAACGGCTGCCGTCCTTGCGGATGTAGGTGAGCTCGTAAATGTCTTCAATGCCGCGCGAGGCCTTGAACACCAGCGCCTCGAAACCGGGGCTGATGTTGGTCTCGAGTTCGGCGCTCAGGGATTTGGCCCGGGCAACGACCTCCTGCGGGTCGGAAATATCGGCCGGGGTGATCTTGTTCATCACCTCGGCGGCGGTGTAGCCCAGCATGCGCTCGGCACCCACATTGAAAATCTGGATGACGCCCTTGGCATCGGTGGCGACACTGGCAAAAACCGCGCTGTCGAAAATTGCCTTTTGCAGAGCGCTCGCCTCGCGCAGCGACTGCTGCACTGCGTACTCCTTGGAAATATCGCGAATCACCAGCACCGCGCCCACCACCAGGCCGTCTGCGGCGCGGATCGGGGCGCAGCTGTCGGCAATGTCGAATTCGCGCGCGTCGCGGGAAATCAGCACCGTGTGGTTGACCAGGCGCTCGATGGTGCCGTGCGCCAAGGCTGCGGCCACGGGGATGGTGGCCGGCGTTCGGGCATCCTTGGTGACGATGTGAAAGACCTTGTCGATGGGTTGCCCGAGCGCCTGCGCCTGGGTCCAGCCGGTCAGCGTTTCAGCCACCGGGTTGAGCAGCGTGACGCACGCGGCGGCGTCGGTGGTGATGACGCCATCGCCAATCGAGTTGAGCGTGACCCAGAGCTTTTGCTCGCTCTCTTGCAAATGGTGGTTGGCCTGCGCCAGCAGCTGGTTGCTGGTTTCCTGGGCCTGCAGCAAGTGCAGCGTTTCACTGTGCACCAAGTCTTTCACACGCTGCCGGGATTTTTGCAGGATCAGATAGGTGAACAACCCGGCAAGCGCCAGCGCCAGCACGGCGACGGCGGACAAGTAACTAAAAATTGACATGCCCTAGCATACTGAGCGCCGCGGCGGCGTCTGTGTGATGGCGCACAGAACGCATGCCCGCCTGCGCCAATAATGGGTTTGATCTTTTATCAACTGGAGAACTCTCATGAACTTTACGAAACGCATTTCTGCCGCTGTGCTGGTATTGGCCGCCTTGGGCCTGGGTGGCTGCGCCGGCATGACGCATCAGGAAAAAGGCACCGCCACCGGTGCCGTGATTGGCGGCGTTGCCGGCAGTGTGGCCGGTGGTGGCATGCTCGGCACCGCTGCCGGTGCCGCTGTCGGTGGCGTCGTTGGCCACGAAGTGACCAAGTAAAAAACCTTTCGGGCAACCCTTGAAACATCGGGGTTGCCTATGAAAACCGGTAGGTTTAGCAAAAACAGGCCAGGCATCTTGCGATGCCTGGCCTGTTTTTTTTGGCCTACGTCGTCATTAACGTGAAAGAACAGCGTCATTGCGAACGAAGTGACGCAATCCATGACTGCCGAAGACATGGATCGCCACGCTGCGCTCGCGATGACGGTACGCTTTCATCATTTGGGGCGTCGCTCTGGATGCATGCAAGTTAGCGCGTAAGCCGACACATTAAACCTGCGATTTGAAGTAGTTGAATGAATGCACGAAGGCTTCACGCACCTTCTCCATTTCAGTTGTCATGGTTTTCCAGGTATCTTCACTGGCCGCCTTGAGCTCATCGAGCTTGGCGCCGGCCACCTTGGACTGGTGGCGCAGTTTGCGCATTTCTTCCAGATAAGCATCGCGCGCATCGGCTTTGGCTTCGGTGGCTTTGGCTTCGAGCTTGTTCATGTTGGCGTTGAGCTCATCGAGTTGCGACTTCATTTTTTCGATGTAAACATTTTTCGTGGTCATGGTTTTTCCTTGGGTTGAATGAATGGGGGGATCAGGGGGAATCAGCGTGCGATCACCTTGCCGCTGTCGTCTGACAAGACGATTTCGACACGGCGGTTGAGCTGGCGGTTGGCGGCGCTGTCATTGGCGGCCACGGGAAAGGATTCGCCGTAACCACGCATGTCAATGCGCTCACGCGCCACGCCAAGTTCCAGCAAGGCGGTGCGCACCGCGCCGGCGCGGCGCTCCGACAGGCCCTGGTTGTAGTCGGCGGCACCGGTGCTGTCGGTAAAGCCTTCAATCAGCACATTGCGCTGCGGGTTTTGCTGCAGCACATTGGCCAGCTTCTGCGCGCTGCGCATGCCGTCGGCCGTCAGGCGCGAAAGATCGGTGCCAAACAGCACGTCGCCCAGCGTGATGACGGTACCGCGGGCCGTCTTTTTGGCAGCCAGCTCGGCCAACTGGGCTTCGAGCTGCGCAGCATGGGCCTGTGCGTCCTGCGTCTGGCGCTGGGCCTGCTCGGCCGCCAGCTGCGACTGGGCGGCATTGCTTTGCGCCTGCTGCGCGGCCAAAGTGGCTTGCTCGGCGCTGAGTTTGGCTGCATTGGCCTCGTTGGTGCGCGCATCCAGGCGCAATTGGGCGCGCGCCTTGTCGGCGTTGGCGATATCCACCTCGGCCATCTTGCGCTTGGTCACTTCCTGCGCGAGGGCAATTTTTTGCTTGGCCAGGTAAGCCAGGTTGTCGATCTTCTCGTCGCTGCCGCGGTCATTGGCTTGCACATTGGCCTGCGCCATGGCCTGGGTGGCCTGCTTCATCTCAAGCGGTGCATGAGTGGCAATGTTGGGGTTAGCTTGGGCCGCCGTGTAGTCGGTGCGGGTCTGTTCCAGCAGCGATGTCGTTTTGGGGGTCGCGCTGCAGCCGACCATGAGGGCAGCAATGGCCAGAATGATCGGGGCCAAATGGGTTTTTTTCATGATGTTTCTTGTCTTTGTAGGGTTGAATTTATTGGGCGGCGCGATTGAGCTCTTCGCGCAACACGCGAATGTCGTCTTGCAGCACATCGGCGGCGGCCTGCGCCTTGACCGAGCTGGCAGTGCTTTGCGCCAGCTTGGCGTCGGCTTGGGCCTGGTTGGACAGCTCGATGGCCAGCTTGTAGTCCTTGGCCAGCATGGCTTTGTTGGCCAGCGCCAGCTTCTCGCGCGCCGAGGCCATTTCAAGCGGCGCATACTGGGCGCCACCAGCACCTGCAGCGCTGGCAACCGCGGCGTTCGATACCGCCACATCAGCCGTTGCCGGGGTCTTCAAGCTGGTGCATCCCAGCGTGAGCGTAAGGGCAGCGGCAGACATCAAGGCAAGGCCGCCTCGGGTATTTGACTTCATTATGGAACTCCTGTAACAGTTCACCCAAAGCACAATCGCCTTGGCTAAATCAGGTTATAGGCGGCCCAGGCCGACGCGTCTGTTCGCTGGCAGACAGAGCGCGCGGGAGAACTGAAAGCCGAGCCAGACCGGGCTCGATCCATTGCGCATTTGCCATTTGTGATAGGCCAGACGGGGCAAGGCAGGCGGCCTCAGACGCGCTTCGCTTTGCGACATCGGCCACCTGCCTTGCCCCGCCTGTCCTGCGACAGGTGTGAATTGCAACGAAAAAACCGGGGGGTAGGGCTGTGTTTGACCATGCGTCGGCGCTTGTTAGTAAGCGCCAGTCTCAAAGGTGGGCGGTTTTTGGTATTTGCACGCCAGCCAATCACAGCGCGCACAGCAGCGGGTGGGGTATTGGGGCTTGCCGATGTCGCAAAGCGAAGCGCGTCTGAGGCGGGCTCCAATACCCCACCCGCTGCCGCCCAAGGCCACAACCCAATCCAGACCTTTTGAAGGTTTCGCGACGGCTCAACCGGCATTTGCCGCCGGATTCAAAGCCAGCTCCTTGTTGGGCCCCGGCACCGACTTGCGCGCCAGCAAGGTGTACATGGTGGGCACCACAAACACCGTGAGCAAGGTGCCCAGGCTCATGCCGCCCACAATGACCCAGCCAATTTGCTGGCGGCTCTCGGCACCGGCACCGGTGGCAAGCGCCAGCGGCACCGCGCCCAGCACCATGGCGCCGGTGGTCATCATGATCGGGCGCAGACGCTGCGCGGCGGACTGCTGGATGGCCGCCAGCGTGTCGAGCCCCTGCTCGCGCAACTGGTTGGCAAACTCCACGATCAAAATGCCGTGCTTGGTGATCAGGCCGACCAGCGTGATCAGCCCGATCTGGCTGAACACATTGAGCGTGCCGCCCGACCACTTGAGCGCCAGCAGCGCCCCTGCCATCGACAGCGGCACACTGAAGAGGATAACGAACGGATCGACAAAGCTTTCGAACTGCGCCGCCAACACCAAAAAGATGAACAGCAGCGCCAGCGCAAACACCAGCGTGAGGGAATCGGAGGATTTCTTGAACTCGCGGCTGATGCCGTTGAGGTCGGTGGCGTAGCCGGGCTTGAGCACTTTTTGCGCCGTGGCGTCCATGAAATTGAGCGCTTCGCCCACCGAATAATTGGCCGTCAGGTTGGCCGTGATGGTGGCGGCGCGGCGCTGACCGAAGTGGATCAGCTCGCGCGGCACCACCACTTCGCGGATGGTCACCAGACTTGACAGCGGGATCAGCTCGGCGCCCTTGCCGCGCACAAAGATGGCCTCGATGTCGTCGGGCGTGTCGCGCCCACTGGCCGTGGTTTGCACGATCACGTCGTACTGCTCGCCGCCGCGCTTGTAGCGCGTGACCTTGCGCCCGCCCAGCAGGGTCTCGATGGCGCGGGCGATCGCATCGACATTGACGCCCAGGTCGGCAGCGCGCTCGCGATTGACTTCGAGCTTGATCTCGGGCTTGTTCAAACGCAGGTTGCTGTCCACCTGGACGAAGCCGGGGTTTTTGGCGAGCTCTTCCTGGAAAGCCTGCACCGTCTTGTTGAGCTCCTCGTAACTCTCCGAGGTGATGATGACGTATTCAACCGGCTGGCTGCGAAAGCCCTGGCCCAGCGACGGCGGTGTGATCGGTGTGGCGTTGACGCCTGCCAGCGCCGAGAAGCGCGGCGACATGGCGCGCGCCATCTGCAAGGTGGTGCGCTCGCGCTCATCCCACGGTTTGGCCCGGAAAAACACATTGGCCTGCGACACCGTGGGGTTACCGACCGTGGCAAAGATGCGGTCGAACTCGGGGTAGTCTTCGGCAATTTTTTCCACGCCGCGCACATAGCGGTCGGTGTAGGCCAGCGTGGCACCGTCGGGCGCGTTGACGCGCGCCAGCACCACGCCGCGGTCTTCCAGCGGCGCCAGCTCGCGCTTGATGTCACCCAGCACCCACCACGACACCAGGCCGCTGGCCACCATCACCGCCAGCACCAGGTAGCGTCGGCCCAGGGACCAAGCCAGCAGCCTGGCATAGACCTTGGTGACCCATTGCAGCAGGTTTTCCATGTGCGCATCAAACCAGGTGGGGCGCGGGTTGTGCCGCAGCAGCAGCGACGACAACATGGGCGACAGCGTGAGCGCCACGATGCCCGAAATCACCACGGCGCCGGCCAGCGCCAGCGCAAATTCGGTGAAAAGGCGGCCGGTGCGCCCCGGTGAAAACGCCAGCGGCGCATACACCGCCACCAGCGTCATGGTCATGGCCACAATGGCAAAACCGACCTCGCGCGCGCCTTTGATGGCGGCCTGGAACGGCGGCAGGCCCTCTTCGATATGGCGGTAAATGTTCTCCAGCATGACGATGGCATCATCGACCACCAGGCCAATGGCCAGCACCAGCGCCAGCAGCGTGAGCGTGTTGATGCTAAAGCCCGCCAGCGCCATCATGGCAAAGGTGCCGATCAGCGACACCGGAATGGTGATGAGCGGAATCAAGGAGGCGCGCAGCGTGCGCAAGAACACAAAAATCACCAGCGCCACCAGCACGGCGGCTTCGACAATGGTGGTGAACACGGCCTTGATCGACTGGTCAATGAACACCGAGTTGTCGTTGGCCACCTCGATCTGCACGCCCGGCGGCAGGTCGCGGCGCAATTTGTCGAGCAGGCCGCGTACCCCTTTGCTCAGATCCAGCGGGTTGGCGGTGCTTTGGCGCACCACGCCCACGCCCACGGCGTCGCGGCCGTTGAGGCGCACGAACGAGCGCTCATCGACCGGCGCCTCCTGCACGCGGGCCACGTCGCCGATGCGGATCGCCTGGCCGTTCACGTTGCGAATCACCACCTGGGTGAACTCCCGCGGGAACTGCAGGTCGGTGGCGGCGGTCACATTGAATTCGCGCTGGACGCTCTCGATGCGCCCGGCGGGCACCTCCAGGTTGGCGCGGCGCAGCGCGTCTTCGAGGTCTTGCACGGTGAGCTGGTAGGCCGCCAGCTTGCCCGGATCGACCCAGATGCGCATGGCAAATTTGCGCTCGCCGTAAATGTTCACTTCGGCCGCGCCCGGCGCGGTTTGCAGCACCGGTTTGACCAGCGTGTTGGCCATCTCGGAGAGTTGCAAGGCATTGTGGGTGTCAGAGCTCAGCGCCAGGAAAATCACCGGAAACGACTCGGCCTCGACCTTGGCAATGACCGGTTCGTCGATGCCTTGCGGCAGGCGCTGGCGCACCCGCGTGACCTTGTCGCGCACATCGGCGGCGGCGGCATCGGGGTCGCGGCTCAGAGCAAAGCGCACGTTGATTCGGCTGCGCTCCTGGCGGCTGGTGGAGGTGATCACATCGACGCCCTCGATGCCCGAGAGCGAGTCTTCCAGCACCTTGCTGACCTGGGTTTCCATGACCGCGCTGGAAGCGCCGGCAAAGGTGGTGGACACCGACACCACCGGCTCGTCGATCTTGGGGTACTCGCGCACGGTGAGGCTGTTGAACGAGACCGCACCAATCAGCACGATCAGCAGCGAGAGCACGGTGGCAAAGACCGGGCGGCGGATGGAGGTTTCTGCCAATTGCATCGATGGCTTCCGGGTTCAGCGGCTGGCCGACGAAGCAGCAGCACCGGCGGCCTGCGCGGCAGCGCCCCGACCCAATTCAACCACGCGCAGCGGTGAGCCGTCTTTTTGCAGGCGCTGCTGGCCGGCCACCACCACCATGTCGCCCGCGGCCACACCGGCCACAATTTCAACCCTGCCGGAGCGGCGCACACCCAGTTCGACTTCCTGCCGTTGCGAGACAAACCGGACATCAGCCGGTAGCTTGGCGCCGGCCTCAGGCGCGACCACCTTGATCACGAATTGCTTGCCGCCCTGCGGCACGATGGCTTCTTCGGGCACCACCAGGGCCGCGTCGTTGACCGAGAACACCGTGCTCACGCGGGCGAACATGCCCGAGCGCAGTGGCGTCGTCTGGCCCGCACGCGACAGCAGCGCACGCACCCCGAGCGAGCGGCCTTCTGCCTCGATCAGCGGCTCGATGGCTTCAACCACCGCCTTGAAGTTTTGCCCCGGCACGGCATCGAGCGTGAGCTCAACCGCTTGACCAGGTTTGACCTTGCCGCCAAAACGCTCGGGCAGACGGTAGTCCACCAGCATCTGGCGCGCGTCTTCCAGCGCCACCAGGTCGGCGCCGTCCTTGACGTAGTCGCCCACGTTCACCTGCCGGATGCCGGCCATGCCGTCGAACGGCGCGCGCACCGCCATGCGATTGAGCCGCGCCTGCGCCAAGGCCAGCTGGGCCTGCGCCACTTGCAGATTGGCCGCGCTGGTGTCGAGCGTTTGCTGGGCGACAAAATTGGCGGCGACCAGCTCCTTGGTGCGCTTGAAGCTGGCCTGCGCGATGGCCAGCTGGGCCTGCATTTGCTGCACTTCGGCACGCTGCAATTGGTCGTCGAACTGCACCAGGATTTGCCCCTGGCGCACCGCGCCGCCATCCTTGAAGTTGAGCGCGCTGATGCGACCGACCTGTTCCGGGCGCAGCATCACGCTTTGGCGGGCGCGCAAGCTGCCCACCGCCTGGGCATCGTCGCGCAGGCTTTGCACCTCGACCCTGGCCACCTCGACGCCAGCCACCCTGGGTGCACCTGCGGCACTGGCTTTGGCCGCGCTGCCCGCCGCGCCGGTAACAGGTGTTGGCGAATGGGGTCGCGATTGCAGCCACCAGGCCGCGCCACTGGCCAACGCAATACCCAAAACAGCAATCGCCGTGAAAGAAAATTTGGAGGTCATGTAAGTGTTTCAGTCAATGCCAATGAGCCGCGCACCACGCTACTGTAGCGGGACTGGCCAGGCCGCGCTGACCACAATCATGCAAGCCGAATCAAGCCCGGCTTGACGCACCTCTGGCACCATGGCGCTGTTTTGCGGGTTGACGATTTACCGCTGTGCCAACGCGATGTCAACGCCCTTGTTGGCCAGCGCGTCGGCGCGCTCGTTGCCGGGGTGGCCGTTGTGGCCACGCACCCAGAACCACTCGATCTGGTGCGGGCCGCCGTTGACCAGGGCGTCCAGTCGCTGCCACAAATCCACATTTTTGACCGGGGCTTTGGTGGCAGTTTTCCAGCCGCGCGCTTTCCAGCCCGGCAGCCATTCGGTCATGCCCTTGAGCACGTACTGGCTGTCCACATGCAACCTGACTTTGCTCGGGCGTTTGAGGGCACTCAGCGCCTCGATCACGGCCATCATTTCCATGCGGTTGTTGGTGGTGCCGAGCTCGCCGCCAAACAGCTCCCTTTGGGCGTCGGCAGATTTCATCAGTGCGCCCCAGCCGCCAGGGCCGGGGTTGCCTTTGCAGGCGCCGTCGGTGTAAATATCAATCAGATTCAAAACCTTGACCTCATCCTTCATCTTGCAAATCATTGTGATAACCAGCGCGATGAGACCCTGCGCTGTTGGCCACGGAAACCGGCTTGTTGGCCAAAATCCGGGCTGGCTTCCAGCCCGGATTGAGCAGCGTCATGCCGCGCACCCGCTTGACCGCGACCAGGCCATAGACAGCGCCAAAAAACGGCCACCAGCGCGCGCCCGCCTTGTCCATCCAGGCAAAGCGCTGCAGCCACGCCTGGCTGGCCAGGGTTGGCCGGTAGCAGCCAAAATGCCCTGCCTCGATCTCGAAGCTCAGCAGGCGCAGCCAGTCGCGGCACCGCAGGTAACCGATGAACTCGCCGTTTTGGGGCAAAAACAACCGGTTCACGCCCAGGCGCCGGTACAAGTGGCCGCGTTGCTGGCGCAAGCCCCACAAGCTCATGGGGTTGAAGCCACAAATCACCACCCGGCCCTCGGGCACCAGCACCCGGGCCACTTCGCTCAAGGCGGTGTGCGGGTCGGCGGTGAGTTCAAGGGCGTGCGGCAGCACCACCAGATCGAGACTGTTCGAGGGAAAAGGCAGCGCCGCAAAGTCGGTGACAAAAGCGGCTTTTTCATGCGGTTTTTCGGTGGCCAGCCAGCGGTGCGGCATGCGGTTGGCACCCAGCGCATCGAGCTCGGGCAAACCCAGTTGCAGGGCATGAAAGCCAAACACATCGGCCACCGCCCCAGCCATGAAAGCACGCTCCCAAGCCAGGAGATAAGCCCCTGGCGGTGTTGCCATCCATTCGTGCAAACCTATAATTTGTTGAGCCATGAAATTAATTCCAATACCTGCTTTCGACGACAACTACATCTGGATGTTGCACGACGGCCGCCGGGCGTTGGTGGTTGACCCTGGAGATGCCGACCCGGTGCTGGCTGCATTGCAACAAGGCGGTTTGGCGCTGGAGGCGATTCTAGTCACGCACCACCATGGCGACCACACCGGCGGCGTCAAAGTTCTGCGCCAAGGCACCGGCGCGCAAGTGTATGGTCCGGCGCTTGAGCGCATGCCCGAGCCCTTGCAGCGCCTGGGCGACGGTGATGTGATCTGGCCCCTGGGGCTGCGCTTTGAAGTGCGGCTGGTGCCGGGCCACACCGCCGGGCATATCGCCTATGTGGGCCAGTTGCCGGGGCAAGACCCGGTTTTGTTTTGTGGCGACACCCTGTTCAGTGCGGGTTGCGGTCGATTGTTCGAGGGCACGCCGGCGCAAATGCTGGCCTCACTGACCAGCCTGGCGGCCCTGCCCGATGCCACGCGTGTGTGCTGCGCCCATGAATACACCCTGGGCAGCTTGCGCTTTGCATGCGCGGTTGAGCCTGACAATGCCGAGTTGCGCGCGTACCAGGCGCGCGCCAAAGCCCTGCGCGATCAACATTTGCCGACGCTGCCCTCCACCATCGGCCTTGAAAAAGCCGTGAACCCTTTTTTGCGCACCCATTTGCCTGCTGTCGCCCTTGCGGTGCAGCAGCGGGCCCCCAACACGCTTGACCCGGTCGGCGTATTTGCCGCCTTGCGAACATGGAAAGATCAATTTTGAAATACTTATTGTATGGACTGGCCTTGCTGCCAAGCCTGTGGCTGGCAGGTTGTGCAACCAACAACGCGGCACCAGGCAATGCCGCTTCGAGCAGCCCCGCCATGTCCTCCGACAGCGCGCCAGGCCAGACAGCTTATGACGCTGACAGCGCCACGGCCATCTATCCCGGGGGTGGTCTCAAACCGTTGAAAAGCGCCCCATTGAGTTCGCGCAGCGTACAGGCGCTACTGCCCCCCAACGACCTGTGGGAGCGCGTGCGCCGCGGCTTTGCCATGCCCGACCTCGACACCGAGCTGGTGCGCGAGCGCGAGCTCTGGTACAGCAGCCGCCCCGACTACATTGCGCGCATGACCGAGCGCGGCAGCAAATACCTGTTCTTTATCGTCGAAGAGCTCGAGCGGCGCGGCATGCCCAGCGAGCTGGCGCTGCTGCCCTTCATCGAGAGCGCCTTCAACCCGCAGGCGGTCTCCAGCGCCAAGGCAGCGGGCATGTGGCAGTTCATGCCGGCCACCGGCAAGTACTTTGACCTCAAGCAAAACATGTTTCGCGACGACCGTCGCGACGTGATCGAATCGACCCGCGCCGCGCTTGATTACATGGAAAAACTGTACGGCATGTTTGGCGACTGGCATCTTGCGCTGGCGGCCTACAACTGGGGTGAAGGCAGCGTGCAGCGGGCCATCAAAAAGGCACAAAAGGCCGGCACCGGCACCAGCTACAGCGAGTTGACCATGCCCATGGAAACGCGCCATTACGTGCCCAAGCTGCAAGCCGTGAAAAACATTGTGGCCAACCCCGAGTCGTTCAGGGTGGCGCTGCCAGAAATCGGCAACCACCCCTATTTCCAGAGCGTCGAGATCGATCGTGACATTGATGTGGCGCTGGCGGCCAGGCTGGCCGACGTGTCGTTGGACGATTTTCGGGCGCTCAACCCGTCGGCCAGCAAACCGGTTTTGCTGGCCGCCAGCAGCTCCCAGATTTTGCTGCCCTGGGACAACGCCGAACAGTTTCAAGCCAATCTGCAGGCTTACTCCGGTGGGCGGTTGGCCAGCTGGACGGCCTGGGTCGCGCCCACCACCCTCAAGCCCGCCGATGCCGCCAAACGCGTTGGCATGACCGAGGCCGATCTGCGCAGCGTCAACAAGATTCCGTCACGCATGAAAATCAAGGCGGGATCAACCCTGTTGGTTCGGCGTTCAACCCGCTTTGACAACGATGTCACGGCGCAGATTGCCAACAACGGCCGCATCACGCTGGCACCCGAAGTCGCGCTCAAGCGAACGCTGGTAAAAGCAGGTAAAAAAGACAATGTGGCGAGCCTGGCCAAGCGTTACAGCGTGAGCGCCAAGTCACTCGCCAAGTGGAACAAGGTGCGCCCAACCGCCTCTTTCAGGGCAGGGCAGTCGGTGGTACTTTATTTACCTGCAAGCACAAGCCAGGCGCGCAAAAGCAAGGCACGTGGAAAAAGGGCAATTGCCAAAGCGCCAGCCAAGAAGGTTACCGCCAAGAAACCCTTGCAGGTCGCGCGCCAGCCCTGATCAACCGCGCACCGGGTCTTCAGTGCCGGTCCACCAGTGCGTGGGCGATGGTGCCCAGGTCAACATACTCAAGCTCGCTGCCCACCGGCACGCCGCGCGCCAAACGCGTCAGGTGCAGGCCGCGCACCTTGAGCCCTTGGCTGATGACGTGCGCTGTGGCTTCCCCCTCGGCGGTGAAATTGGTCGCCAGAATCACCTCCTGCACGGTGCCATCGAGCGCCCGGTCAAACAGCTTTTTCAGGCCGATGTCGTGCGGCCCGATGCCGTCGAGCGGGCTGAGCTTGCCCATCAGCACAAAGTACAGGCCTTTGTAGGCACCGGTGCGCTCCACCGCCGACTGATCGGCCGGGGTTTCGACCACGCACAGTTGGCTGGCATCTCGGCGCCCGTCCAGGCAGGTGGCGCATACCTGCGCTTCGGTGAAGGTGTGGCAGCGTTCGCAGTGCTGCACCGCTTGCGCCGCATGCGCCAGCGCCATCGAGAGTGTTTGCGCCCCGGCACGGTCGTGCTGCAGCAAATGAAACGCCATGCGCTGCGCCGACTTGATGCCCACACCCGGCAGCCGCCGCAGTGACTGGATCAGGGTTTCAAGCGCGTTGGTGTCGGCCATTTAGCGTAAAAGAATCGTCATTGCGAACCTGCCGTACTCGGCCCGATACCGCACACGGACCTTGAAC
>NZ_JACUUE010000309.1 GCF_014859475.1 Rhodoferax sp.
AGCGATACCTTGCCAAGGTATAGGTCGAGAGTTCGAGTCTCTTTTCCCGCTCCAGGTTTTTACTTGGTGTTGATCAATGTTGGCACCAAATGCGGGAATAGCTCAGTTGGTAGAGCGATACCTTGCCAAGGTATAGGTCGAGAGTTCGAGTCTCTTTTCCCGCTCCAGTTAAATCAAAAAGGGAAGCACAGCTTCCTTTTTTTTGCAGAGTTTGCGGCGCGATAGCAAATCGGTTATGCAACGGATTGCAAATCCGTCTAGCCCAGTTCGACTCTGGGTCGCGCCTCCATTTAACAAGCCGGCCCGAGTGGTGGAATGGTTTACACAGCAGACTTAAAATCTGTCCCCCGTTAGGGGTTGCCGGTTCGAGTCCGGCCTCGGGCACCATTCAACGGTTTCAGACCGTCTCAGAACACCTCAAAACCCGCACGTTGAACCCGCATGTTCCCAGGCATGGCGGGTTTTTTTACGTCAAGTCAGGCCATTTTTGATGTCGTATTGGCCCCACTGAGCATGCGTTCCACGTACCTTGCGATCAGGTCAATCTCCAGATTGACGCGTGAGCCAGCCGTGAGTGCGCCCAAAGCGGTGTTTTGCACTGTGTGCGGAATCAGGTTGATGCGCATTTCGCAGCCATCGGCACTGTCCTGGATGTGGTTCACGGTCAGGCTGACGCCGTTGATGGTGATCGAGCCCTTGTAGGCCAGGTACTTGGCCAGCGCGGCAGGCGCCATCACTTGCAGCTGCCAGCTTTCGCCGACCTGGGCAAAGAAGGTGACGCGGCCGATGCCATCGACGTGGCCCGACACAATGTGACCGCCCAGCCGGTCATGGGCGCGCAGGGCTTTTTCGAGGTTGATGGCGCCCACCTGGTCGAGTCCGGCGGTTTTGTCGAGCGACTCGGCCGAGATGTCGATGGTGAATTGCTGCTGTGCGGCGTCGAGCGTGGTCACGGTCATGCAGGCGCCGTTGAGCGCAATGCTGTCGCCCAGGCCCACGTCGTCGAGGTAGCCGGGGGGGCAGGTGAGGGTGAGGCGCTTGCCGTGCTCGGCGCTGTCGCCCAAGGGGTGCACGGCGCTGATATGGCCGATGCCGGTGATGATGCCTGTGAACATATTTTTCCAGTTAAAAAAGGTCGCGGCCGCAAACGCGGGCGACCACACGCAGGTCGGGGCCCAGCATGGCGGTGGACTTGAATTCCAGCGGCACGGCTTGCGCCAGTTCTTGCAAAGGGCCAAAGTGTGCCATGCCGCGCCCCTGGCCGATCAGCTTGGGGGCAAGGTACACCACAAATTCATCGACCAGGCCTTCGTGGATCAGCGAGCCGTTGAGTTTTTCGCCGGCTTCCACGTGCAGCTCGTTGATCTCGCGGCGTGCCAGGTCGTGCAGCATGGCGGCCAGATCGACCTTGCCGCTGGCATTGGGCAGCAGCACCACGGTGGCGCCATGCGCCTCAAGCGCCGCCTGTTTGGCGGCATTGGGCACGGCGGCGTAAATGATGAGGGTGCGGCCCGGCATGAAAAGTGCCGCATCCAGCGGGATTTGCAGGCGGCTATCGACCAGCACCAAGGCCGGCTGGCGCGGAGTATCCACCAGCCGCACGTCGAGCCTGGGGTTGTCGGCCAGCACGGTGCCGATGCCGCTCAGCACGGCGCAGGCACGGGCGCGCCAGGCGTGGCCGTCGGTGCGGGCTGCGGCTGAGGTGATCCATTGGCTCGCGCCGTTGTCGAGCGCGGTTTTGCCGTCAAGCGAGGCCGCCAGCTTCATGCGCACCCAAGGCGTTTGGCGCAGCATGCGACTGAAAAAGCCGAGGTTGAGTTCGCGTGATTCAGCGGCACCCGGGTCGATTTCGACCGCAATGCCGGCGGCGCGCAGTCGTGCAAAGCCCTGGCCTGTGACCAAGGGGTTGGGGTCGCCAATGGCCGCTACCACGCGCTGGATGCCAGCGGCAATCAAGGCATCGCAGCACGGCCCGGTGCGGCCCTGGTGCGAGCAGGGCTCCAGCGTGACATAGGCGGTGGCGCCCACCACGCTGTGGCCGCGGGC
>NZ_JACUUE010000070.1 GCF_014859475.1 Rhodoferax sp.
TATCGGGCCGGATACGGGGGGCTCGCAGTGACGGCTTCCTTGTTCAAGGTCCGTGCGCGGTATCAGGCCAGATACAGCTGGCTCGCAGTGACGGGGGCGGTTTCAAGCCGCATTTGCGGTCTCGCGCCTGATGCCGTTTGCTCGCCATGAAGCTGCCCACCTTGAGCCACCTGCCGCGCGACACCCGCGACACGCTGTTCGTGCTCGCGGTCATTGCCTGGGTGCTGGCGCCGCTGAGCCTGCAAGTGCCGCTGTGGTGCAGCGCGATGAGTGCGGCGCTCATCGTCTGGCGCGGCGTGCTGGCGTGGCGCAGTCAGCCGTTGCCGTCCCGCTGGTGGTTGCTGGGCTTGCTGCTGCTGAGTCTGGTCGGCACGCTGATCAGCTTCAAGACCATTTTGGGACGCGATGCCGGCGTGACGCTGGTGGTGCTGCTGCTGGCGCTCAAAACCCTGGAGCTGCGCGCCCGTCGCGATGCCTTTGTGGTGTTTTTCCTGGGCTTCTTTTTGATGCTTACCAATTTCTTCTATTCGCAGTCGCTGCTCAGCGCCGCAGCCGTGCTGGTGGGCTTGCTGGGTTTGCTCACCGCCCTGGTCAACGCCCACATGCCAGTGGGCAAACCGCCGCTGTGGCAGGCGGCGCGCATGGCCGGCGCTATGGCGCTGCTGGGGGCACCCATCATGGTGCTGCTGTTTGTGCTGTTTCCCAGAGTGGCGCCGCTGTGGGGCTTGCCCAGCGACGCCATGAGCGGTCGCAGTGGCTTGTCAACCAGCATGACGGTGGGCAATATTGCCAGCCTGGCGCTCGACGGCAGTGTGGCCATGCGGGTGCGCTTTGAGGGCGCGGCACCGGCACAGTCGGCGCTGTATTTTCGCGGCCCGGTGCTGTCGCACTTCGACGGGCGCAGCTGGCAGGCACGGCCCTCGGGCCTGCCCAATCGCCTGCGCCTGCCAGCCGACCTGCAAGTTGCCGGCGAGCCGGTGCGTTACCAGGTCACACTGGAGCCCAACAAGCTGCCTTGGTTGCTGGCGCTCGATGCCACACCGCAGGCACCAGTGCTGGCCGGAAAAACTGCCCGCATGACGCGCGAACTGCAGTGGGTGTTGGACCAACCGGTAACCGAGCTGCTGCGCTTTGATGCCGTCAGTTACCCCAGCTTCCAGCACGGGCCGCTCACACGCGCACCCGGCCTGGAGGAATACCTGACCCTACCCAAGGGCTATAACCCGCGCACCCTGGCGCTGGCCGCCGAGCTGCAGCGTGACGCGCGCTACGCAGGTGCCGATAACGCGCAGTGGGTGGCCGTGGTCATGGCGCGCCTGCGCAGCGGCGGCTACCGCTACACGCTGGAGCCGGGCGTGTATGGCCAGCACAGTGCCGACGAATTCTGGTTTGACCGAAAACTGGGTTTTTGCGAACACATTGCCTCGAGCTTTGTCATTTTGATGCGTGCCTTGAACGTGCCCGCGCGCATCATCACCGGCTACCAGGGCGGTGAAAAAAATGCGCTTGAAGATTTTTGGACGGTGCGCCAAAGCGATGCTCACGCCTGGACCGAAGTCTGGCTGCCAGGCCAGGGCTGGCAGCGCGTGGACCCAACCTCTGCCGTGGCACCGGCGCGCACCGGCACACTGGCGCGCCTGACGCCCCCGCGCGGCCTCATTGCCAATGCCATTTTTGGCAACGTGAACCCGGCACTGGCGCTGAACTTGCGCGCCGCCTGGGACGCGGTCAACAACCGCTGGAATCAGTGGGTGCTCAATTACAGCCAGACCCGGCAACTCGACCTGCTCAAAAACATCGGCTTCAAGGAGCCTGACTGGCAAGACCTGATTTACCTGTTGTGCGCCATCGTGGTCACGGCCAGCCTGCTGGGTGCAGCCTGGAGCGCCTGGGAGCGCCACCAGCAAGACCCCTGGCTGCGCCTGCTGCACCGGGCGCTGCGCAAGCTCAAGGCAACGGGCATGGCGCTTGGCGCCAACAGCACGCCGCGCCAGCTGGCGCAGCAACTGCAGGGCGATGCAGCGCAGGCGGCGCGTCAGCCCGATCCGGCGCGGCAAGCCTGGCACGACTGGCTCATCAGGCTGGAGGCCCTGCGTTATGCGCCGGCAGGTGCTGGCCACACCAGCAGTTTCAAACGGCAGCTCGCTACACTGCAAAGCGAACTCAAACACTTGCCAAACCCTCAGTGAAAACATTGACCCCTTGCGCCCATTCGCGGCGGCACGCCCTGCTGGCCGTGCTTGTTTTCATGGTGGCGGCCACGCTGGCCGTCAGCGCCTCGGCTGGCACGCACGTCAAAAAAGCGGGCAAGACCGCCGTCAGCACCAGTGGTATCCCCGGCCCAAGCTATGCCCAGCGACTCGACGCGATGCAAGCGGCCGATGACATCGCCTTGCGCCGCGACCTGGACCCGGTCTGGGTGCGCCAGACCCTGGGCCAGGCCCGATATGTTGCCGCCATTGCCAAAGCCGTGACCCCGCCGGCCGTTGGCGTGGCCAAGAACTGGCAGCTTTACCGCAGTCGCTTTGTCGAGCCGCGTCGCATCCGCGCCGGTGTTGCGTTCTGGCAAACCCATGGCGACGCGCTCAAACGCGCTGAACTGGACACGGGCGTGCCCGCTGAAATCATCGTCGGCGTGCTCGGTGTGGAAACCATTTACGGTCAGCAGATGGGCAATTACCGGGTGCTCGATGCGCTTGCCACGCTCAGCTTTGACTTCCCGGCCAGCCACCCGCGCGCGGCCACGCGCAGCGCATATTTCATGAGCGAGCTGGCGCAGTTTTTAAGCTGGACGCAGCGCAGCGGGCTTGACCCGCTTGGCATCAAGGGCAGCTACGCCGGGGCCATGGGCTGGCCGCAGTTCATGCCGTCAAGCTGGCACCAGTACGCGATTGACTTCGACGGTGACGGCAGCGTTAACCTGTTTGACAGCCCGACTGACGCGATCGGCTCGGTTGCCAATTACTTCAAGGCTTTCGGCTGGCAGAGCGGCCTGGCCACCCATTTTCCGGTGACGTTCGATGCGCAAAAGCTCGACATGGACGCGCTCATGGGCCCCGACATCCTGCCCACTTTCAGCGTGGAGAGTTTTCAGGCCAAGGGTGCCGTACTTAGCGGCGAGGCGCTGGCACACACCGGCAAGCTGGCCTTGATCGAGCTGCAAATGGGCGACGCGCCGCCCGTTTATGTGGCGGGCACCGACAACTTTTACGCCATCACCCGCTACAACTGGAGCAGCTACTACGCCATGGCCGTGATCGAACTCGGGCAGGCGGTGGCGCAAGCCCTGGCGGCGCAGGCCGTCAAACCAGTACCGGCACCGGAAAATCGCGGCTGATGTGGGCGCCCTTGGCATCCGGCGCGCGCACGATGTCAATGTCCGAGATTTGTGAGTACGCGTTGTTGGGCCAATCCAGGCCCATCATGTGCGGGCGAAACTGATCGTTTTGCCCGATCTGCTTTGCACGAACAGATTCTGTCATTGCGAACGCCGTGACGCTACAAGCTCTCACGGCACCACATGATGCCAATAGCGTTTTTGCACTTCGCGGGCGCATTGCACCCCATCCGCTTGCCAGGACTGCCAGCTTGCTGCACCGCAATGAGGCGTATCGAACACGCCGATGCTGCGCTCAGCGTAGCGCAGCAAAACAGGGCCCGCGGGGTGGCCAAAGCGATTTCTGTAGCCCGCCTGCACCAACGCCAGGCGCGGTTGCACTGCATCCAGAAAGGCCGCGCTGCTGGAGGACTTGCTGCCGTGGTGCGGCACCAGCAGCACATCAGCCCGCAAACTCCCTGCGAAAAGGTCTGGCTCGGACGCGCTGCCCTGACTGCGTGCCAGCAATAGCGCCTCTTGCGCGCGCTCGATGTCGCCCACCAGCAGCGCCGCCTGCCTGCCGTTGCCAATGCGCAGGGCACAGCTCATGGCGTTGG
The DNA here is from genome assembly GCF_014859475.1 of Rhodoferax sp. Taxonomy (GTDB): domain Bacteria; phylum Pseudomonadota; class Gammaproteobacteria; order Burkholderiales; family Burkholderiaceae_C; genus Rhodoferax. The sequence continues at coordinate 3,934 of NZ_JACUUE010000070.1, forward strand.
TCTTGCGCACATTGCCGTAGTCGTGGGCCAACGGGTGCAACACCTCGAAGTCCACCCCGTCCCACTGCCAGCGCTGGCCGGCCACGCAGCGCGTGGCCGGGCGCAGCGCCTGCAGCGCGTGCTCATCTTCGATCGAGCTCAGCAAGGCGGCCTGCGGCTGCATCTGCAGCACGGCGATGGCGCCGCCGGTGTGGTCGCTGTCGCGGTGGCTCAGCACCAGGGTGTCGAGTTGCACGCCCAAGGCACGCAACAGCGGCACCAGCACGCGGTGCCCGGCGTCGCTTTCGCGGCTGTACCGGGGGCCGGCGTCATACAGCAAGGCGTGGTTGGCAGTGCGCACCAGCACGGCATTGCCTTGCCCAATGTCAGCCGCCAGTAGCTCAAATTCGCCCGCCGGGACCGCTGGCAGCTGCCAGAACAGCACCGGCAGCAGCAGCGGCACGCCGCCCAGGCGCAGCGGCCAGGGCAGGCGCAGCGCCAGCAGCAGACCACCCAAAACACCCGCCGCACCGGCCCACCACGGTGCCTGCGCCAGGCTTATGCTGGCCCAGGGCCATTGCGCCAGGGCATGCAGAAACTGCGCCAGCAGACCGACGGCCAAAGCCGCCAAATCCCACAGCGGGTGCAGCAGCACACCCAGCATGGCCAGTGGTGTCACCAGCAGCGTGACCCACGGAATGGCCAGCGCGTTGGCCAGCAGCCCCACCAGCGAGACCTGGCCAAACAGCAGCAAACTCAGCGGCGTGAGCGCCAGCGTGATCATCCACTGCTCGCGCATCAGGGCCCAGAATCGGTTTTTGAGACCCGAACTGCCGGCGCGCGAAACACCGGCATCGGTAGCAAACAGCACGCCCACCGCCACGAAGCTCAACCAGAAACCTGCCTGCAACAGCGCCCACGGGTCCACCGCCACCACCACCGCGCAAGCCAGCAGCCAGACCTGCGGCCAGGGCCAACGCACACCAAGCAGGCGCAGGGTGCCGACGGTGGCCAGCATCAGGATGGTGCGCTGCGCGGGCACGCCCCAGCCGCTGAACAGGGCATAGGCCGTGGCCAGCGCCATGCCGCCGAGCAAGGCGGCGCTGGGTGCAGGCAAACGCAAACATAGCCAGGCCGAGCGCCGCCACAAGCCGCCCAACGCCAGCGCCGCCACCCAGGCAAACATGGTGATGTGCAAGCCCGAAATGCTCATCAGATGCGCCACGCCGGTGGCCCTGAAGACGTCCCAGTCGGCGCGGTCGATGGCTGCCTGGTCGCCTACCACCAGCGCAGCGATCAGGCCGGCCGATTCGGAGTCAGCCAGTCGCAGCAGGATCTGGTCGCGCACCTGGCCGCGCGCCCACTGCACCGGGTGCCGCCAGGTGAACCCGAGCCGAACCGGTGGTGCATCCCGCGCGCCAACACGCACATAGCCGGTGGCCTGGATGCCCTGCACCCATTGCCACAGCTCGTAGTCAAAACCGTGCGGATTGATGGTGCCGTGCGGCGCTTTCAGGCGCACCGTCATTTGCCAGCGCTCGCCCGCTTGCAGGGCGGCGGGCTGGCGTTGCAGCTCGGCCATGGATTCAGCGGGCGCGTCGCCACGGGCCCATGAACCGGCATACCAGCCCAGCGCAAGCCGCGGTGGCAAGCGCAGCGGCTGCCCGTCCAGACTGGCAGATTCCAGGTCGAGCCAAAAGCGCACCCCGCCTTCGAAATGCTGTGGCATGGCAGCCACCACGCCAGTCACGGCCAGGTCGCGCCCCTCCAGCGCAGGTGCAAGCGCCTGGCTGCCAAAGGCCTGGGCGCGCCAGCCAGTGCTGGCAAAAGCCAGCAACGTCAATGCAGCCGCCAACAGGCACCAACGCAGCACGGGCCAATGCGCGCGCAAACCAAAAGCCAGAAGCAACAAACCCAGGCCAATGCCAAGAAGGCAATCATCGGCCGGCATCAGCTCGGCCTGTTGCAACTGCAAGGCATTGCCAAGCAACACCCCCAGCAGCGCCGGGACCAAGCCACGGATCGGTGAAAAATGCGACGCCACCTCAGGTGGATACGGACCGATCGGTGTGCCAAGCGCCCGCATCTCGTTCGGTCACGTTTGGGCAGCCACCAGCACGCTGCCCGCCACCTGGCACGACCAATCGATGGGGTCTTGCTGCAACACCATGTCGATGTCGAGCCCCAGCACTTCAGCCACCAGCGACGGGAAAGTAACCGTCAGCGCGTTGTCCTTCAAGCCCAACTGGTTGGCGCGGGCGCGCCACTGGGCCAGGTGCAGCACCGCCGCCAGAGGCTCATAGGCATCGTTGTCGAAGGGCGCATGGGCATAGGCCAGCGCGTCGCACAAAATTTGTGGCAAGTGGGCCTGGCAAGCCATGGCCGAACTGAGCTCGGTGTAACAAAAACCAAGCAACTGGCGTTCGGCAAGGGCGCGCCTTAACTCCAGCGGTGCACAGTTGTCATCGAGTGCCGACACCTGCGGCAGGCTTGACCGCATGACCAGCTCCCCCAGCGCATGGATCAGTCCGGCCATATAAGCGGCTTGCTGGTTTTGCTGCAACAGGCCCGCCAAGGCGCGCGCCACCCGTGCGCAGTCCTGGCTATAGACCCAGAACTGCATCAGTGGCAAAACCGCATCGCCCTTCAAGGGAGCATGTGCAAGGGCCTGGCTGACCAGGTCTTGCACCTGCTCCAGGCGCAACAGCGCCAGCGCTTGCGAGATGCAGTTGACCTGCCCACCCAATCCGAAAGCGGGCACATTGGCAGCCTGCAGCACACGCAGACTGAGCACCGGATCGGTCTTGATGAACTGGTCGATGCGGCGCAAGTCAGGCTGCACCTGCTTGAGCTCGGTCAACAGCAGCGCCAGCACCCGCGGGCTGCTGGGCAGCGGTTGAGGATGGTGCAGCAGGTCCGTCAGTTGCATAGCGGCTAAGACCCCAGGTTTTTGAGTTTGGCAAACGCAGAAGACATGGCTGTGGATTGTGGCGCATACGCGCGCTGCTGCGGCCTGGCGGCCGGGAAGCGGTTGTCACCCGGGCTCCCGCTGCGCGCCGGGGCGGCACCCAGCTTCATGGTCAGCGCAATGCGCTTGCGCGCCACGTCCACCTCAACCACCTGCACCTTGACAATGTCGCCGGTCTTGACCACCTCACGCGCATCAGTGACAAACTTGTGGCTGAGCTGGCTCACATGCACCAGCCCGTCCTGGTGCACGCCGAGGTCAATAAAAGCGCCAAAAGCGGCCACGTTGCTCACCGTGCCCTCCAAAACCATGCCCTCTTTCAGGTCGCGAATGTCTTCCACGCCGTCGTTGAAACGGGCCACCTTGAAATCGGGGCGCGGGTCACGGCCGGGCTTTTCCAACTCGCCCAGAATGTCACGCACCGTGATGACACCAAATTTGTCGTTGGCAAAGAGCTCGGGGCGCAGCGTTTTGAGCATGTCGGCGCGGCCCATGAGCTCGGCCACGGGCTTGCCGGTTTGGGCAATGATCTGCTCCACCACCGGGTAGGTTTCGGGATGCACGCCGGTCATGTCAAGCGGATTCGCACCGCCGCGAATGCGCAAAAAGCCGGCGCTTTGCTCGAACGCCTTGGGCCCCAGGCCGGTCACCTTGAGCAACTGCTGGCGGCTGGCAAACGCCCCGTTGGCCTCACGCCAGCGCACCACCGCCTTGGCCACGCCAGGGCTCAGGCCCGACACCCGGCTGAGCAGCGGCACGCTGGCCATGTTGAGGTCAACACCCACCGAATTCACACAGTCTTCCACCACCGCATCAAGTGTTTTGACCAGATCGCTCTGGTTCACGTCATGCTGGTACTGGCCGACACCGATGCTTTTGGGGTCGATCTTGACGAGTTCGGCCAGCGGGTCTTGCACACGCCTGGCTATGCTGGCGGCACCGCGCAGGCTCACATCGACATCGGGCATTTCCTGGGAAGCAAATTCGCTGGCAGAGTACACCGAGGCCCCGGCTTCGCTGACCACCACTTTTTCCATCGCCCGCCCGGAGGATTTGGCCATGAGCTTGATCAGGTCGGCCGCCAGTTTATCGGTCTCGCGGCTGGCCGTGCCGTTGCCAATGGCGATCAGGTTGACACCGTGCTTTTCACACAGTTGGGCCAGTGTGTGGAGCGTACCGTCCCAATCCTTGCGCGGCTCATGCGGATAGACCGTGCTGGTGTCAACCAGCTTGCCGGTGGCATCGACCACCGCCACCTTGACGCCGGTGCGAATGCCGGGGTCCAGCCCCAGCACCACGCGCGCTCCAGCCGGCGCGGCCAGCAACAGGTCGCGCAGGTTGTCGGCAAACACCTTGATCGCCACGCGTTCGGCGTCTTCGCGCAGGCGGGCAAACAGGTCGCGCTCGGTGGACAAGCTGAGCTTGACGCGCCAGGTCCAGGCCACGCATTTGCGGATCAGGTCGTCCGCTGGGCGGGCCTGGTGGCGCCAGCCCAGTTTGAGGGCAATGCGCGCTTCGGCCAGCGACACAACGGGCGCTTGCCGGGTTTTGGGGGCGGCGGCGGTCGTGGGCAGCTCGGGCTCTGGCAGCACCAGCTTGGCCTCCAGAATGTCCAGGCTGCGGCCACGAAACACCGCCAGTGCCCGGTGCGATGGCACCCGGCTGATGGGCTCGTCATAGTCAAAATAATCGCGAAACTTGGCCACATCGGGGTCGTTTTCGCTCTTGCCAGCCATCAACTTGCTTTGCAGCAAGCCCTCATGCCAGAGCCACTCGCGCAGGTCCTGCACCAGCGCCGGGGTTTCGGCCCAGCGCTCGCTGAGCAAATCGCGCACGCCGTCAAGCACGGCGGGCACGGTAGAAAAATCAGGCTGTTTGTCTTCGCCCTCGACTACCGGGCGCATCGCAATGACATAGGCCAGCGCCTCGTCGGCCGGCACCAGGGCCGGGTTGGCGAACAACGCATCGGCCAGCGGCTCCAGCCCGGCTTCGCGCGCGAGCTGGCCTTTGGTGCGGCGCTTGAGCTTGAACGGCAGGTACAGGTCTTCGAGTTGCTGCTTGGTGCTGGCGGCGTGCAGCGCTGCCAGCAGCGCAGGCGTCAGTTTGCCCTGCTCGTCAATCGCCTTGATGACCGTTTGCAGGCGGTCACGCAGCTCGCGCAGGTAGCCCAGGCGCGCTTCGAGTTCACGCAGCTGGATGTCGTCGAGGCCGCCGGTCACCTCTTTGCGGTAGCGGGCAATAAAGGGCACGGTGGCACCACCGTCGAGCAATTCCACAGCAGCGGCCACCTGACGCGCCTGCACGCTGATTTCTTGCGCTATTTGGCCGATGATTTTTTGCATGGATCAATGAAAAGCCAGCGCATGGCTGGCTGAAAAAAATACAAGGTGGCAAGTGTGCCATAGGCGACCGGCCAGCCCTGACAAAAACACACGGGACGGATCCGCGGCAACAAGCTCAGGCCTGGCGCAGCATTTCCAGGTGCGCAATACCGTCTTCCATGTAAGGCTTGCCCGCATCCACAAAACCATGCCGGGCATAAAACCCGGCCAGATGCGCCTGCGCGCCAATGCGAATGGCCTGCGGCCCCCAGACCTGGCTGATGGCGGCCACCGCCTGGTCCATCAGCACATGCCCCAAGCCCGTGCCGCGCGCGCTTTGGCGCGTCAGCACCCGGCCAATGCTGGCCTCCGGGAACTTGACGCCCGCAGCAAAGCAACGCGCATAGGCTTTCAATTCCTGATCCTGCACGCCCAGCAGGTGCATGGCTTGGCGGTCGGCACCGTCGATGTCCTGGTAGATGCAATGCTGCTCCACCACAAACACCTCGCTGCGCAGGCGCAACACCTCGTACAACTCACCCACGCGCAGGTCTTCAAACGACATCAGGCGCCACACCGGTGTGCGCGGCTTACGCGATTTCGACCTGGATGAGCCCACTGACCAGAGTTTGAATGTCATGCTGTCAGCTCCGGTTTAAGCACGTAACCAACGCGCGGAAAGTGCACCCGAACCACACCTGCGCGCGCATCAACGCGGCGCAGCGTGTAACGCGTGCGGGTGGCGGCCACCAGCTCACCCACCGTGGCTTCAGTGCCAAAACTCTCGGCGCTGATGCTGACCCGGCTGCCCAGCGCAATGCCGTGGTCGTCCTGAAAATACGCATTGTCCTGGCGCCACGCGGCACCCGCGCCCGCGCAGACCGCAATGGCATCGGTCGCGCTCATGCGGCTCATCTGGCCATGGCCCAAAGCCGCCACTCGGTCCATCCACGCCAGCACCTGCGGCTTGGCCTGCAAAATACCGGCCATGGCGGGCACCTGGGTGCGGGTGAACCAGAGCGGATGGTAGGCGGCAAAGTCGGCAATGGTGGGCGCATCACCCAGCAAAAATTCATGCCAGTCGAGCATGTCGGCCAGGCGTCGCAAATAAGATTTGTAAGCGCTGGTGGCATCCAGCGGACGCGGCCGGCTCAAACCCTGCGCCATGGCCGAGCGGTCGGCGGCAAAGGCCTTGACCGCCTCTGGGGGCACGCCGGCAAAAAGCTCGGCCATGCCCGGTTTTTGCATGTTGTAGCCCATGGCCGCCCAAAACAGCGTGCTGTCGGCCCACTGCGCCAGAATGCGGGCCAGGCCTTTGCTGCCATCGGGGTACAGCGTCGGGCTGTGTTGCAGGTGCTCCAGCACTTCGCAGATCAGCGCGGTGTCGCAGTAAATGTCGGCACCTATTTGCAGCACCGGCGTTTTGCGGTAGCCGCCGGTGAGCGCCAGCAAGTCGGGCTTGGGCATCACGGCAGGAAGGAGCACCGAGCGCCATGCCAGGTTTTTAAAACCCAGCACGGCGCGGACTTTTTCCGAGAACGGCGACATCGGGTAATGGTGAAGAATGAGATCAGACATGCTGCCTCCAGGTAAAAATCAATCGGTTGCAATGGCTTGCAGCGCATTTGCGCTCTTGGGGCCAGTGACCAGTCTGCGCACAAACTTGAAGGTGCCGGTGGCGTGGGCGCAGGCCTTGCCCTGCGCGTCGAACACCGTGCCTTCGGTGAAAGCCATGGTGGCGGTACGGTGCATCAGGTGACCGCGCGCGGTAAGCGGGCCGCGCGCGGGCTGCATGAAGCTGGTTTTCATCTCGATGGTGACCGCGCCCATCTCCTTTTGCACGCTGCGCGCGGCCAACGCCATGGTCACATCGAGCAGCGTCATGAGCGCGCCGCCGTGCGTCACCGCAAAAGAGTTCAAGTGCTCAGGGCGCGGTTCATAGACCAGCTCGGAGCGCCCGTCCTCAAACAGCGTGAGCGCAAAGCCAAGATGATCCACAAACGGAATCGCGACACCAAAATCCATGTTTCAGCCTCCAATAACCGCGCTGACACCGCCGTCCACCGCCAGCCACTGGCCGGTGATGTGCTTGCCCGCCGCGCTGGCAAACAGCAGGGTGACGCCCTTCAGGTCTTCGTCATCGCCCAGGCGCTGCAGCGGCGCGCTTGCTGCCAGATTGTCAGCGCCCAGCGCGGCAATGGTGCCGGCTGTCATCTTGCTGGGGAAAATACCCGGGCAAATGGCGTTGACATTGATGCCATATTGCCCCCACTCGCAGGCCAGCGCGCGGGTAAAGTTGATGACCGCGCCCTTGCTGGTGTTGTAGGCCAGCGTGCCCATGCCGTGCGGGTTGCCGCCCAGCCCGGCAATTGAGGCCACATTGATGATGCGCCCGCCACGCCCGATCATGCTCTGCCTGCCCACCAGCTGGCTCAGTAAAAAGTAGCCGCGCACGTTCAGGTTCATCACCTTGTCCCACGCAGCCACCGGATGGTCTTGCGCCAGGGCACCCCAGCTGGCACCGGCGTTGTTGACCAAAATATCTATATCGCCCATGCGCTGCAGGGTTTCGGACACCAGCTTCTGCAGGTCGGCCTCCGCCGCGCAATCGGCCGCCACCCAGCGCGCATCAATGCCGCCGTCCTGCAAATCGGCGCAGGCCGCCTCGAGCTCGTCGGCCTTGCGCGCGCACAACATAATGCGCGCGCCCGCCTCGCCCAGCGCGTGCGCCATTTGCAGCCCCAGCCCGCGCGAGCCGCCCGTGATCACGGCTGTCTTGCCGCTGAGGTCGAAGAGTTGAAGATTGGTTCGAGGCATGGCTGGAGACGCTGTTGGTTAACGTCAAATTATCACCGAGTGGCCCGGCATGCTGCTTGCCTTGATGCGGACGAGTCGAGCACCATCGACAGCAGGCACATAAATTTTGCCGATGCCAGCCAAAACGGCAAAAAAAACACCCTATAATCTGGGGCTTGTTCCTCAATAGCTCAGTTGGTAGAGCGCCGGACTGTTAATCCGTAGGTCCCTGGTTCGAGCCCAGGTTGAGGA
>NZ_JACUUE010000310.1 GCF_014859475.1 Rhodoferax sp.
GGCAGAGCGTTCTGCGCAGGTAAAGGAGGAGCCCGCAGGGCGGGGGACACGTAGCAGAACGCTCTGCCGCCCAGGCTCCTGGCGCTCTGGACAAATCAGGCTTTGCCGGTGGAGCCGTAGCCACCTGCACCGCGCTCGCTGGCCGGGAACTCCGTCACCACATTGAACTGCGCCTGCACCACCGGCACGATCACCAGTTGCGCAATGCGCTCCATGGGTTCGATGGTAAAGGGCACGTCGCTGCGGTTCCAGGCGCTGACCATCAACTGGCCCTGGTAGTCACTGTCAATGAGGCCCACCAGATTGCCCAGCACAATGCCGTGTTTGTGCCCCAGGCCCGAGCGTGGCAGGATCATGGCGGCAAAGCCGGGGTCCTGCAAATAAATCGCAATGCCGGTGGGCACCAATTGCCAGGCATTGGCGGCAAGCAGCAGGGGCGCGTCCAGACAGGCACGCAAATCGAGACCGGCACTGCCGGGCGTGGCATAGGCGGGTAGTTGCTGCGCCATGCGCGGGTCAATTACTTTTACATCAATCTTCATCATGACTGCACTCCAGTGCCGATTCTGCTGGCGATCTCAGCGATCAATTTGCGCGCCAGCGAGAGCTTGGCATCACGCGTCAACTCTCTCGTGCCGGCTTCATCGACCAGCAGCAAGGCATTGTCGTCCTGGCCAAAGGTGTCCGGGCCAATGTTGCCGACCAGCAGCGGCACACCCTTGCGCTGCCGTTTGGCCTGGGCGTTGGCCAACAAGTCGTGGCTCTCGGCGGCAAAACCGACGCAGTACAGCGCGCGGCTTTGGCCCCGCTCGGACTGTGCCAGCGTGGCCAGAATGTCGGGGTTCTCAATAAACTGCAACTCCGGGGGCTGACCGCTGCCGTCCTTCTTGATTTTTAAGGCCGAGGCCTGGGCTGGCCGCCAGTCGGCCACTGCCGATGTCGCGATGAAAACGGTCGCTTGCGGCGCATGCGCTGTGACGGCGGCCAGCATGTCCAGGGCAGATTTAACATTGATCCGATTGACGCCGCGCGGCGTGGGCAGACTCACCGGACCAGCCACCAGCGTCACCGTGGCACCCGCCTCACGCGCGGCGCGGGCGATGGCAAAACCCATCTTGCCGCTCGACAAGTTGGTAATGCCGCGCACCGGGTCGATGGCTTCATAGGTGGGCCCGGCCGTTATCAGTACCTGCTGACCGGCCAGCAGCTTGGGTTGGAAAAAGGCAATCAGTTCGTCCAGAATCTCAAGCGGCTCCAGCATGCGGCCATCGCCCGTTTCACCGCAGGCCTGGTCGCCACTGCCCACGCCCAGCACCAAGGCGCCATCGGCTTGAACCTGCGCCACATTGCGCCGGGTGGCGGGGTGCTGCCACATTTCGCGGTTCATGGCCGGCGCAAGCAACAAGGGCACTCGCTCGGCCGGACGCGCCAGGCACAACAGACTGAGCAAATCATCGGCCTGGCCATGCGCCAGTTTGGCCAGCAAGTCAGCGCTGGTCGGCGCTATCAGCACCACATCAGCGTCGCGGCTCAGGTTGATGTGCGCCATGTTATTGGCCTCCCGCGTGTCCCACTGCGAGCCATACACCGGGTGCTGGCTCAGGGCCTGCATGGTGACGGGCGTCATGAATTGCTCGGCGGCTTGCGTCATCACCACTTGTACCGAGGCACCCGCCTTGATCAGCAAGCGGCACAACTCGGCCGACTTATAGCAGGCAACGCCGCCACTGAGACCCAAAACAATGTGTTTTCCAGCTAAGTCTTTCATGCGCAGCAATGTAACAGAGCCAGCCGGGCGCGAGCCGCCCCGAGGCAGACCCGAAACCGCACACCGGCCTTGAACACACGCTTCGTCACTGCGAGCCCCCCGTATCCGACCCGATACCGCACACGGACCTTGAACAGAGACTTCGTCATCGCGAGCGAAGCGTGGCGATCCATGACTTCCGGGGTCATGGATTGCGTCACTTCGTTCGCAATGACGGCTACTGTCGCAATGACCGGACTGCTCATGGCAAG
>NZ_JACUUE010000311.1 GCF_014859475.1 Rhodoferax sp.
CGCTGATTCGGTCACCGACGGCAGCAGCGCAATTTTGCCAACATGCTCTTTCTTTAAAAATTCGCGTTGTGCCAGTTCAATCTGGTCGAGCGTGAAATTGCGGGCCAACAGCGGACGAAAGTCATTGTGCTCGATGTAGCAGATCAGGTTTGGAAAGACCGCCTCGGCCCATGCCGTGCAGCCGAGCAGGCGCAGGTTTTTCAGGTACAACACGCGCAGGTCGAGCGTGACCATAGGGCCCGCAATGGCGCCCGATGTCACATGGCAGCCACCCCGCTTGAGCAGCGTCAGCAGTTCCGGGAAAGCGCTGCCCGCCACGTTGTCAACCACCACATCAACCGCTTCAGCGCCCAGGCAGGCCAGCACGTTGTCAGCCCGATCCAGCACCCGGTCGGCACCAATGGCCCGTAGCTGTGCCATTTTGCTGCCTGAGGTGATGGCGGTCACCACAGCGCCACGGCGCTTTGCCAACAGCACCGTGGCCACGCCAACGCCACCCGAGGCGCCCGTGACCAGCACATGCTGATGCGCACTGACACCGGCGTGGTGAAGCATGTTTTCGGCGGTACCAAAAGCGCAGGGAATGATGCCCAGCTCGGCATCAGACCAGTCGCAGTGCACGGCAAACACTTCCGAGGCCGGCACCTTGAGGTATTGGGCAAAGGCGCCGTCCAGGTCGGAGCCCAGCCAGACGTTGTCCCAACTGTCGAAGCCGTGGGGCCGCATACAGGGCCGCACCAGCACGCGCTGGCCTATCAGGCTGCGATCCAGCCCGGCTGCCAAAGCCACCACCCGGCCACAGCAGTCGGTGCCTTGAATGAAGGGGAACGGGCTGGGGCCTTGCCAGCCGCTGTTGGCGTGGCTGCTTTGTTCTGTTGCCGGGGCGGCCGCCAGCTTGTCGGTTGCCCCGGTGACCGCCGCGTCGTACCAGCCCAGGCGGGTGTTGATGTCAGTGTTGTTGACGCTCGATGCCAGCACCTGTAGCAGCACCTCGCCCGGCCCGAGTTGTGGCACCGGCACCTGCATGGGCACCAGTTGCTCGAAGCCGCCCCGACCTGTGGTGACGATAGCCGTCATCAGGGCTTGTCCGGGGGCGGCTTTGAAGCGTTCGGGAGCCAGGGTTTTAGGTGTGTCGTGCATGATGGCCTGTGATGGTAAACCCAATGACGCGTTGACGAAGTGCTGGGCTAATATGCTGATTTTCAAAACCCGCAAGATATCGTCTGATTGCACCCGATGCACTCCAAAAACCACCAGCAAGCACACCATCAAAAGCCCGCACCCACTGCGGGTGACCCGCTGACATGGACGCGCCAGCCCTGAACCCCCGCACGCCAGCCAAGGCCGATGCCGCGTTTGATTTTTCGCTGCTGCAGCAGTCGGTCGCGCGCGGCGGCAGCCGCAACCGGCGTGCCCTGTGGTGGTTGGTGGGTTTGCTGGCACTGTTGCTGGGCTCGGTGGTGACGCTGATGCTGTACCTGAACAACTTTGAAGAAGAAGAAGCGGCGCGCCGCCGTGCTGCCGATGCCCAGTGGCTCGAGCAAAGCGTGCAGTTTCACTTTCGCCGCCTGGAAGACGATTTGCTGGTGCTGTCGCGCCGGGCGCTGCTGCAAGGCGCGGGCGTGGCTGGCCTGGTACCGGATCAGGCACCCGAGCTGAAACAGCGCGACCTGAATACGGGTTTGCTGTGGCGTGAACCCGGCGTGATCCTGTCGAGCGGCTGGATTGGTGCCGGCCAGCTGAGCGACCCGCGCGTTGGCCCCGAGCGCTGGCCGATCGACTGGGATGCTCATCCCGACAATGCAGCCGCGCTGGCCCTGATGCAAAGCACCAGCCAGGGCTTGCGCCGCGCCGCCTACGCCGGCTTGATGTTGCGCCGCGACGGCACGGCGACCGATGTGGTCTGGCTGGCCGTGCCTTTTTTTGATCGCGGCCAGTTTGCCGGCAACTATCTGGTGGCGGTGTCCCTGAACCAGGCGCTGCGGGCTTTGCTGCCCAGCTGGTTCATGC
>NZ_JACUUE010000001.1 GCF_014859475.1 Rhodoferax sp.
CTTCCGGGGTCATGGATTGCGTCACTGCGTTCGCAATGACGGGGCTGGGGTTCGCGATGACGGAGCTGTTCATGGAAAGAAGCGTAGCGACGCGACAATCGCAGTGACGGCCTCCTTGTTCGAGGTCCGTGTGCGGTATCGGGCCGATGCGGCTGGCTCGCGATGACGGAAAAATGGCACTACGGGCGATGCGCTTGTTCATGAGGTTCTGGCTTCGCCGTTGGGCAACTGTTCGTTGCATTCAGTGAAAATGCGTGCCTTGCAGCTGCGGCAGACCTCTGGATCGAGCGTGGCATAGATCGGCTTGATCCAGTTCGACATGGCCGGGAAGAAGGCACCCACCCCGATGTCGTCGAGTTTATCGGCCTTGCGCAGGAACTGGTAGATACTTTTGTTGCACCGATAAAAATACAGGCCACCGCCGAGTTTGCGGCGACGCCTGGCCTCCTGTTCCAGCATTTCGGCACCTGCCACATCGACGAAATTGATGCCGCGCGCCAGGACCATCACCGTTTTCTGGCGCGGGTTGCCCTCGTCAATCTGCAGCAGGGCGTTGCGCACAAAGTCCACCGCACCAAAAAATATGGAGCCATTGATGCGCACGATGCGGAACTGCGGACATTCCGGGCGCCCCAATGCATTGACAAAGTGGTACGCGCCTTTATCAATGGCGGGGACATAAGGCACCACAGAGGGCCTTGACACGCGATACAGGTAAAGCGCCAACGAGAGCAGGATGCCAAAGAAGATGCCCTTTTCCAGATCAACCAGCGTCCCCAGCAGGGTGACCCACAGGATGACCGCCTCGGCACGGCTGATTTTGCTGATGGCGCCGATGTGGTGAAAATCAATCAGGCCCCATGCCACCAAAAACAGGATGCCAGCCATCGCCGCCGTGGGCAAATACGACGCCAGGGGCGCAACCAGCAACAAAACGAGCAGCAGAAAAAACGAGGCAAACACCGTGGCGAGCGGGGTTTGGGCGCCCGCTTCGAAGTTGACGCCGCTGCGGTTGAATGAGCCGCTGGAGGCATAACCGGAAAAGAAACTGCCGACCAGATTGGACAAGCCTTGCCCGATGAATTCCTGATTGCCGTCAATGTGCTGTTCGGATTTGACCGCGATGGCGCGCGAAATGGAAACTGCTTCGGTGAGTGCCAGCATGGTGACGATCAAGGCCGGAAACAGCACATTGTGCAGCGTCGCGTAAGAAAAATCAGGCATCGACAAGGGTGGCAGGCCAACCGACAGCGCACCCACGGTCTTGATCTGGGTGACTGATGAGCCGAATTCGGCGTTGATGAGATGGGCGGCCAAACTGCCAACGACCATGGCGACGATCATGTACGGCAGTTTTGGCACGAATTTCTTGGCAGCGATACCCACCGCCAGCGTGATCGCCCCGACCGCGCAGACATAGGGGTTGATGTTGCCCATTTGCAGAAAGAACTGCTCGATCACCACATGAAACGGCACGCCGCGCGCAATGTCCAGGCCAAAGAAATTCTTGACCTGGCTGGCGGCGATGAGCACTGCCGCACCGGCCGTGAACCCGATCACCACCGTGTGCGAAATGAAATTGACCAGCACGCCCATGCGCGCCAGGCCCAGAATCAACTGGAATAAACCCGCAAGGAACGTGAGCGTGAGCACCATGCTGATGAATTGCGGTGAGCCGGGCTCGGCCAGCGGGCTGATGGCGGCAAACACCGCGATCGAGATGGCGGTGGTGGGGCCCGACACCAGATGCCAACTCGAGCCGAACAGGGCGGCGACGATGGCTGGCAACATGGCCGCGTACAAACCGTACTCAGGCGGCATGCCGGCAATGGTGGCAAAGGCAACCCCCTGTGGCAACACGACCAGCGCGCCGGTAAGGCCGGCCATCAGGTCGGCACGGGTGGAATCGCGATTCACCAGATGCTTCCATTGCATGAACGGAAGCAGGTGGTAGAGCAGGTATTTGCGCGAGCGGTGAAGCATGCAGGTGTTGCCTCAGGCCGCCGTCTGGCAGCAGCCATTTTTGCAGCTGCCTGATCGGAAAGAAAGATTTTGCAAGGGGAAGGCCTGATTCAGGAAGAGCGTGCCTTACAAGCTCTTGCGAATCGTGATGGCACCGCGAATCTGGCCTACTGAATAGCCCACACCCAGATCAGCGGGGTACAGCGTTTTCAATTTCGAGATCACCGCCGGTTCGAGCTGGTCCGGTGCCCCATGACACGCCAGGCACATCTGTTGCACCGGCAAAGCCTTCATGTAGCGATATTCCTTGCGGCTGCCTTCGCTCACAAGCTCGCCCTTTTCCAGGCTTGCCGGGCTTTCCCCGGCAGCGGCGCGGCGGTCGAAGTCTTCCAGTGCGGCACGCTCCCAGGCATCGGGAACGGCTTTGGGGTTGCGGTTGCGCAGACTGACCCGCCGGATCGCCCAGCCGCTCTGCTCCGACGCCGCCTTGGCCATTTGCGGCGCTTTGTCGCGGCAGACCTCAATGGCGGACGCTGGTCCACCTTTGGCAATTTCCTCGCTGAGCACCTGGAGCAGCTTCGGCGGTACCGAACCGGCAACCTTGCGTGCTTCGGTCAGGGTCGCAGCATCGTCGGCGAGTGCATTCAGACTGGCGAGCAGGATGACAGACGGCAGGATTTTGTGTGAAAAAATCGACTTCAGGGCGGGCAACATTGGTAACCTTTACATTAATCAGTGTGTAAGAAACCTTAAAAAAGGTTGCGGTCCTGCCAGCTCTGCAGGACAACAACACAGTCTCAATTCCGTACCTGCATGGCTTTGTCAGTGGCCAAAGAGGGTTCGGCTCAAGAAGACCCGCATGCTGCGTTTGATTACAGAACATAACATCTGATCAAGCCATACTCCAAACGGATAGCCCGTGTGATAGTCCAAGTGGGTAGGTGACTTATGGTCTGGCATCGCTAACAATAAATCACATCACGCACCCTTCAATTGAAGGGTCTTTTTTTAAAAAAACGAGACCACCGTGGACATCACTGTTTCGGATTTCACAGGGCAAGAACTTGAGCTGGTGGCCGAGCTTTTGCAACAACGCTACAACAAGCAAATCACCCCCGAACTGGCCGATAGTGAGTTGAAACTTGACCCTGTCAGCGATGCTCTGACGGTTTGTCCAACGCTCTACTGGAGCGAACGCGGCGCCCATTTTGTCGTGTGCAAGATCGCCCAGGGACGTTACAAATGCCAGTTCTTTTATGCCGATGCTGACCAGTATGGCACCGGCCATGACGAGTACACCGACCTGCGGCGCTGTGTTCTGACCCTGTTGCGCGTCCAAGCGGACCATGAAAGCCAGAGTGTCGGCGTATCGAGTGGGGCCACGGCGATTGAACTGGCCAACCGTTCGGCGAATGATGACTACCACGGCCCGCTGGTGATATGACGACGCAAACACCATGAAAATTTGCATTGTCTCGGACAGCCATGATCGCGCCCCCATGCTGGCATCGGCGGTCATGTCTGCCAAAGAGTCCGGGGCCGAGGCAGTCATCCACTGCGGCGACCTGATCGGAGCCATGACCTTGTGTCCGCTCCTTGAAATCGGTTTGCCGGTCCACGTGGTGCATGGCAACAACCTGGGCGACCTGATGGCGTTATCGAAACTGTGCGCTGCGTCTAGCGGGCTGATCACCTACCACGGCGCCGATCTTGACATCCGGTTTGGCGCTCGCAAGTTGTTTGCGACGCATTACCCGCACTACGGGCGCGCCATGGCCTGCACCGGTGACTACGACATTGTTTGCTGTGGTCATTCGCATGTTGCCAGCGTGGCGCAGCAGCCAAACATCGCCGGGGGCAAGACCTGGCTGGTGAATCCGGGCAGCGTGGGCGGGCTCGGTGCGCCGGCAACCTGGCTGCTGGCTGACCTTGACCGTTTCGATTTCGAGGTCCGGAGCCTGCCATGACCTGCCCCGCCCCGCTGAATCGGCCAGTTCGCCAGGACTTTTTATTTTGTAACGGAGTGGAGATTTCATGACAGCACCTATCGCAACCAGTCAAACCATTCTTGTGGTTGGCGGTGGCATCAGCGGCATGACGGCGGCGCTCGAAGCGGCCGAATGCGGACGGGACGTCGTCCTGGTCGAACGCAGCCCTGCTTTGGGCGGACGTACCGCGCTGCTTTACCGCTATTTTCCCAAGATGTGCCACCCGACCTGCGGGCTCGAGATCAATCTGAGACGGCTCAAGGCCAACCGCCATGTGCGCGTGATGACGATGACCGAGGTGGTTCGCATTGACGGCAAACGCGGTGCCTACACCGCCACCCTGAAGATACGTCCACGCTACGTTAACGAGAACTGCACCGCCTGCGGCGAATGTGCCTCGGTGGTTGGTACCGAGATTCCCGATCCGTACAACTATGACCAGGGCAAAATCAAGGCGGCGTACCTGCCGTTTGCCCTGGCCCATCCGCAGCGCTATGTGCTCGATCCGGTGCTCATCGGCACCGAAGATGCCGACAAGGCAAAAGCGGCCTGCAAGGTCGACGCCATCGATCTGGCGATGCAGGAAGAAACCGTCGAGCTTGCGGTGGGCGCTGTGGTCTGGGCAACCGGCTGGAAACCCTACGATGCAGCAAAGATTCAACCCTATGGCTACGGGCGCTTTCCCAATGTCGTCACCAGCGTCGAGTTTGAGCGCATGGCTGACCCGGCCGGCCCGACCGCTGGCAAGCTGCTGCGCCCCTCAGACGGCCAGGAAGCCAAAAACATTGCCTTCATCCAGTGCGCCGGTTCGCGTGACGAAAACCATTTGCGGCATTGCTCGCGCATCTGTTGCATGGCCACGCTGAAGCAGACGCAGTATGTGCGCGAAGCCCAGGGCGATGCCGCCAAATCGACGGTGTACTACATCGATATTCGTGCGATAGACCGCTTTGAAGATTTTTATCAAATGGTCCAAAAAGATCCATCGGTTGCTTTTGTCAAATCCAAAGTGGCCAGCATCGATCAGGCCAAAAATCAGGACCTGGTGCTGCACGGCGTCGATACCGAGGGTTATCACCGCTATGCCAGCACACATGACCTGGTGGTGCTGGCGATCGGCATGGAGCCGGAATCCAACGGACTCACCTTGCCGGAAGATCTGGTCACGGATTCATCAGGATTCATCGAGGGCACGGCCGATGGCGGCATGGTCGGTGCCGGCGCCGCTGCCAGTCCGCTTGATGTGAATCGTTCAGTGCAAAGCGCCACCGGCGCGGCGCTGCGCGCCATCAAGGTTATTCATCAGACCGTTGGGGAGGAAGCTTAAAGTGGCTGACAACAAATTTGCCGCGTACCTGTGCGCTGGCTGTGGCTTGGGTGACGTGCTCGATATCGACGGGCTGGAGAAAATTGCCAAGAAGGAAGGCAAGATGCAGGTGGTCAAGCACCACGACTTTCTTTGCAGCGCCGCTGGCGTGCAAATGATCCGCGACGATATTGCCAACGAGGGCATCAGCCATCTCATGATCGGTGCCTGCTCGCGTCGGGCCAAGACCGAGGCTTTCAATTTTCCCGACGTTTCAGTGGCTCGTGCCAATTTGCGCGAGGGCGTGATCTGGATCGTCGCCGAAGGCGCGACCCATGATGAAGTGCGCCAGGAAATGGCCGATGATTACGTGCGCATGGGCTGCGCCGAACTGAAAAAAATGCTGCTGCCCGCTGGCAGCACGGGGCGCGGCACCAACAAGCGCATTCTCGTCGTGGGTGGCGGTGTGTCGGGCCTGACGGCGGCCATCGAAGCCGCAGAAACCGGCTATGAAGTGGTGCTGGTTGAAAAAGCGCCGGCGCTGGGGGGTTGGGCGGCCAGCTTGTGGAAGCGGGTGCCGTATCAGGACCCCTATGCCGAGCCACAAGCCACCGGCATCGAGGAACTCATTGCCAGGGTGAGCTTGCATCCGGGCATCACCGTTCACCTCGGTGCCACG
This sequence comes from Rhodoferax sp., assembly GCF_014859475.1. Taxonomy (GTDB): domain Bacteria; phylum Pseudomonadota; class Gammaproteobacteria; order Burkholderiales; family Burkholderiaceae_C; genus Rhodoferax. The sequence continues at coordinate 5,936 of NZ_JACUUE010000001.1, forward strand.
CTGGCCGAAACCGCCGGTGCACCGGGCCGTTTTGCGGTCAAAATTGCGCAGGAGAGCGGCGCCGTGGTGCAGGAGATGGTTGGCGCGATCATTCAGGCCAGCGGTTTTTCGACCTATGACATGGCACGCCTGCCTGAACTCGGCGCCGGCTTGCCCGGCGTGGTCGATCAGGCCGGGCTCGAAGCACTCGCGCAGGCCGCCCGTGGCGGAGCCATCGAGCGCGCCGATGGCCAGGTGGTGCAAAGCGTGGTGTTTGTCCAGTGCGCGGGGCAGCGCGATGCCACCGGAACGCACTTGCCGTATTGCTCCGGCCATTGCTGTGCCACCAGTGTCAAGCAGGCCATGTACTTCAAGGATGCCAATCCTGACATCGACACCGTGGTGCTCTATACCGACTTGCGTTTGCCCGGCATGAGTGAGGATTTTTACCGCAGTGCGCAGCGCAAGGGCGTGACCTTCACCAAGGGCAAGGTGAGCCAGGTCAAGGCACAAGGTGCTGGCTGCACGGTGAGCTTCCGCGATCTGATTCTTGACGAAGACGCAACCGTTGACGCTGATCTGGTCGTGCTCGCCACCGGCCAGGTGCCCAACTCCGGGGTCAACATCGACATTCCTGAAGATCAACAGCCCGAGGTCAAGCCGGTTTCGATCCTGAATCTGACCTATCGCCAGGGCAAGGATTTGCCGCAACTCAAAGCCGGGTTGACTGATTCGCACTTTATTTGCTTTCCGTATGAAACACGCCGTACCGGCATCTATGCGGCCGGCCCGGTGCGGCGTCCCATGGACATGCAGCAAGCCACCGATGACGCCACCGGCGCCGCACTCAAAGCCATTCAGGCGGTGGAAAACGCGATGCTGGGTCGGGCCGCGCATCCACGCTCGGGCGACTTGTCGTACCCGATTGTCCGGCTCGAGGGTTGTACCCAGTGCAAGCGCTGCACGGTCGAATGCCCGTTTGGTGCCATCGACGAGGACGAGCGGCGCTTTCCGGTGTTCAATGAATCGCGTTGCCGGCGCTGCGGCACCTGCATGGGCGCCTGTCCGGTGCGGGTGATCTCGTTCGAGAACTATTCGACGGACACGGTGGGCAGTCAGATCAAGTCGCTTGACATGCCCGACGAGTTTTCCGAGCGGCCACGCATTTTGTTGCTGGCTTGTGAGAACGACGCCTACCCGGCGCTCGACATGGCGGGTCTGTCGCGCACTGTTTACTCCGCTTTTGTGCGCGCCATTCCGGTGCGCTGCCTCGGCTCGGTCAACACGATCTGGATCACCGATGCGCTCAACAGCGGCTGGGACGGTGTGATGATGATGGGTTGCAAGAAGGGTGATGACTACCAGTGTCACTTTGTCAAGGGCTCCGAACTGGCCCATTACCGCATGAGCAAGATCGACGACACGCTCAAGGGCATGGGGCTGGAGCCCGAGCGCGTGGCCAGCTACGAGGTTGCCATTACCGACCATCAACGTGTGGCGGCATTGATCAACGACTATGCGGAAAAAATCAAGGAATTGGGAATGTCGCCCATGAAGGGGTTCAACTAATGGAAAAGCTGCAAACAACCACCATGTCAACGGCCACTGGCAACACGGCAGTCAGCGCGCGCTATCACAACAACTTTCTCAAGGAAGTCGAGGCCAACGTCGAAGACGGCGAATGGGTCAAGATGTGCATGCAGTGCGGCGTTTGTGCGGGCTCCTGTCCGCTCGGACCGCACTGGGAACACACGCCGCAAAAATTGTTCATGATGATCCGTGCCGGCAAGCGCGAGGAAGTGCTCAAGTCTGACTCGATGTGGATGTGCACCTCATGCTACAACTGCATGGCGCGCTGCCCACGCAAGCTCCCGATCACGCACATCGTGCACGGGCTGGCCGCCTACGCACACCAGGTCGGGCTGGCACGCAAGAAGCAGTCAACCCGGTTTTTTTCTGTCCTGTTCTGGAACAACTGCGTCAAGACCGGCCGCCTCAACGAGCTGAAACTGACCATGGGCCTGTACTTCAAGGACGGTTTTATGGCAGGACTCAAACAAGCCTGGATCATGCGCGATTCCGGTCGCCAGTTGATGATGGCCAAGCGGCTCAACCCGTTTGAACTGTTCGGCGGGCACCGTTGCAAGGATGCGAAGGGCATCACAGCGATGCTCAAAACCGCCCGCCAGATTGAAGAGCAGCAACAATCGTGAAATCTTGCTCACCTGATTAGGAACCATCATGTCCAAAAAAGAATACGCGTTCTACCCTGGCTGTTCATCACAGAAAAAAGCCTCCGCTGCCAACTACATCGTCTCGGTCGATTCAATGTGCAAGTCGCTCGATATCGAGCTGACGCCGATCCCCGACTGGAACTGTTGCAGCGCGTCCATCAGTTATGCCGGTGGCAGAGTGCTTGAACGCATGGCCTTGAATGCACGCAACCTGGTGCTGGCCGAACAACACCTGCCGGGCAAGGACATCGTCGCCACTTGCGCCGGTTGCTGGCTGAATGCGCGCGAGTGCAAGGAAAAAATCGACGGTAATGAGCAACTGCGCACTGACACCAACAGGGCGTTAAAAGAGGCCGGGCTCAACTACAAGGGCAGTGCGCCGGTGCGCCACATGGTTGAAGTCCTGATTGAAGACCTTGGCTACGATACCCTGAAGAAGCCGGTCGTCAAATCGCTTGAGGGGCTCAAGTTTGCCGGCTACGTCGGTTGTCAGACCAATCGCCCGTTCGGCATTGCCGGTGAGTCGTTCGAAAACCCCCTGTACCTGGACAAACTGATCGAGTCAGTCGGTGGTGAACCGATCGAGAAATGGGAACACAAAGTGAGTTGCTGTGGTGGGGCGCTGGCCTTTCCGGAGCCTGAAAAGAGTCAGAAGCTCATTCGTGAGATTGTCGAATCAGCCTACGACAACGGGGCCGACATGATCGTCACGCCCTGCCCCTTGTGCCAGGCCAATGTCGAGGTCTATCAGTCCGAGATCAACCGCACCCAGGGCACCAAACTCAACATGCCGGTGATGTACTACTCGCAAGTCATGAGCGTGGCGTACGGCAGTTCGGTGAAAGAGGCGGGGCTGGACGGTCACATCATCAAACCGACCAAACTGCAAGAGATTGCCAGCAAGGCAGGGGCCGGGAAAAAGTAAGTTTTCCCGGGCTAACACGCGGCCAACGCGCAACTAGAGGAACGTCACGATGCAATTTGGTCCGCGTGAAATCTATACGCCATTCCGGCCGATCCCGCTCGAAGTTCCGCAGGGGATGGTGCACAACGAGTTTTTCAACAGCACGGAAAACCTCAATGACCTGATGAACAACAACGGGTTGCTGACCAATTCAGAAAACCTTCTGCTTTACCGCAAGGCGCTGGGTCACAGCAACGAGTTTGATTGTTCGATCATTTACAACACCTCCAAGACCATCCTCAACCCGCTGGGGCGGCCGGTGCGGCGCACGCAGGTGAGCGACGATGTCAAGCATGTGTGGAACCGGATGAATCAAATCATCATCGACTACATGCTGGAGCAATATCCCGATCCGGATGAAGCGCTGATTCTGGCGGGCGAAGCCAGTCTGGATGCCACCTGGCCTTTGACCTCGCCAGGGGTCCCCAGCATCCGCATGCTGCATAACCACTTTATCGTTTTTCCCAAGGACGAGCTGCGCCGAGCCAAACTGGCCGATGACAAAAATCCGAACTTGACCGACGGTGGCCAAAACAGCCTGTTCCAGGCCTACATGCGCGAGGTTTATCGCGAGTTTTTCGACCAGGCGCTGCATTTGAAATTGCTCAAACCGGCCCCCGAGAGCGCCGCCCGCATCGAGCTTACCGGTTATCCCCAGGGCTTGCCAAGCTGGGAAATACAGGGCGGAGCAGCGGCCCTCAAGGACGTTCATTTCTGGCGGGAATACGATGAACTCCTGAAAGGTTTTATCGACTTTTACCGCACCTTCTTCTCCCAGGTTTCTTCGCGCAATGCGCCCATGCTGAAAGACGTCTATTTTCCGGATGAGGTGGAAAGCGTGCTGCTGTTCAACAATGATTTCATGAAAACAGCCAAGAAAGTCCGCGACCACTGCATCGTCGATGCCAAATATGCCAACGCGATCCGCTGGCAACCCGCCTTCAAACAGCTGATCTACCGCAATGATGCAGGCCAGCTGATTGTCACGATCAGCCAGAATTCCATTGGCAATGCGATCACCGAGTTGCTCGGCGTGGTGGTCAATCGCATTCCCGATGCACAGGCTTACGCCGACCGCGAAGGCGCGCTGGTCGGGCACCTGCTTGAAGTACGGCGGCGCCTGATCGAGTCCGATCTGGGCGAACCAATCGCCACGCCCTACTGGAGCGCGTAGGATTTTCCTGCCAGCGCAGGTCGGCCAGGCGCTGGCAAGACCGCTGGCACACGGAATATGGTTATGACAAAGATGTCTTTTGTGGCCCTGTTTTATTGCGGCACAATCGGCCCAAGGAGACATTCATGGAACATATTCATCCCAAACAGGCAGTTGAAATCCTCAGTGCCAACCCCGATACGCTGTTTATCGATTGCCGTACCGAGGCCGAGTTTTATTACGTGGGCCACCCCACAGATGCCGTCAACATCGAGTGGAATACCGAACCTGATTTCGAGCTCAATCCGCATTTTTGCGATGCTGTCTTGTCCATCGCCGGGCGCAAGGAACGGCCTGTCATTTTGATTTGCCGCAGTGGCAATCGATCAGTCGATGCCGGGCTGGCACTTGAAAAATTCGGCTTCACGAACGTCAGCAACGTGCTCGAAGGTTTTGAGGGGCCGCTGGACCCGGAACACCACCGAGGCACCAAAGGGGGTTGGCGCTTTCATGGTTTGTCCTGGCGCCAGCTCTGACCCCTGATTCACTCTTCCGGATCGCCGTACATTTCATCCTGCTCCTGCGCGCGCTTCGCGGCAGCTTCGGTCTCAAGGCGCAAGCGCCTCTCCTGTTGTCGTAGTCGGCGCTCATCCGCTGCTTCCTTGCGCAGCGGGATCGACTCCTCGCCAAACAGGACCTGGCGCAGAAAGCGAAAGCCGAACTGCATCAGTTCAAGATCGTCGCAAAGAATGTTTTTCAGCTCTTGCGCCGGTAAATCGTAGATGTCGCCAAACCCTTCGCTGGCCACAAACTGGCTGAAGCGATCAATGTCATAGCAGACCATGAAAAAGAGCTCCAGGCTGCGTTTGGATGGTTTACCAATACTCGGTCCGGATGATTTTTTCTTCAGGATCAGTTGGCGCCAGCCACGTGCCTGATCGTCGTATTCCTCCAGGCCCTGCTCCTTGCGGTAGTCGCCGACGCTGATTGAGCGCGGCTCCTGGTGACCCAGGCAATGTGGTTCTTCGACCAGGGCGTAGGAAGTGTGGTCGGTGCTTTCATCCTGGCGTCGCAGCGACAGCAGCGCAACAGGGTAGTAGCGGCACGCGGTCGGGCGATCTTCATAGACGCTGCAACCCTCGGGTGTCATGAACTGGCACGCTGTGCCATTCGCAACCGGGCGCAGCTTGACGCCAGCGATGCTGTTTTGTTCGAATTCAAAGGGGACGGTATATTTTTTCAGGAACTCGCCGGAACTGATCTCGAAACGGCGTTTGAGTCGCAGGATGTCATAAGGTGTCAGTGAAATGTCGATGTTGCTGCAGCAGGCGTTCCAGCAGGAAATGCCTTTGCGGCATTGAAACTGGATCACCTTGTTGGCATCAAAGGTCCGCGGCAACACCGGACTGGTGGGAAAGGGCATATCTTGTGTTTTGTGGTCTTCCATCGTTGCTACCTTGTGTTCCTAAAAAATAGGCCGAACACCCTGCGGTGCCCGGCCTTCGCTATCTTACACGGCTCAAAGTGAGCCAAGCATCAGTGAGGTGCAGCGGTCTTGAACAACTTGGACTTGTCCACCAGATCAATGTGCTTGCGTTTGAAGCAAGTCCACTGCTTGGTGTTTTTGTCATAGATTGAGTTCACGAAGCAGTGCCAGTTTTCCTCATCGACAAAGTTCTTGTCGGTGCGATAGTAGAAACCGGGGTAACGGCTTTCTTCGCGGAACTGGATGTGCTTCATGTGCGCTTCAGCGGTGATGATGCGGTGATAATTTTCCCAGGCACGCAGCAACTCATGCAGATCCTTGGCGCGCATTTTCAGCGAGTCTTCCTTGAGCAATGCCAGCTTCTCTTCGGCCACTGCCAGCATTTTGTCGTTGGTGTTGTAGTAAGTGCTGCAACCGGCGACATACTCGTCCATGATTTTCTGCAAACGGAACTGCAGCATCCTGGGCGTGATGTAGTTCGGGTTGATATCAATGGCCGTACTGAAATCCTTGAACTCCAGGAAAGTACGCACGGGCTGGTAAATTTCCGCTGCCAGTTGCTCAACCGAGGTATCGAGCTCAACCGTCCAGGCCTTGTTGTCCACGGCATACTTGACCATGGCCTTGGCGGCAATGCGCCCTTCGGCATGCGAGCCTGAAGAGAATTTGTGGCCCGACGCGCCCACGCCGTCGCCAGCAGTGAACAGCCCCTTGACCGTGGTCATGGAGCGATAGCCCCAGTTCCAGCCCTTGGGCAGGTGTGCAGGGACGCCGTCGTACTCTTCGGTCGCCGGTGCGCCCAGATCTTCCGGACCTGACACCCAGATGCCGCAGCAGCCTGAATGCGAACCGAGCAGGTAGGGCTCGGTGGGCATGAGTTCGGACATTTTTTTCTCGGGCTCGATGTTCTCGCCGACCCAGATGCCGCACTGGCCGATGCACATGTCAAGAAAGTCTTCCCAGGCTTCGGCTTCGAGGTGCTTGACTTCCTTGGGCGAGAGTGCCTCGCGCAGTTTGGCCAGCGCCGTGACGGTGTCCATGTAGATCGGGCCGTGGCCGTCCTTCATTTCCTTGAGCATCAGGTGGTTACGCAGGCAGGAGGCGGGAACAGCGGCCTGGCCATAAGGCGGATAGTCGTTGAGCATTTCCTTGTTCTTGACCATGTAGTCTTCGCCGTAGGCATTGACCGCCTTGGCCTTGAACAACAGGAACCAAGCGCCGACCGGGCCATAGCCGTCTTTAAAACGGGTCGGTACGAAGCGGTTTTCCATCATGGTCATTTCGGCGCCGGCTTCAGCCGCCATCGCGTAGGTGCTGCCCGCATTCCAGACCGGATACCAGGCACGGCCCTGACCTTCGCCCACCGAACGCGGACGAAACAGGTTGACACAACCACCGGCAGCCAGCAGGACTGACTTGGCCTTGTAGATATGGATTGAGTTGTCACGCACCGAGAAGCCCACGGCACCGGCAATGCGCGAAGGATCGTTCTTGTCATTGATCAGCTTGACAATGAAGATACGTTCTTCGACACGCGCCAGACCAAGCGCTTTTTTGGCTGCTTCGGCCACGATCCATTTGTAGGACTCGCCGTTGATCATGATCTGCCACTTGCCCGAACGCACCGGTTTGCCACCGTCCTTGAGCGGAGGTATGCCTTCTTTCTGTGCCTCGGCACCGTCGTGACGGACACCCTCGGCATCGGTTTTCCAGATCGGCAGGCCCCACTCTTCGAACAAATGCACGGAGTCATCGACGATACGGCCCATGTCATAGGTCAGGTCGTCACGGGTGATGCCCATCAGGTCGTTGGAGACCATGCGGGCGTAGTCGGCCGGGTCAAGGTCGGGGCCGATGTAGGTGTTGATCGCCGACAGACCCTGCGCGACAGCGCCGGAGCGATCCATGGCGGCTTTGTCCACCAGTTTGATTTTGAGCTCGGTGCCGGTTTCGGCCTTGACGGCGTCAGCCCAGCGCATCACTTCATAGGCAGCACCGCAGCTTGCCATGCCGCCGCCGATGATCAGGATGTCCAGGTCTTCCTGGACGATTTTGGGATTTTCAAAGCTAGCTTGAGACATTCGATTCACCTTTTGAATGAGTTGGTTTATTTGACACGGATCAGTTCTGCCGCCTGGCCAGTGCGGTAGCCGCCCATCGTGTTCTGGGTAAACATGGCTGGCGTGCCGAGGTCTGCCATGGTTGGTATCGGCTTGTTGCCGTAGGGATCAATCGAGCCTTCGGCGGTGGTGCGAATCGGAAACTTGAAGCGTTTGAGCGTGCCGTTGCGGAACTTGATGGTCCACATGATGGAATCGGAGCCGCGCATCGGCTGCACCGAACCACCCAAAGGCACGATGTCGGCGTAGTGCCGTACTTCGATCGCGTTCTGCGGGCAAATCTTGACACAGGAATAGCATTCCCAGCACTGGTCAGGCTCCTGGTTCCATGCCTTCATCGGATGGCCGGTTTGCGAGCCGTCCTTGTCCAGCGCCATCAGATCGTGGGGGCAGATGTACATGCAGGCAGTCTTGTCCTGCCCTTTGCATCCATCACACTTTTCGGTTCTCACATAGGTAGGCATTTCACTTCTCCTTCTTGGGGTTGAGGTTGGGGTTAACGGGAATCATTGGCCAGCCAGGTCGGCGTAGTACTCGCGCAGGATGGCAAGGACCTCGGGACGGCTGAATTCGGGCGGTACATCCGAGCCTTCGGACAGCGACTTGCGTAACTGGGTGCCCGAGACCTGCAGACGGTCGGCATCGGTGTGCGGGCAGGTTCGCCCTGAGGCCATGCCACCGCATTTGTAGCACCAGAAGGCGATATCGATTTTGAGTGGCTTGGTCTGCAGCGCATCTTCAGGAATGGTATCAAAGATGTGATGCGCGTCGAACGGGCCGTAATAACTGCCGACGCCAGCGTGATCGCGTCCGACAATCTGGTGCGAGCAACCATAGTTTTGCCGGAACAGCGCGTGCAGCAAAGCTTCGCGTGGGCCGGCATAGCGCATGTCCAGCGGATAGCCGGCCTGGATGACGGTTTTCTTGACGAAGTAATTTTCGGTCAGCGTGCCAATCGCCTTGGCCCGCACTTCCGCCGGAATATCGCCCGGTTTGAGATGGCCAAGCAGCGAGTGAATCAGCACACCATCGCAGGTTTCGATGGCAATCTTGGCCAGATATTCATGCGACCGGTGCATTGGATTGCGGGTCTGAAAGGCCGCCACCCTGCTCCATCCGAGCGCCTCGAACTGCTCGCGCGTCTGTCTGGGCGACAAGAAAAGATCACCGTATTTTTCCGGAAAATCCCCCCGGGACAACACTTTGATCGGCCCCGCCAGGTTGATGTCGCCCTGCTCCATGACGAGTTTGACGCCGGGGTGCTTGGCATCGGTGGTCTTGAACACGGTGGCACATTCGTGCGCCTTGTCGATCGCGTATTTTTCTGTCACGCGCATGGTCGCGAGAAATTCACCATTGTCCGGGTCGGTCAGAGCGATATCACCACCGATCTTGATGGTCTCGGCAGTCGCCGGGTCAGTCGACAGGGTGATGGGAATGGGCCAGAACAGGCCATTGGCCAATTTCATGCCGTCACAGATGCCGATCCAGTCGGCGTGCGACATGAATCCCTCCAACGGTGTGAAACCACCGATGCCCAACATGATGATGTCGCCCTTTTCGCGCGAACTGACGCGCACCTTGGGCAGGCTGGCAGCGCGTGCCAGCTCGGCGGCAAGCGCATCGCCTTCAAGCAGTAATTCCAGCAGGCCGTGCCCGCCGTGGGGTTCAACTAAAGACATCGTGGTAGCTCCTCTTGGTTTGGGTATATCAGGGCGTGTGATTGATGACAATCGCGTCGAAGATATGCGGGTTGAGTAAATTGGAATGCATGACCATATTCAACTGATCGCCTCGTAATAGAGGTTCTGCGGATGGTTCACCTGGGCAAAAAAGAACCACCGTTCGGCCAGCAAGCCCAGATACTGGACGGCGAAAGCCAATGCCAGCGCGCCGGGGAAATCCATCCAGAGACCGGCCATCAAAAGCAGCACCGGCGCCAAAAACACGGTTCCGAGAAACACCCACTTGACCGAGCGCAAGGTCGACAGTGAGCTGCCGTGGAAGAACTCCCTGGTATTGAACGAGCCGCCCAGAAACCCTGCCGATCTTTGCACGATGCGCGGATGCTTGATGCCAATGGCGGTTTGCAGCGTCGACTTTGGACGCAGGCGACTGTTGCGAATCAGCGAGGCGCCGCGACTGGCAAAAGCAAGCAGCGTGATGATCAGGGCCCAACCCGCGAAAAATCCGGCCAGTTCAGGTGCCTGACTCGTGGCAAAGGCGGCTGCCAGCGTGAACCCCGATGCGCCGCCCAACATGATGTAGTTGATGACCGTCAGCGGGCTGTGCCATTCCTGCATGAAACGCATGCAGGAATAGACCATGCCGGTGGCGATAAACAGCGCAAATGCGAGCACGGTCCCGATAACCCCTAGAACCACGCTGACATCGATCTCAACGCCATCCGGCAATGTCACTAAAACCGGGCTCCAGCCGGTGTAATGCGCCAGACCGTAGAGCAGCATCACACCCATGAAGACCGGCAGCACGATCACCTCGCGCGACAACCAGGAGGTGCGCCACATGGCGGCTGATCGCCAGGCGCGCTCGGGACGCCCGAGGTGCAAGAAAGAACTTGCCAGCCCGAGGGCGCTGATGATGAACACCAGCAACGTGCCCAAGGCGTAGAAAGACCGGCTGTCCTGGTTCGGCAGCAGACCGAACAACGCATAAGATTGCGCCGTGAACAAGGCAAGAAAAAGGCCTTGCGCAGCGCCGATCAGGGTGGTCAAGAAAATAACGGAGAAAGCGGGTTTCATGTTGGTGCTTACCAGGACATCACATCGTCGAGTGAGGGTTCAGACATGTCCGGCTTGGGCAGGAGGCCGTCGATCTTCAATGGGTTATCGGCACGAATGAGTTCATCCTTGTGCAGGTTCAGTTCGTTTTTGCGCCTTGGCAAGTAGTGGTTCGACGGATAGGTGCCCCATTCGGGCATCAGCGTGTAACCCGCCTTCTCGCGAATCGCCAGCGACACCGCCGACTCCGAATCGTGGATGTCGCCAAACAGGCGCGCACTGGTCGGGCAGGCCAGCACACAGGCGGGTTTGCGTTCGCGCTCAGGCAGGGCGGTGTCGTAAATGCGATCCACGCAAAGCGTGCACTTGGTCATGACCTTGCGGCTTTCATCGAGCTCGCGCGCGCCGTAGGGACAGGCCCAGGAGCAGTACTTGCAGCCAATGCATTTGTCGGAATCAACGAGGACGATACCGTCTTCGGCGCGCTTGTAACTGGCCCCCGTGGGGCACACCGGCACGCACGGCGGGTCTTCACAATGCAGGCAGGATTTGGGGAAGTGCACCGTTTGCGTGTTCGGGAACTCACCGACCTCGAAGGTCTGCACCCGGTTGAAAAAGGTACCCGTGGGCTCGGCGCCGTAGGGATTGAAGTCAGCCAGCGGGCCGGCCGTGCCCGAGGTGTTCCACTGCTTGCAACTGGTCACGCAGGCCTGGCAACCCACACACACATTCAGATCGATCACCAGCGCGAGCTGCGTCATTTGCGCGCTCCCTTGCCGGCAAAATAGGCTTGCCAGCCCGGATTGGCGCCCCCGGTACCGGGCGCCGCGGGCACCGCCTTGAATTGCGGCCAACTGCTCGCCGGCTCTTCGGGTCCGGCCTTGTAGATGCGCACCTGAACGTCAAACCACGCGGCCTGCCCGGTGATCGGGTCGGAATTGGAGATCGTTGTGCCGGATGAGGCCCCCGGCAACTCGTCGGAAATCAGGTGGTTGAGCAAAAAGCCGCGCTGCGACTCGTTGGCATCGGGCTCAAGATGCCATGCGCCGGCCGCCTTGCCGATGGCGTTCCAGGTCCAGACCGTGCCAGGCTCGACCGCTTCGGAGTACTTGGCCAGGCAGCGCACCTTACCCCACTGCGACTCGGCCCACATCCAGCCGCCATCTTCAATGCCCTGCGCGCGCGCTGTTTGCGGGTTGACGTACAGGTGGTTGTGCGCATGAATCTGGCGCAGCCAAGCGTTTTGCGAATCCCACGAGTGGTACATCGCCATGGGGCGCTGCGTGATCGCACTGAGCGGATATTTGGTGCGGTCAGTTTTTTGCGCTTCAAGCGGCTCGTAGTAGAAAGGCAGCGGGTCGAAGTATTCCGCAATGTTCTTCTTGAGATGCTCCGGCGGCTTGCGCGATATGCCCTTGCCCTGCGCCGCCAAGCGGAATTTTTGCAACACTTCCGAATAGATGTGAATCAGGATGGGCTCGGCGTAACGCGTGATCCGGGTACGTTGCGACCACTCCAGATAACCCTTGTTCCAGTTGCGCATGTACTGGTACGAAGGCGGCAGTTTGTGGTGATAAACGCAGTTGTTCTGCGCGTACATTTCCAACTGGCGTGAATTGGGTTCACCACGCATGAATTTTTCTCCGCCCTTGCCGCGCCAACCGGCCAGAAAACCGATACCGGAGCCGGGTTCGGTTTCGTAGTTGACAATGAAATCAGGGTAGTCGCGGAATTTCCGTGTGCCGTCGGGTCGCACGAAGGCCGGAAACTTCAGGCGGCTGGCCAGTTCGATCAGCACTTCCTGAAATGGCTTGCACTGGCCTTTGGGCGGCAGCACCGGAATGCGCACCGAATCGACCGGACCGTCGAACTCCGAAATGGGCCGGTCCAGCATCGACATCACATCGTGGCGCTCAAGGTAGCTGGTGTCGGGCAGCACCAGGTCGGCAAACGCGGTGGTCTCGGACTGGAAAGCGTCGCAGACGACCAGGAACGGAATCTTGTATTCGCCGTCCTCGCGCTTGTCATTGAGCATCTTGCGCACTTGCGCCGTGTTCATGGTCGAGTTCCAGGCCATATTCGCCATGAACAGCATCAGCGTGTCGATTGGGTACGGGTCGCCGCGCCAGGCATTGGTGATGACGTTGTGCATCATGCCATGCACCGACAGCGGGTACTCCCACGAGAACGCCTTGTCGATGCGCACCGGCTTGCCGTCGTCGTCCACGAACAGGTCATCGGGTTCGGAGGGCCAGCCCAGCCCGAGGCCGTCGAGCGGCGTGTTGGGCTTGACGGCAAGCGGCGTGTTCGGCGTCTTGGCGCAGGGCGGAATCGGACGCGGGAAAGGCGCCTTGTGGCGGAATCCGCCCGGGCGATCAATGGTGCCGAGCAGCGACATCAAAATGGCCAGCGACCGCACGGTGTGAAAGCCGTTGGAGTGCGCGGCCAGCCCGCGCATGGCGTGAAAAGCAACCGGATTGCCGGTCACCGTGTCGTGTTCCTTGCCCCAGGAGTCGGTCCAGGAGATCGGCAGTTCAATTTTCTGGTCGCGGGCGGTCACACCCATCTCGTGGGCGAGGCGACGAATCACCTCGACCGAAATACCCGTGATGCCGGCCGCCCACTCGGGGGTGTAGGCCGCAACGCGCTCCTTGAGGAGCTGGAACGCGGGCTTGACCGCGGTGCCATCCGACAGCTTGAACTCGCCAAACAAAAACGGGTCGCAGCCCTCGGTGTGCGTCACGACGGCACGGTTGCTCACACGATCCCACCAGAGCTTGTTTTGCGGGTCAAAGCAGCCTTCTTCTTCGGGCACCTCAGTGCGCACGAACATGCCGAACTCGTCGTTGGCGCTGTCTATGTTGATCAACTGGCCCGAATTGGTGCAGCGCACCAGGAATTCCCGGTCGTATAGGCCCATTTCAATGAGTTCGTGGATCAGCGCCAGCAGCAGCGCACCATCGGTGCCGGGCTTGATCGGCACCCACTCGTCAGCAATGGCCGAGTAACCGGTGCGCACCGGATTGATCGAAATAAAACGCCCGCCATCGCGCTTGAATTTCGAGATCGCGATTTTCATCGGATTGGAGTGGTGGTCTTCGGCGGTGCCCATCATCACAAACAGCTTGGCACGATCGAGGTCGGGGCCACCGAATTCCCAGAATGAACCGCCAATGGTGTAAATCATGCCGGCGGCCATGTTGACCGAGCAAAAACCGCCGTGCGCGGCGTAGTTGGGCGTGCCGAACTGGCGTGCAAACAGGCCGGTGAGCGCCTGCATCTGGTCGCGTCCGGTAAACAGGGCAAATAGCTTGGGGTCAGTGGCGCGCAGCTTTTTAAGCCGCTCCTCCAACATTGAAAACGCTGCGTCCCATTCGATCTCTTCGAACTGGCCATCGCCGCGCTCGCTGCCCGGCTTGCGCAGCAACGGCTTGGTCAACCGCGCTGGCGAATACTGTTTCATAATGCCCGAAGACCCTTTGGCGCAGATCACGCCTTGGTTCAAGGGGTGGTCGGGATTACCCTCGATGTAGCGCACCTCACCATTGCGCAGATGCACCCGAATACCGCACCGGCATGCACACATATAACAAGTGGTGTTGCGCGTCTCGGTGGTGGCACCGGGCAAAGGCGGGCTGAGAGGGTTGTGAAGCGGTGGACCAGACATGCGAAGGACGCGTTTTTTTCACTGAAAATTCAACAAACGAGGCTTGCAAACTGTGGCGACCCCATGGACATCCAGAACAATGCAAAGTGACCCTATTAAAAACAAGGTCACCCAGCACGTCTATCACCGACAAGGGTGGTTGGAAGTAACCCAAATGGGTAGCATAAAAACAATTCTTATAAGGCTATGGTTTTCCTCAATACATAAGTTGTCAATAATGCCCTACGATCCAGCAACATCATTCGCGTCATGACGGCAACTACGATCCCTATCATCCAACCCGCTGCAGCGGATTCGGCAAGCTTTGCCAATTTGTTGACGACCGATGCAAGCAAGCCCGAAGACCTGGAGATTTTGCTGGAGCGTTTTTTGAGCGCCATCATTGCTTTGGCTGGCGCGCAGGCGGGTGCGATGCGGGTCTTGACCGATGATGATAAATTCTTGCGATTGGTGGCACATCAGGGTTTGCCGCCAGACGTGGTGCAGAACGAGCGACTGGTTGACCGCCAATGCGGCGTGTGCGGCAGGGCCTCCAGTGCCGATGTGCTGATTTGGGTGGACGACCTGACGGCCTGCGACAAGCAGGGTCTCAAGCTGTATTTTGGTTCCCGCTGCAAAAGCATGCTGGCCATCTCGCTGCTGCACAATCAGCAGATTCTCGGCATTTACAACCTGTTCTTCGAGAGCTCCTGCAGGATCGATGCCTCGGTGCAAACACTGCTGCGCCTGCTGGGTCAACTGCTGGGATTGACCCTGCACAACGCGCGCATCGAGCGTGAGCGTCTGCGGCTCACCGTAATGAAAGAGCGCCAGGACATGGTCAATGAAGTGCATGACGCGCTGGCGCAAACCCTGGCCTACGCCCGCATGCGGCTGCCGCTGCTGAACGATGCCATCGTGGCGCATGATGAGACGCAGGCGCTGAAATATTTTTCGAATTTAAAAACAGCGGTCACCGAAGTGCATGACAACCTGCGTGAGGTCATGACCTACTTCAGAACCCGCATGGACCCGCTCGGGCTCATGCACGCGCTCACCACCATTGCCGACAGCTTTTACCTGCGCAACGCCATCACGCTGGAAATACGCAACACCGTGCCCAACCTGAACCTCAATGACCATCAGGAAGTACAGGTGTTCTACATCATCCAGGAGGCACTGGCCAATATTGCCAAACATTCCATGGCCCGCCATGCGCAAGTGCGGATCAGTCAAACGTCCGAATACCTTGAATTTTTGATTGAGGACGACGGACTGGGCATGGATGAGCCCAACGTTTCAACCATCATCACATCGGCCCGCCCCCTGGTGCCATCGACGCATTTTGGCATGGACATCATGCAAAGCCGAGCCAAACGGCTGGGTGGCCGACTCGAGGTCGGCAACATGGATGGCATCGGCACCCGGGTTCGGCTGTCAATTCCGATCGAGACCGAAAGGAGGAGCAAAGCATCATGACAGACAAAATTCGCCTTATGCTGGTGGATGACCATTCGCTCTGTCGCAGCGGCCTGAAGGAACTGCTGGAGCACCGCGGCGGCATGTCGGTGGTATGCGCCACGGGGGATCCGGATCAGGTGGTTCCCCTGCTGCAAGAGCATCAACCCGATATGCTGATACTCGATTTGCGTCTGGCGCAAACCGATGGCTTGAGTGTGCTGCGCATGATTCGTGCCGAAGGTTTCGACGTGCCGACGGTCATTCTCACGATGAGCGACAGCGAAGACGACATGTCAGCGGCGCTGCGTGCCGGCGTCAAGGGCTATCTGCTCAAGGACATGGACCCGGAAGAGGTGATTGTTTCCATTGGCCGGGCCGCCCGCGGCGAGATGGTGGTGGCATCGGCCATGATGCTCAAATTTGCCCAAATACTGCAGACCGGCCCCAAGGGCTCGGCCATGGGCGACCTGGTGGCCACCCTGACTGAACGCGAACGCCAGGTACTTGACCACGTGGCCAGCGGCCAAAGCAACAAGGTGATTGCGCGAGCGCTCGACATCAGCCACAACACGGTCAAATTGCATGTGCGCCACATCATGGACAAGCTCAACTTGCGCTCACGCGTGGAGGCGGCGGTATTTTCATTCGAATACCACAACTCGCCCGATGGCACCAAGGCGGTGTCCGACGCCAGCACCAAACCCAGGGCACCGACGCACTGAACAAGCGCAGCCGGGCAACGACCGGACTGCCAGTCCGGATCGCGCCACTTGGAGTGGTCATCCGGTTTTGGGGCCGGCCAGCAGCGATGATTCCGCTACCATCGCCCCATGCCCTTGATTCACCCAACCCAAACCCCAGGCACGCCACCCACCACCCCGTCGCGGAGCCAGCCATGACACGCGCTCGCCGCTGGCTGTTGGCCCTGCTGTTGGTGACTGTCGCCGTGGTGCTGGTGTGGCTGGCGCGGCGCGCCCCGCAAGTCGAGGCCGTGGTGTTGCAGGCGGCGCCATTGGTACGCAGCATTCAGTTCTCAGCCCGGGTGGCCACGTTGACGCGAGTCGATGTGGGCAGCACACTCACCGCCCGGGTAGCGCAAGTGTTGGTGCGCGAAGGCGATGCGGTGCGTGCGGGAGACGTGCTGGTACAGCTCGAAACCGACGAACTGCGCGCCGCACTGGCGCAACAGCAAGCCAGCCTGGCGCAGGCGCAGGCGCGTCTGCAGGGCTTGCGTTCCACCGGTCGCAGCCAGGCGCAAGCCGCGCTGGCGCAGGCGCAGGCCACATTGCAGGCGACCCGCCTGGATGTCGAGCGCACCCGGCAGCTTGTCGCGCAGGGTTTCCTGAGCCCGGCGCGGCTCGACGACGCCGATCGCACGCTCGCCGTGGCACAGGCCGCGCAAGAGGCCGCTGCCGCCCAGGTGCGGGCCAATGCCGATCACGGCACCGATCTGGCGCAGGCGCAGGCGCAGTCGGACCTGGCACATGCGGCAGTGCAGGCGGCGCAAGCGCGGCTGGCGCAAACCGCCGTGCGCGCCCCGACCGATGCCAGGGTGCTCTCGCGCAGCGTCGAGCCGGGTCAGATCGTGCAGCCCGGACGCGCCCTGCTGGCGCTGGCGCTGGCCGGGCCGACGCAGCTCAAGGCGCAGGTGGACGAGCGCTTTCTGGCACAACTTGCACCCGGGCAGGTGGCCACCCTGGTGGCCGACGCGTATGCCGACCAGCGCCTGGCGGCCAAGGTTCTGACAATTTCCCCCGCGATCGACCCCCAGCGCGGCGCCGTCGAAGTCACGCTGGCGCTGGACCAGACCGCCCCGACTTTCCTGCGTGAAGACATGACGTTGTCGGTGGAGGTGGAAACCGCACGGCGCGCCAACGCGTTGGCATTGCCGCTGGCGGCGTTACGCGGTGCGACCGCAACCACCACGGGCAGCAATTCGGCGGCCACCAGCGCCGCCAACGACGACAGCGCCGAGGTGCTGGTGGCGGTGGACGGGTACGCGCAAGCGCGGCGCATTCGCCTTGGCGTGCGCAATTTGCAGTCCGCCGAGGTGCTGCAAGGCTTGCGGGCGGGCGACGTGGTGCTGCTGGGCACCAACGTGCAGCCGGGCCAGCGCGTGCGCCCGCGCGGAGTTGCCTCCGCAAGTGTTGGAAAGACCAGTTCAGGCAATCAGGCCGGTTCCGCCGCTGCGGCGCTTGGCAACGCCATGGGTCGCTGAGCGGGGCGCTGTCATGGGCAAGACGCTGGGGTTTGAATGGCTGGTGGCGCTGCGCTTCTTGCGCGAAGGGCGCATGCAGACATTACTCATCATCGTCGGCGTGGCCGCTGGTGTGGCCGTGGTGGCTTACATCTCGGCTTTGATCACCGGCTTGCAGGCCAGCACACTGGAAAAAACACTTGGCGCGCAGGGCCACATCACGTTGCGATCACCACAAGATGTGGTGCTCAGCGCGCGCCTGCCTGCCACAGGTGAGGTGGTTCTGAGCGAGGCGCAACCGCGTGCACAAGGCCTGCGCTCGGTGGTCAACTGGCAAAGCCTGGTGCCGGTGTTGGAGGCCATGCCCGAGGTGTCGAGCGTGTCGCCGATGGTCTCGGGCTCCGGGCTGGCGCTGCGCGGGCAGGCGCAGCAATCCATCGCCCTGCTGGGCGTGGAGCTTGACCGCTATGACCGCATCGTCGGCCTGCGCGCCAAGGTAGTGGCGGGCACGGCGCGGCTGGCACCGGGCGAGGCCATCATCGGCCGCGAGCTGGCCGACGACCTGGGTGTGCGCGTGGGCGACCGCCTGACGCTACAGACCGCCACCGCTGACGGTGTGATCAACGAGTCGGTGCGCGCCACTGCCCTGGTGGACCTGGGCGTGCGCGACCTCAACCGGCGCACCGTCATCGTGCCGCTACGCGCCGCGCAAAGCCTGCTCGGGCTGCCCGGCGGTGCCACCAACATCGACCTCAAACTGCATGACGTGTGGTCGGCGCAGCAGCTCGCGCAAGACCTGCGCGCGCGCTACCCCTACAAGATCGAGAGCTGGCAAGAGAACAACGCGCAACTGGTGTCGGCGCTGAACGCGCAGTCGGTCAGCACCAGCATCATCCGCAGCGTGGTGATGATCGTGGTGGTGCTGGGCATTGCCAGTGTGCTGGTGGTGTCGGTGGTGCAAAAGCAGCGCGAGATCGGCATCCTGCGCGCCATGGGCACCACGCGCGCACAGATTTTGCGCGTGTTTTTGCTGCAAGGCGCGGTGGTGGGCGTGCTGGGCTCGGCGCTGGGCATCGTGATTGCCGTGGGGCTGATCTGGGCCTTTACCCATTTCGTCAAAGGCTCGGACGGACTGCCGCTGTTCAACATCACGCTGCCCTGGCGCGTGGGGCTGAACGTGGCGCTCATGGCCAGCGTCTGCGGCGTGCTCGCCGCCATTGCCCCGGCGCGGCGTGCGGCCGCCATGGACCCGGCGCAAGCCATCCGTCTGTAAGGCGTTCAGGCGTTATTCGTGATGAATCAAGAACCAACCGCCGTGCCATTGATCGCGTTGCGAGGCGTTCATAAAAGCTACAACCTGGATTTGCCGAGCCAGACCGAGGTGCTGCACGGTATCGACTTGCAGGTCGGGCGCGGCGAGTTTGTCGCGCTGATGGGGCCGTCGGGCTCGGGCAAGAGCACACTGCTCAACATTCTGGGGCTGCTGGAGCGCATGACGGCGGGCTCGTACCTGCTGCAAGGCCAGGAGGTCAGCGGCTTGGACGACGCTGGCCTGACACTGCGTCGGCGCCAGACGCTGGGTTTCGTGTTCCAGTTTCACCACCTGTTGCCGGCCTTCACCGCGCTGGAAAACGTGACACTGCCACTGATGATGATCCACGGCAGCGTCAGCACCGCGCAGCGCCGGCACGCGCTGGACCTGCTGGCGCAGGTGGGCCTGACGGGTGCCGAACACAAGCGTCCGGCCGAGCTGTCGGGAGGCATGCAGCAGCGCGTGGCCATTGCCCGCGCCGTGGTGCTGGACCCGCCGCTGGTGCTGGCCGACGAGCCCACCGGCAATTTAGACCAGGCATCCTCCAACGAAGTGTTTGCGCTGCTGCGGCGCCTGCACGCTCAGCAGGGCACGTCGATCGTGGTGGTCACGCACGACGCACACCTGGCGCAGCGCTGCGACCGCCTGCTGGAGTTGGTGGACGGCCAGATTGACCGCGACGAGCGCGTCGCAGCCCTGCCCCAAGTCTGAAGGCAGTGCGCCAGGCGGACTGTGCGGTGACTACCCCGCCGTGGTGCGTACAGAGCCATCCATGATGGCTGAATCCACCGGGTCGACTCCGGTCGCAGCGCCCCATGAAATCGTCGCCACATTGCCGACCGTCCATGGCATATCTGAACAGCCGGTTTCGAGTGATTAACGTGAAAGAATATCGTCATTGCGAACGCAGTGAATATCCATGACCCCAAAGTACACGGATTGCCACGTCGCTGCGCGACTCGCAATGACAACTGTGTTTCATCATTTGGGGCGGCTGAGTTGCCATGACAGTTAGACTGGCTAAACGTACTTCGCCCCCCGGGTCTTCTGAAGTCAGCCACTTTTCCCCGAAGCTGACTTTCAAATTGAGCGTCAGCAATAGAGAAAAACGTGAACCCGCAATGCAGCGAAATGTTGGTGCCTTAAGCGGCCTCGCACGGGCATGCAACCCGTGATATTCGCCACTACACGGTCAACTTACAGCCCCATTTTTGCCTACCCGGGCAACTGAGTGACCCAGACAGAAACAGAGAGTCAGACCGGCACCGTCCTCGTGGCCGGCTCGAACCAGGCCAGTTCCCGGTGCAGTTTGACCACCTCGCCGATGATCGTCAGGCACGGTGATTTGAGGCCGGCCTGCGCCACCCGCTCGGCCATATCGGCCAGCGTGCCAGTCACCACTTTTTGGGTCGGCTGGCTGCCGTCCTGTACCACCGCAATAGGCAATTCGGGCGATGATCCGTGCGCCACCATCTGCTTGCAGATTTCCGGCAAGCCGCCCAGGCCCATGTAGATGACCACGGTCTGGTTCAGGCGCACCAGGCTGGGCCAGTCGAGGTCGGCTGTGCCGTCCTTGAGGTGGCCGGTGACAAACAGGCAGCACTGTGCGTGGTCGCGGTGCGTCAGTGGAATGCCCGCATAGCTCGACACGCCTGAGGCCGCCGTCACCCCTGGCACCACCTCGAACGCCACACCCGAGGCCGCCAGCGCTTGCAGCTCTTCGCCGCCACGGCCGAAGATGAAGGGGTCGCCGCCTTTGAGGCGCACCACCTGTTTGCCCTGGCTGGCCAGCTTGACCAACAGCGTGTTGATCTGCTCCTGGCGCAGGGTGTGCTCGTTGCGCCGCTTGCCGGCGTAAATGCGTTCGGCACTCGGTGACACAAACGCCAGCACACCATCAGATACCAGGTTGTCATAGACGATCACGTCGGCTTGCTGCAGCAGGCGCACGGCGCGCAGCGTCAGCAGTTCGGGGTCACCCGGACCGGCACCGACCAGATAAACGCGTCCAGAATCAGGTTTGAAGTTTTTCACATCGGCTTTCAATGGGTGGCTCCCTTGCTGCCACAGCCGCCACAGCCGCCACTACCGCAGCCACCGGTGGTTACCGAGCCGCCGCCGCAGGATGGGTGGCTGGTGGGGATGAAGATGAAGTTGAATTCACCCGGGTTGAGCTCGACAAAGTCGAGCACGGTATCAAACAACAACTCCTGGGATTCGCCGTTGATGACCACCGCAACGCCTTCAAGCTCAAGCTTCATGTCCTCGTCTTTCGGGTCGTCAAAGCCCATGCCGTACTGCATTTCACCGTCGGCGTCTCTTTTGGCGGCAACCCGCAAGGCCAGCTCCAAAGCACCGCTGGCCTGCGCGGCTTGCTGGATTTGCTGGGCGGCGGCAGGGGTCAAGTTAAACATGCGTTGTGCTCCTATTGAAAAATTAATGTTCGCCTTTGGTCTTTAACAAACCGGCCAATCGGTTACCTTGCTTCTGTGGCCCGCCGATCGGAAAAAGTTCATGCAAATGGTGATTGTTGCCCAACTCCGGGCCCCATACTTTGGCAAAGTGCTTGATCATGACGCGCACTTGGGCCTGCACCCGGTGTTCCTCAAAATAAGCGCGCAAATAGTGAATCACCTGCCAATGGGCATCGGTCAGTTCCAGCTGCTCTGACTCGGCCTGGGCGCGGGCAAAGTCTTCCGACCATTCGCCCAGATTCTTCAAATAGCCTTCCACGTCGGTCGTTACCAGCTGGCCTTTGACCAACAGGGTGCGAGCGGCGCCGGGCAATTGCGTTTCATTTGCTATTTTTCTCCTCCGCACAAAGTTGACAAACTGGTGTGCCCAGTCCGAGCCGGCACCCGTGCGCAGGTGCGCATAAGAGGCCAGCACGTTGCGATGGACCAAGCCGTCGCGTTCACCGTCAATGCCATGACCGCGCAACACCCGGTAGGCGAACTTGAGGTCCGACGGCATATTTTCAAGGCTGGAATAATGAAATTCGTGGCCACGCAGGGTTTGCCCGGCGGGCTCGGTTGCCGTCAGCCACGGCGCATCGGCGGTGGTCTGCAAAGTGACATAGCCGCGGCCCACCGGGCGCTCGTGCATCAGCACATCCACCGGCAGCGCGCCCACCATGTCCACCTGTGTGTCTTTCCAGCGCAGTGTGCGGGCCAGGTACATCAGGCCGCCGCATTCGGCATAAACCGGCAGACCGGCCTCGATGGCGCTGCGGATGCTGCTACGCAAAGCGGCGTTGGCCTGCAGTTCAGGCATGAAGACCTCGGGGAATCCGCCACCAATGAACAAGCCATCCAGGGGCGGCAACACGCTGTCCTGCAAGGCGTTCACCGGCACCAGTTCGGCACCCGCTGCTTGCAATGCCAGCAGGTCGTCGGGGTAATAAAAGCCAAACGCCTTGTCGCGCATAATGCCCAAACGCAGGGGCTGGTCGGGTTTTGCGGCCACCGCCTCGGCGGCCACTGATGTACTGACTGGTGACGCGCGCAAAGCCGATGCGCTTTTGGCCAAGTCGATGATCTGGCCCAGATCGACCTGCTCGGCAATGCGCTGACCAATGGTCTGCACATGCTGCGTGGCATCGTCGCATTCCTGATTCGGCATCAGCCCCAGATGGCGCTCGACCAGTGCCAGTTGCGGGTCATGGGCGATGGCGCCCAACACGGTGACGTCGGTGTAATGCTCGATCACGGCGCGCAATTTGGCCTCGTGACGGCTGCCACCGAGTTGGTTCAGGATGACACCGGCAATGCGGATATTGGCATCAAAAGCCTGGTAACCCAGAATCAGCGGCGCAATACCGCGCGTCATGCCGCGCACGTCCAGCACCAGCACCACCGGCAGGCCCAGCAGATGTGCCAGCGCAGCATTGCTGTTGCTGCCATCCAGCGCCAGGCCGTCGTACAAGCCCTTATTGCCTTCGACGATACTGATGTCGGCGCCAGCCGCTTGGTGCGTGAAACAGCCGATGATCTGGTCAGGCGTCATCAGGTACGGATCAAGGTTGAAGCAATCGTGCCCGCTGGCCTGGCTCAGCCACATCGGGTCAATGTAGTCCGGACCTTTCTTGAATGGCTGCACCTTCAGGCCCCGCGCAGACAGGGCGGCGCACAGGCCGATCGTGACGGTGGTCTTGCCGGACGATTTATGCGCCGCCGAAACCAGTAAACGAGACATGCACTGCACTGCTTCAGGTCGTCACAGCAACTGGCTTGGCCAGACTCAGCTCGATCGCAGCATCATCGAGTCGATTCGGCAGGAAGCCGAGCAATTTGAGCCCAATCATCACGATCAGCCCGGCAATGGCCAAGCCACCAAAGCCAAGCAGCCACTCCAGCAGGGAGGGAGTGTAGGGGTTGATCACGCCGTCGTAAAAAGTACTGGTCACTTGCCGTCCGGGGAACAGCACCAATGGGAAAGCCTGAGCCCCGATGATGGTGACATACAGCTGCGCAAAAGCGCCAACGATGACCAGCGACGTCGCTGCGACGATACGTTGACGCATTTGACCGATCTTCGGGTGCAGCAGCAACAGCAACGGCACGATGCCGCCAAGCAGAACCGCACCCAACCAGAACAAGAGAGGGTAAACGCCACCATTGAACAAAATGAAATCTTCGAAAGCGTGGTGTCTGGTGAAGTAACGATTGGTCAGGTGATACACCAGCACAAAGTACAGCCCGACACCGATAAAGATCGCTTGAAGACGCGCCAGGCGAGTCATCATGGCGTCCCCTATCTGGCAATCATTACTGCGGCAGGCCTGCATCAACACCAGCACGAACACAGCCAGCCCGTAGCTCAGCGACAACGCTATGAACATGGGCGCCACCAAGGCCGAGTCGAAGGCCTGACGGGCAACCTGAAAACCATAAATGGAACCGGTTCCAGTCGTCAAGCCAATGCGCCAGACAAAGGCAAGGGTAATCGCCAGCAGGGTGAAGCGCTGCATGCCACGCGCCATCAGGGTCCATAGATAGAAGGCGGTAAAACCCGCAAAACCCGAATAGAGAAAAAGGTTCCAGGCCAAAACGGACTTGAAGTTGAAATTCATCATGGCCAGATTTGCCCGGTCGGGTCGTCCCAGGTCAAACATGAGCATCAACACGCCCGCGAGCAGCATCGCGATGGCCAGCAACCCCGACAGCGGCGCCACAGGCCGGTACTCCGCTTTGCCAAAAAACGAAGTCAGCAATGCAATGCTGAGCGCCCCGGCGGCGGACAGCAGCAGAAACACGGCAAACACATCGGGCAGACCCCAGACAATCTGATTGTTCATACTCGTGACGATATGGCCATGGTGTTCTATGTACAACACAGTGGCCCCGAACAGCAGGATGATCGCCACCAAAAAAGCCAGCAACTGGTAATAGCCGCGCTTGGTGGCTTGTAATTCGCGCAAAACGATTTTCATGCGTCGTTCTTTCTTCAAATACCGAGGTAGCGCACACCGGTGTTCAGATTGAGGTTTTCACGAATCTGGCGGCTGGGGTAGCTGGCAACCCGCTTGGAGATTTCGCTCTCGGGATCATTGAGGTTGCCAAAGATGATCGCACCGTGCCCCGCGTCCGCGCAGGCGCTCACACAAGCAGGTTGCTCACCCCGGTCGACCTTGTGAACACACAAGGTGCAGGCTTCTGCCGTGCCCATGCCCCGGGGTACATCCGGTTTTTGCCGGGTCAAGGGTTCATGGACAAAAGAACGGGCTTTGTAGGGGCAGGCCATGATGCAATAGCGACAGCCAATGCAGATGTGCTTGTCCACCAGCACAATGCCATCGGCGCGTTTGAATGAGGCCCCCGTCGGGCAGACATCGACACAAGGCGGCTCGGCGCAATGCTGGCACATCATCGGCAGAGACTGCGTAGCTCCAGTGTGCGTGTCCTTGATTTCAAGCTTGCGGATCCATTGTGAATCGGTGGGAAGCGTGCCGCCAGACAGGCCGTTTTCAGTGTTGCAGGCGGTGACGCAATCGGTGCAGCCACTGGCGCATTTGCCGCTGTCGATCAGCATGCCCCAGCGAACCTTGCTGCTGGCGCCTGGGCTGGCGCTACCCGCGGCCGGTGCGGCTTGGGCCACTTCGAACAGGCGAACGCCAGGCGCCAGCAAGATACCGGCCATCCCGGCTGCGGCAACGCCCAGGAAGCCACGACGACTTGAAGGTGTTGTGGCAGGTTCAGGCAGCGGGATGTTGTGATCGTGCTTCATGGTTTGACCTGTTGCTGTGCCACGATGCCTGCGGGTTGGCTGGCATGACACTGAAAGCAGTCAATTTTGACCGCTACATAGTTGTGGCAACTCTGACAAAAATTGCCTGGTTCGTCATTGACGCTTTGGCTGGTCTGGCTGGCATGACAGGCAATGCACGCTTTCAGTGAGTACTTGCCAGTGCGTATGCCGCCGCGAAGCGTGTCATCGCGCTGATGGGTGAGAAGCTTCATGTGGTTGCGTCGCATGAAGGCGGGTTCTTCCACACATTGACCCCCTTGGGCTTTCTCAATCATGGGTTGCAAACTTTGGCTGGCGGCAGCTGTCGTTTGCGCTGCCGCAGGTAGAGAAGCGGCCAGTAGCAGACCTACAAAGAGTGCCAGCAGGCGAATAAGACCCTGGACACTCAGGACACCGCGTGGGGAGCCACCAAAGGCGACACAGGGGGCAACCATCATTCCCCCAGTCCCATCTGGATGTAACCCGTGGGGCAGACGTCGGCACAAATGTGGCAGCCAATGCACCTGCTGTAGTCGGTATCAACGTAACGGCCGATGGTGGCCTTGGCTTTGGGCACCTTGAACACCGCCACCTGCGGGCAATAGACCACGCAGTTGTCGCACTCAAAACACTGGCCACAGCTCATGCAACGCTTGGCCTCGGCCACCGCCTGCGCTTCCAGCAGCGGTTGCAGGCGTTCCTCGAAGTTGTCCAACGCTTCTTCGGCGGTGAGCGACACGATGCCCCGCTTGTTGCGCGGCGCAAAGCCGAAATGCCCCAGGAACAGCTCTTTGTGCGAGATCACATAGCGGTCCGAGCGGTTGTCAAAATTATGGATGGCCGCGGTGCTCTTGTCGGTACCACGGGTGGGTTCATGAACCTCGGTCAGGGACAGCCCCTTTTCGATCAGCTTGCGCGTCAAGTCAAAGGTGTGCACATCGATCTTGGGGCGTTTTTCCATCGCCTCGTTTTGCAGGAAGCGGTCAATACCATCGGCGGCAATGGCGCCATGGCCAATCGCTGTGGTCAGCAAGTGAGGGCGAACCACGTCGCCGCCGACAAAGAAACCGGGCTGACCCTGCACCTGGTAGTTCTTGTCGGAATTGATGGCACCCTTGCCGTTGTTGAATTCCTCCAGGCCAGTAAAGTCCACCGCCTGGCCGATCGCCGACACGATCAGATCGGCCGGGATGTCTTCTTCGGTGCCCTCGATGTTCTTGATGTCGAGCCGACCGCCGATGATCTTGGCTTCGCAGCGCATGATGCGCAGTGCCACGGCACGGCCGTCTTCGTCACGGATCACGGCCACTGGCGCCATGCCGCCGCGGATGGTGATGCCTTCGGACAAGGCGTGC
Organism: Rhodoferax sp.; assembly: GCF_014859475.1. Lineage (GTDB taxonomy): Bacteria > Pseudomonadota > Gammaproteobacteria > Burkholderiales > Burkholderiaceae_C > Rhodoferax. Next base: position 32,809 of record NZ_JACUUE010000001.1, read on the forward strand.
TCAACCTCGTGTTTGGAGGCCTGCATTTTGTCGATGTCAAAAATGGTGGTCAGCGTGACCTCTGCACCGTGGCGCACCGATGCAGCGGCCACGTCGTGGGCCACATGGCCGGCAATGGCGCGCTCGGGACGGTCCGACTCATGGACCTTTTCGATGTGACCCAGGCGACGCGCCACCGTGGCAACGTCGATCGAGGTGTCGCCGCCGCCAATCACGACCACGCGCTTGCCCACATGGCGCAGGCGGCCGTCGTTGAAGGCCTTCAGGAACGAGGTGGCGGTGACACAGTTGGGCGCGTCCGCTCCCTCGACCGGCAAGGCACGGCCCGCCTGCGCACCCAAACCCAGGAACACGGCATCGAACTGCTCACGAATCTGCGTCATGGTGATGTCGGTGCCAATGCGGCAATTCATGCGCACGTTGATCCCCAGGTCAAGGATGCGCTGAATCTCGGCGTCAAGCACATCGCGCGGCGTGCGGAAACCCGGAATACCGTAACGCATCATGCCACCGAGCTCGGCGCGCTCGTCAAAAATGGTGACCGAATGGCCTTTGAGGGCGAGTTGGTAAGCGGTTGACAGACCGGCCGGGCCGCCGCCGATCACGGCAACCGTTTTGCCGGTGAGTTGCGCAGGCTTGTTGTAGGCCAGGTTGTTCTTGATGGCATAGTCGCCCAGAAAATGCTCGACCGAGTTGATTCCAACAAAATCCTCGAGCTGGTTGCGGTTGCAGCCTGACTCGCAGGGTGCCGGGCAAACCCGCCCCATCACAGAAGGAAACGGATTGGCTTCGGTCAAACGGCGAAACGCATACTCCTGCCAGACCATGCCGGCCGGCGGCTTCTCGATGCCGCGCACGATGTTGAGATAGCTTCGGATGTCTTCGCCAGCCGGGCAACTGCCTTGGCAGGGAGGCGTGCTCTGAATGTAGGTGGGGCATTTGTGCGAATGACCGGCATCAAAAATTTGCGTTTGCCAGCTCTTGACCTTGGCGTCGCCGTCCTTGAAGCGGCGGAAGCTCAACGTTTTGACTTCAATGGTTTCGGGGTTCGCAGACATGTCGGAGTCTCCTGGTTTTATGCTTGAAAGTGTGGATACAGAGTGTGGGACGGCAGCGTTATTTGTCACCCAGGCGAATCGCCTTGCTGACCAACTGGTGAACACCGCCGACCATACCCATGTTGAAGCCGTAATACGGCAACACCTTGGTGAATTGGGATTTGCAAATGGCGCAGATCATGACCATGAAATTGACGCCATGGTCATCCACCACCTGTTTAAGGGCTTCTGATCGGGGCAGCGCGCCCTTGACCCGAAGTTCCATCAGGTCATCGGTCAGCAAGCCGCCACCGCCACCACAACAGAAAGTGCTTTCCTGGATGGTCTCGGGCGCCATGTCGTAGAAGTTATTGGCGACCGAGGTGATGATGCGCCTGGGAATGATGAACTGGCCGCCCGGGATGTTGCCCATGCGGGAACCGCGCGCCACATTGCACGAGTCATGGAAGGTGATGATGCGGCTGTCATTGGCCTCTTTGTCGAACTGCAGCGCACCGCGCTGAATCAGGTCATCGGTGAACTCGCAAATGTGCTGTGGTACCGGATAGCGCGGATCGAGGTAGTCGAACGGCCCGATCAGGGTATTCCAGAAGCTGTAAGCGACGCGCCAGGCATGGCCGCACTCGCCCACCACAATGCGCTTGACGCCCAGTTCAAGGGCAGCCTCACGCACCCGCAGGGCAATGTTGCGCATCTGCTCGTAACTGCCAATGAACATACCAAAGTTGCCGGCTTCGGAGGCGTGCGAACTCAAGGTCCAGCTGATGCCTGCGGCATGGAATACCTTGGCGTAACCAATCATGCTTTCGATGTGAGGTTCGGCAAAAAAATCAGCTGAAGGCGTGATGAACAAAACCTCGGCCCCTTTGACATCCAGCGGGAACTTGATGTCCAGACCCGTCTCATCCTTGGTGTCTTCTTCCAACCCTTCCAGCGTATTTTTCAGTGCCGGCCCGGGCATGCCCAGGTTGTTGCCGATGGTGTGCACCTTGCCAATGATCTCGTTGGTGTATTTTTGCCCCAAGCCGATCGAGTCCATGATCTCGCGGGCAGCCATGGTCACTTCGGCGGTGTCGATGCCGTAGGGGCAAAACACCGAGCAACGACGGCACTCGGAACATTGGTAGTAATAGCTATACCACTCGTCGAGAACCTCGCGCGTCAGGTCCACCGCGCCAACCAGCTTGGGGAAATGCTTGCCGGCAAAGGTGAAGTAGCGGCGATAGACCTTGCGCATCAGATCCTGACGCGCCACCGGCATGTTTTTCGGATCGCCCGTGCCCAGAAAATAATGGCATTTGTCGGAGCATGCACCACAATGCACGCAGGCATCCATGTACACCTGCAACGAGCGGTACTTGCCAAGCATTTCGCCCATCTTGGCAATTGCCTTGTCTTGCCAGTCGTCCACCAAGGACTCGGGAAAACCAAGACCTTTCTGGATCGGACCGGCTGCAGGGAACGACTTGATGTGCGACATCGCCCCGACCTGCACCAGGGGAATGACCGGGTAGCTCTTGAGCTCGGGGGTTTCAAACTTAGCAGTGGCCATGGTGTGTGCTCAGGCTTTTTTGTCTAGCGCGGCTGCCCAAGCCGAAATATGGCGAACTTCGCGGGCGTTGTCAGCCTGGTTGCGCGTCGGGCTGAAAAACACCCCGGGTGCATGCAGCAGTTTGCTGATCGGGAAAATGATCATGAGCAGTGCCACCAGCGCCAGATGCACCAGCAGCACCGGGTCGGCCGGTAGCGGTTGCCAATTGAAACGCATCAGCCCCAGAATAAAAGCCTTGAGAGCAATGATGTCGGTGTGCGCCACAAAGCGCATGGTCAAACCGCTGAGCCCGATGGCCAGCAGCAGTAACAGCATCAGGTGGTCTGAAGGCGTGGAGATGTAACGCACCCGGTCCACCAGCCAGCGTCGCGCCCACAGACCACCCAGGGCCGCGACCATGGCAAAACCCGCCATGATGCCAAACGGCTGCACCAATTGCACCGGCAGCCAGACAGGCTCCTGAAAGTAGCGCAAATGGCGCAAGGTGACCAGCAGCAGCGTCACATGGAAAAGCCAGCCAAAGATCCAGGTCCACTTGCTGGACTTGAACAGACTCTCAAAAAAGACCACCTCACGCGCCATGCGCCAACGCACACCAGAAGCCGTGAGAGGTGCCGGTGTAGAGGGAATCTTCAGGGGAGCCGGGGATTTTGCATAGGTACGAATCTTGTTAGCGACACCCAGCACAAACACCGCAGTAGCGACATAAAACAGCAGTGCATAAATGACTGTCAAAGTGGACATGGGCGAGCCTGCAAGTTCGTTAAGTGGTCAAGTCAAGAATCAGATGCAACCTGTGGGCTTGGGCAGACCGGCAATCTTGCAAGCCTGTTTGGCCGGGCCGTAGGGGAACAGTTCGTACAGGTACTTGCTGTTGCCTTTTTCTTCGCCAAATTTTTTGCCGATGGCCTTGGTCAGCACACGCACAGCGGGCGCAATCTGGTACTCGTTGTAGTACTCGCGCAGAAAGTTGATCACTTCCCAGTGGTTCTCGGTAAGCGGTACTTTTTCTTCCTCGGCCAGATGCTCGGCGGCCTCGGTGGTCCATTCGGCCAGGTTCAGCAGGTAACCCTCTTCGTCGGTTTCGTAGGTTTGGCCGTTGATTTCAAAGCTCATAGTGTTCTCCAGTTAAAAATAATTGATTTGCCAGGATCGGCTCAAAGCCACGATTGCGAGGTGGGGTATTGCTCGACCAGATCGACAAAGCCGGTGTAGTCCACCGGCGTGATGCCGTCCTGCAGCTTGGCCGTCATGCCGCGGGCATCGAGGTCGGGCTGCAGCACAAACAGGCTGACTTTGGTGGCGGCTTGACGCATGCGCTCAGTCATGGCGCTGCCCTGCGTGGCGGCGTAAACGCCGTCTTCGATCAGCAGCACGGCATGACCGGCTTGCGCCATGCGCAGGCAGGTGTCGAGCGCGTTGGTGTCGAAAGGGGATTTGTTGATGATGTGCAGCATGGTTCTTGCCTTTTCTTAAAAACTCAGGATCACGTCCTGTTGCGCCATCAGTTCACCCATTTGCTGGTCATCGAGCACCTCGACCGGTACCAGCAGATCGGCCTCGGACAAGCCGCGTTGATCGAGCGATGCCTGATCAACGTACAGCTTCTCGATGTCATAGCCTTCGAGTGCGCGGTAGCTCGGTGAAAAGTTCTTGATGCCGATACCCTTGGTCTGCTGGCCCTTGACCAGTTCATAGACGCCATCGTCCATGAACACCAGACTCACGTCCTGGTCAAAGGTGGCGGTGATCAAGACCACCTCCAGGCTCTCCAGGGCGTAGATGGTGCCGTAGGGCGCTTTGCGGTTGACAAACATGAATTTCTTCACCTTGGGGCCGCTGACTGCCGTTGTTGCTTGTTCACTCATGGTGTATTTTTCTCTTTGCTGGATTAATCGCCAAACGTGACCAGGCGATCCGCCTTGATGCCACTGTCCACCAGTTGTCCCAGGCCCGAAATACGGAAGCCGGGGGCCAGCACTTCGTCCTTGATGCCGCGGCGCAAGGCAGCGGCGACGCACACCACCAAGTCGACCTTGTGCTCGGCCGCCAGCGCTGACCAGCGGTTCACAATGTGGCGGTCGTCCTGCGGCGGCTCGGTGAGCCGGGTCGCGTTGTTGACGCCATCATGGTAAAAAAATACACGCTGAATCGTGTGGCCCTTGGCCAAGGCAGCCACCACGAACTGGTAAGCGCTGTCGGACGCTTGGTGCGTGTAGGGGCCTTCGTTCACGAGGATGCCGAATTTCATTCTCTTTCCTCAACTGTTTAGAACCGGATATGGGTCGATGCGTTCAGGCTGGAACGCGAACCGCGCCAGTCGTCGATCAGGTACTTGGTGAACGGCAGGTCGCACTTTTCAAAAAATGCGGGCCAGCCGATGCGCTCGATCCAGTCCGACACCCGCTCCCAGGAGCGTGCGTCAGCCTTGTAGGTGTACAAAATCTTCTTGACCATGGCCGACACTTCGGGCCAGCGCGGCGGGTTGTTGGGCAGGCCCGAGGCCACCATCTTCATGAAGGTCGGTTTGCCGCGCGCATTGGAGTTCTTGCCGCCCACCCAGATCGCCAGCTTGCTGTGATCCGGGTCGTTGATCTGCATCGGTGGGCAGGGTGGGAAGCAGGCGCCGCAGCACATGCACTTGGACTCGTCAATTTCCAGCGAAGGCCGACCGTTGACCATGGCCGGTCGGATGGCCGCCACCGGGCAGCGCGCCACCACGGTGGGGCGTTCGCACATGTTGGCCACCAGGTCGTGGTTGATCTTGGGCGGCTTGGTGTGCTGCATGACGATGGCAATGTCGGCCTGGCCGCCGCAGTTGATCTCACAGCATGAGGTGGACAGGTGCACCCGGTTGGGCATCTCCTCTTTGATGAACTCGGCGTGCAATTCATCCATCAGGGCCTTGACGGCGCCCGAGGCGTCGGTGCCCGGAATGTCGCAGTGCAGCCAGCCCTGGGTGTGGGCAATGGAAGACACCGAGTTGCCGGTGCCGCCAACCGGGAAACCATTGTTGGTCAGCGCCTCCACCAGCGGCTCGACGCGCGCCGGGTCAGACACCATGTACTCGATGTTGGAGCGAATGGTAAAGCGCACATGGCCGTCGGCGTAAGTGTCGGCAATGTCGCACAGCTTGCGGATGGTGAACAAGTCCATTTGCCGCTGCGTGCCGGCACGAACCGTCCAGATCTGGTCGCCGCTGTGGGCCACATGGTGCAGCACGCCCGGACGCGGCCGGTCATGGTACTTCCAGTTGCCATAATTTTTGGCCATCAGGGGGTGCAGAAACGGCTTGTTATCCGGAACGCCGCTCTCAATGGGGGTGCGCATAGTTGCCATGGTGATCTTTCTTAATCAGTTGAGGACAAGTCGGCTTCAGGCCGCTTTGCGGGCATTGATCCTGGCCACTTCATCATCCCAGCCGTCGGTGCGGACGTAGGGGTTGGTGCGTGGCGTGGCGACCATGCTGGGGTCGATCTCGACGCCGATGCCTTCGAGGAAATTGATCAGGCCGATGCGCTCGATCATCTCGCCGGTGCGCTCGTGCTCCAGCGCGTTTTCGGCAAAGAAGTCAATCGACTTCTGACCCAACTCCACCAGCGCCTCGTAGTCTTCGTCGGTCTCCATGGGCATGAAGGGAATGACCACGGTGCCCATCAGGTCGCCGATCTTGAGGGTACGCTTGCCGCCCATCAGCACCGTGACGCCCTTGTCAACGCCGGTGGCCAGCGCGCCGGTCATGACGTTGATGCAATGCATGCAGCGCACGCAGTTGCCGTTGTCGATTTCCAGGCAATGGCTGTCGCTGACCTTGACGCTGGAAATCTTGTCACCGGTGGCAACATCCTTGATTTCCTTGAGCATGATGGCCTTGGTCGGGCAACGGCTGACCACGTCGTTAACGAGCTCGGTCATGCCGTGCTTGTCGAACCATTTGCGTGCCAGCGCCTCGTCGGTGCGGATGTTGTCGCGCCAGGTGCCGATAACGGCCATGTCGGCGCGCTGGATCGAGTTCATGCAGTCGTTGGGGCAGCCCGAGAACTTGAACTTGAACTTGTAAGGCAGCGCCGGGCGGTGCATGTCGTCAAGGAAAGTGTTGAGTACCTGGCGATGGGCACGCGCCTCGTCGAAGCAGGACTGCTCGCAGCGCGCCGCACCGACACACGACATGCTGGTGCGCACCGCCGGACCGGCGCCGCCGAGGTCGAAGCCGAGTTCATTGAGTTCGTCAAAAGCACCCTGCACGTTGGCCGTGCTGGTACCCTGGAACATGATGTCACCCGACTGGCCGTGAAAGGCGATCAGACCGGAGCCATGACGTTCCCAGATGTCGCACATATTTCGCAGCAAATCAGAGGTGTAGTGCATTCCCGCAGTCGGCATGATGCGCAGGGTGTGGAATTCCTTGGAAGCCGGAAACATTTCAGCGACTTCGGAAAAACGGGGAATAACGCCACCGCCGTAGCCAAACACGCCCACCGTGCCACCCTTCCAGTAGCCCTTGCGGGTTTTGTACGAGTGTTCCAGCTGACCCATCAGGTCGGTCATGTACTCGCTGTCCTTGGCCAGTCGTTTCAGACCGGTGACAAAGCTGGGCCATGGACCGCTTTCAAGCTGGTCAAGCATGGGGGTATCGTGTTGCTTAATGCTCATAGAGTGTCTCCTGTCAAGGGTGCGCAAGTCTTGCGCTGTATCGTCGAACCGGGTGTGTTACTCAGTGGCCTGCATGCCGGGCTACTACGTCAACCGTGAGGCAAATAGTACGATTGACGCTGCCCCCTCTGCTATCCCCCTCGTTGGGTATTTGGGGCTACCCATTTGGGCTATATCACCCCACCCGTCCCGGTAATAGACGACCGGGGTCCACTTTGCGCCCAATAGCGGTATGCGCGTTGTTTGGCGATGCGGGCCCATGGCCCCATGGCAACACCGCCTGCCAGTTTGTTTTTCAGTTTTCTTATTGAGCCACCACCCACACCATGACCACCCTGACACCGTTGGCTAAATTCACCATTCCCGTGAGTGCGCAGGTCATTGAGCTGCAACAACTGGACTATGAAGGTGGCAGCATGAGCCTGCTGCGCACCCGCATCCGTGAGAAAAGCCGCTTCACCGTGTTTGATATCGACCCCCAGTCGGCCCGGCAATGGGGCGAGGCCTTGCTGCGCTGGGCATCGGAACAGCCCGACAACCAAACCCCTTCGCAAGAACCTGTATGACCACCGCAGCCCCTGAACTCTGCTCCACGGTCGATCTGATTTTCCCCATCAGCGGGCGATTTCTGCCGCGCGACCATGCCCAGCCACTCAGAGACGCCTTGTGCAGCGCCTGGCCCTGGCTGGAAGGCGAGCCGCTGGCCGGTGTGCAGGGCATCAAGCTGGTGCCCGGCACCGAGCCGCAGGCCATGCTGTCGCGCCGGACCAAACTGTTGCTGCGCTTGTCACGCCCGCGCGCCAGCGAACTGCTGGACGGCCCCGGCCTTGACATCGACGTGGCGGGCCACGCCTTGCATCTGGACGCGCCGCATGTGCGTGAGCTGGTGCCGCACACCACGCTCTATGCCTACCACGTGGTGGCGGCCGACACCGACGAGGTGGCTTTCATGGCTGCCGTCACCCGGGAGCTGACTGAGCTGGGCATCGGCGGCGAGCGCGTGTGCGGCAAGCGCCAGCGCATGACGCTTGCCAGTGGTGTGGTGACCACCTTCAGCCTGATGCTGCACGGATTGGCCCCGGAGCCCTCGCTGCACCTGCAACAGCACGGCATCGGCCCGCACCGGCTGCTGGGCTGCGGCATTTTCATTCCGCACAAATCCGCCGCCGCGGTGTGACCAAATTCATTAACTGAAACAAGGAGAGATTCAATGAGCTACACCATCAATGGCACTGAATACGAAACCGACGAGCAAGGTTTTTTGTTGGAGCCACTGTATGAAGATGACGCGGTCCGCGTCATTGCCGCTGCGGAAAACATCAGCCTGACCGATGCGCATTGGGAAGTGATCAACTACCTGCGCGAGCAATACCGCGAGCACGGCCATACCCCCAACTTCCGCAACATGCTGAAAAGCTTTGCCGAAGTTCATCCGGGCGTTGACAGCAAGTACCTCTACGACCTGTTCCCCATTGGTCCCGCCAAGCAAGGCCCCAAAGTGGCGGCACTGCCGCAACCCCTGGGCAAGGGCGGTTACTGATATGCCCCTGCGTGCGCCACCTTGCAGGCACCCTTACTCAGCCCGGTGCGCCGTATGGCCAACATAAGAATCAAGAGCCAGTGGTTTCGCGATGGCGCCGCCAAGACGCCACAGCAAAATGCCAGCGCCATGGCCTTCATCACCTGGCGCGTGGCGCAAAACATGCTCAAGCAAATGCGCAGCGCGCGATTTGACATCGAGGTCGGGCCGCAGTATTTTGATTTCACCCGCGAGGTGCTGATATTTTTGACCCAGGTGCTCGACCGCATGGCGCATGCGCGCATGGAAGATGCCGAGCGCGGTGAGTTCATGACTGCGCTGGTGCAGCGCGTGGCGCAGATTTTGCAAGACAACGAAGACGGCCTGATGGGTGAGCCAGCCGCCGGACAAGTCAGCCACTACGAGCAGTTCATCGATCTGTTCAACGAATTGTCAGAGCACTATGCCGACTTTGGCTTTGATGCCAAGGGGCCGGACTTTGCCTTTGTACGCTACCTCGGGCACCGCATCGAAGCGCTGATGCCGCAAAAAGACCAGCGCTGGGTGGTTGACCAGATCATGGCCAGCGAAGTGCCAGATGCCCTCGACATGATCCAGCGCGGCATGGACGGCGTGTTGTCCACCGAGCCCCGGCCGGCGCGCGCGTCCCGCACTGCGAACACGGGTGATTGAGCTGCCATGAGTCATCCTTTTGACCTGACACAAGCCGGCGCCTACCAGCGCTGGCGCGACGCAAAATTGGCCAGTCAGCCGCGCCAGGCGGCCGACCTGATTGTCGATGTGGCCGATCCCCGGGCCTTGTCCGCCAGCGAGCGCGAGGCGCTGTTGCAGCGCTGCGCCGTGGCCAACATGGCCATCTACCGCAGCCCGGTCATCACGGAAGACAAGGCCATTCCGGTGCAACTGGCGCGCCAGCTTGGCCTGCACCAGCTCGACGGCAACTGGCTCGCTGACGAAGACGGCATTTCTCCGATTGCCGTGGCCGCGCCTACCGGCGACCGCCCAGCCTTCATCCCCTACACCAACCGCCCCATCAAGTGGCACACCGACGGTTACTACCAACCCGAGACCCGCCCCATCCGTGCCATGGTGCTGCATTGCGTGCGTCCGGCGCGCCAGGGCGGCGAGACGGCGCTGATGAATCACGAAATGGCTTACGTTGCCCTGCGCGAAGCCAACCCCGACTGGGTGCGCGCGCTGATGGCGCCGGATGCCATGACCATTCCAGAACGGATTGACGATGACGGCATAGCCCGCCCCGAGCAAGCCGGGCCGGTGTTCATGGTCGATACCACCAGCGGCCAATTGAACATGCGCTACACGGCGCGCACGCGCAGCATTGTCTGGAAGGACGATGCCGCCACGCGTGAGGCCGTGGCCTTCCTGGCTGATTTTTTGGCCAGCGACAGCCGCCATATTTTTCGCTTGACGCTTGAAGCGGGCATGGGGCTGGTGTGCAACAACGTGCTGCACGACCGCGCCGGTTTTGCAGACGACCCGCAGCAGCCCCGCTTGCTCTACCGGGCGCGTTATCTCGACCGGTTGGCCCGGTCCACTTCAGGAGCCGTCGCACCATGAGCCACCAGGTCAGCATTTGGCGTGCCGCCCAGTTGCTGGGCGTGGCACGCGGCGTGCTGCAGCAGCAAGTGCGTGACGGCACTCTGGTCTTGAACGACGGCTGGGTTTCGACCGACGTGTTGCTGCGGCTTTACCCGGATGCCAAGCTCGAAGAGTCGGGGCTGCTGGAGCGGGTCTCGCAAATTCGCGACGAGGCCTTTGGCAAACGGGTGCGTGAACGCATGTTGCCGAGCCAGGAGGTGCTGGCGCAACGCCTGTTCGCGCAAAGCCAGGAGCTTGCCGATGTGCGCAAACACCTGCAGCGCTACCACGAGCTGGTGGTGGCCCTGCAACAGGGAATCCGCCAGCAGCTGAACCAGCACCCCGGCGCCGCCAGCTGGCTGGCACTGGAACAGCAAATCACGCACGGGCTGGCCAAGGTGCTGGCCACCGAGTCGGTTGACCTTCTGGAAGTGATGGACGATATGCTCAAAGTGATGACCGCCGAGGTCACCGTGCGCCCCAGCGGACACCAGTTCGCCGTGGAAGGCCGCGCCAACCTGTTGCAGGCGGGTTTGCACGCCGGGCTCAAACTCAATTACGGCTGCGGCAACGGCAGTTGTGGCATGTGCAAGGTGCGCGTGATCGCGGGCGAAGTGGCCAAAATCCAGCACTTTGATTACCCCCTGTCAGAAGCCGAAAAAAACCAGGGCTACACGCTGATGTGCTGCCACACCGCCGCCAGCAGTGAGCTCACACTGGAGCTGCTCGAAACCAGTGACCCGCTTGATATTCCTGAGCAGTTGATTGCCAGCCAGGTGCGCGCCATCACACGGCTGGCGCCCAATACGCTGTTGCTGCACCTGCAAACGCCGCGCAGCCATCGCTTGCGCTTTCTCGCCGGCCAGTCGGTGCAGTTGGGTTGGACCCAGGTTGGCCATGAGGACGTATCAACCAGCTACCCGGTTGCCAGTTGCCCCTGTGATGAACGCAATTTGCTTTTTTTCATCACCCGCAACGAAGCCGACAGTTTTGCCCAGCGCCTGTTTGCCGGCGACATCAAGCAAGGCGCCACCGTCACGGTGCTGGGCCCGAGCGGCGAATTCGTGCTGTCAGAGGGCCATCGCCCGCTGGTCTTTGCCGCCTGCGATGCCGGCTTTGGCCCGGTCAAGAGCCTGATCGAGCACGCCATGTCGCTCGACGCCGCGCCATCGCTGACACTGTTCTGGCTGGCCACCCGGTCTGATGGCCATTTTTACAGCAACCAGTGCCGGGCCTGGTCGGAAGCACTCGATCAGTTCGAGTACGAGCTGATCACCCACCCCGATGCAGCCTTGGGGGCGTGGCAAATGGCCCAGGCCATGCGCGCCGATTTGTTTGACATCGACTGCGACTTTTACCTGGCGGGGCCGACCGAGTTCGTTATGACACTGCACGACGAACTGCGCGCCTCGGGTGTTGCCGAAGCCCAGATTTCATCGTTGGTGCTTTGATTTTTACAAGCCATTGGCTGATTTCAACATGCAAGCTCAGAATCATGAATCCACCGGAGCCAACCAAGCCGCAGCAAACCATACCGAGGCCGCGCAGGCGGCCTTCGACGCGGCTTTGCCCGATTGCGCCGGGGGTGAGTCTTTTGCACTGATGGTGCAAGGCCAGAGCATGTACCCCGAGTTTCAGGAGGGCGAAATCATCATCATCGAGCCCGAAGGCCTGGCCCGCGACGGCTCTTACGTGCTGGCCTGGCATCAGGCGCAGTGGACCTTCAGGCAACTGCTGCGCAGCGAAACTGGCTGGCTGCTGCATGCGCTGAATCCGGCCTTTGCCGATGACCCCATCGCAGATCTGTCGCCGGTTCGCGGCGTCATCATTCAAAAGGCGCTACCCGGCCGACGCCGCGCTTCCAAGCATTACATCTGACGTCGCGCTCAAGCTCACCCGATCCGCACCATGCCCTACTACATCTACCACATCAAACCTTTTGCCCAGCTTGAACAACTCAGCGTCTTCGAGAGTTTTGCCGAGGCATCCAAACAAGCCAAGGCGCTGCGGCTGTCGCTTGACTTGCCAGCCTCGGAAAAAGTCAAAGTGATTTTTGCCGACAACCCGCTGCAGGCCGAAGACCTGCTGTGCCAGGTACGCACGGCCGGCCCCAAGGGCGACGACTGAGGTGGCGCAGTGGTCGATGAAGCGGCCTTCCATGCCTCACGCGAGCAGCTCAATCCCAACCCATGCGTCTTTGCCAAAGCGATTCTGGCGGGTTGCGCCAGCTGCAGCCTGGCCCGGCACCAGGCGCTGGCCGAACGCGAGGTGGTGGCCTGCAGTCAGAAGGTCGCGCACATCAACTGCAGCACTTTGAAAGATCTTCTTTACGAGCGTGCCACTTTTGCCTTGCGGCTGCCGCGCCCGGCAAGCGAAATCCCCCACCTGAAAGCGATGAAGCTGGTCTGTGGCGGATTGCAGGGTCTGCAGGCCGCGCTGGCAGCCCCCAAGCCCGATGTGCACGCCATGGTGCAGTCGGCACAAAGCCGTCATGACAGTTTGCTCGACCTGCCCTGGCAGGCCATTGTGGTGCACATCGCCGCCTGGCAAATGCGCCGCCGGGCACCGGCGGACCAATGAAGCTAAACGCAGCCCGTGGGCTTGGGCAGACCGCCGTACTTGGTGATCGGTTTCATCGGGCCTGTCATCCACAGCTTGAAGACGCTGTTCTGGTCTTCATTGATGTACTTGGCAAATTTCCGGATCGGTGGCACGCTGCCGAACTCTTCGTAATAAGCGCGCGCCTTGAGGACGTGTGACCACTTGACATCGTCGAGCTCATAGCCGTCGGACTCGGCCATGGCACGGCCAATTTCTTCAGTCCAGTCACCCATATCGGTCAGGTAACCGTCGCCATCGCGTTCGGGCAAGTTCATGGTGTGTTCTCCATTTGGGGTGATTTGGCGTGGTATGCCAGCAATTGGTCAAGAAAGCGGCGCAGGAAACCTTCGGTCTGCATGCCATGAAAACGCTCGGTAACCAGGCCGTGGCTGTAGCCGATCACAGTCGGAAAGCCCTTGGCCTGGTGGCGTCCGGCGATGCGCATGTTTTCATCGGCATCCACACGTGTCAACACAAAGCGGCCAGCGTATTCCAGCGCCAAACGCTCCAGTAAAGGGGTCAGCACCCGACACGGGCCGCACCAGTCGGCGCCAATATCGAGCAACACCGGCACCTGGTGTGAACGCAGCACTACCGCGTCGTCGAAATCGGATTCGGTGACGTCGACAACGAAGGGGATGGGCTTCAAGCGCGCCAGTTCAGGTAGTGCATGGTGGCAGCGCCGCCGCCGATGATGCCGGCCAGCACGATGAAGGACCCGATCGCCAGCGTCGAGATGCCGCTCATGCCCTGGCCCACGGTGCAACCCAGGGCGGTGACGCCGCCAAAGCCCATCAGCACGGCACCCAGCAACTGAGTGCGCATGTCCTCCATCGAGGCAAAGCCTTCCCAGCGAAACTGGCGGCTGGCAAGGGCGTAGGCCAATGAACCCAGCACGACGCCGATAGCACTGGCAATGCCAAAGCTCACATGCAGGGATTGGTCAGTCCAGAGCATCAGCAATTCCAGACTGAGAGCTGTCGGCGCCGCGGAGCTGAACGACTCAAGCGTGCGGGTATTGGTGGCAAAGAAAACCATCTCCATGGTCTCCGGACTTTCGCCATACCCCAGGTGGCCGGTGAGGTACCAGCCGGCCACGATCAGCAAGCCCAGCACCACAGCCCCCAGCCATTGCACCGGGTTACCGCGAAAGCGCTTGTCCTTCAGGGCGAAGGCAGCCAGCCCCAGGCTCAACACCGCCACGCTCGCGAGCAAGGCAGGTTTGGCAGCCATGCCGGTCAGCTTGGCCAGAATCTGCGGCAGGGTTTGATCCGTCAGGCCCCACTGCGCCAGATCCAGAGCGATTGGGTCGAGGTAGCTGGCGCGCCAATGGCCAAACAAGCCCTTGAGGGTCATGTAGGCCGAGATCGCCACAAACACCAGCACCACCAGCGAGCGCAAGCTGCCCGCGCCCAGGCGCACCAGGTTTTTGTTGATGCAGCCAGCGGAAATCGTCATGCCAATACCAAACAACACACCGCCCAGCGCCATCGACAGCCAGGGCAGGCTGGGGCGCACATAAACCGACTTGGATAGGTCAATCAGCCCCAGATAAAACAACAAATTAGTGCCAAGCATGGCCACGGCGATGACCAGCAGCCACATGCGCATACGACCCCAGTGCGCCATGTTGACCACATCCGAGATCGCGCCCATGGTGCAAAAATTGGTCTTGTTGACCACGGCGCCAAAAATGAAGGCGAGCGCGAAGCCGCCCCACACCACTATGCCGCTCAAGTCGCTTGGCTCTGTCATCACGAACTCCTTGGCAGACTTTGGATTACTACTGAGGCGTGCTGGGCGTGGCCAGGCGTACCATGGTGGCCCGAATCGCCTCGGGGGCATTGATGATGGTCATGAACTGCCCCATGCCCAGGGCCGGCCAAGCCAACGCAATGCGGTAGCGGGCGTACAGGGCGTAAACCTTGTTGTCGACAATGAACAGTTCATAAGGCAGGGCCGCCGGAAAATCGGTGCCGATCTTGTTGACCCACCAGCCTTCGCCGTCGCTGGCGCTGTTCATGGCAACGCCGAACACGGCCATTTTTTGCTCCGGCATCACCACCTCGTAGACCCGTCGCGTGTCGCCCAGGCCTTTCGCCAGATTGCCTTGCACTGCTTTGAGCGCCTCTTCAAAACTGGCGTAGCTTGCGAGTTCGCTGTTGGCCGAGTCGAAGCGCTCCATGCCGAACATGTAGCGGTAGCCGGTCAATTTCTCCTGCGGCACATCGCCGCCAAAGCCAGTCCCTTCACCCAGCGCTTTCACCAGTCGTTGCTGCACCGACTTGACCGCCTCCTGTGCCCCGGCAAAGTTGCCGCGCAGGTAGGCCCGGTACCAGTAATCCGGATTCATGTAAGAGACGCTGCCATCGCTGCTGATGCCAACACGAATTCCCGCCGCCACAATGTCGCTGCTCGGGCCGCCCGCACGAATGGACGCCAGCATGGCCGGGTCGGAGATCACCAGGCTGGCACGCCCGGCAACGCCCTCGGGCAGGTGCTGGCCGAGCACGCTAAAGCCCTCGGCCTGGAGTTTTTTCTCGACCTGCGACAGCTGGGCTGACAGCTCTGCCGCCGGTAGTTTGCTGGCGTGGGTATAGGGTGACAGGGCCAGGCTAAGCTGGGCTGTGCACAACAGGGCAGCGCCCAGGAGCAGTCGTTTGATCATGTCTTGATTAAATGAACAGGCAGACGTCGGATTCGCCGGCAAATTTCATGAACGTGGCAGCGCCGCCGAATTCAATTTCCTTGATGAACTCGCTGGTCTCGAACTCAAACAGATCGACCGTCATTTGGCAGGCGACAAACTTGACATCAGATTCGATGCAGATGTCGCGCAGCTCCTGCAACGAAGCCACGCCCTTGGACTTCATCTTGTTTTTCATCATCATCGTTGCCATGGACTCCATGCCCGGCAGCATCTGCACCACCACCGGCATCGGCACGGGCATCGGCATCGCCGGATTGGCGAGTGGGCTGATCTTGACGTCATCGAGATTTTTGCGCAGCAACTGCAGGCCGTAAAAGGTGAAAAAAATCTGCACGTCCCAGCCCAGCGCTGCAGCGGTGGAAGCCAGAATGAACGGCGGGTAAGCCATGTCCAGGGTACCCTTGGTGGCAATCAGGGCCATTTTTTTAGCTGCCATGCGTGAGCTCCAAATAAAGTTGCGGGTAAGCCGGAAGATCAGGCCTTCTTGAGGAAAAACACGAACTTGCTGTTTTCGCTGCCCTGCTCCAGCAAGTCATTGCCGGTTTGCTCGGCAAAGGCAGCCATGTCGCAGACTGAACCTGGGTCGGTGGCGATCACCTTCAGGATTTGACCCGAAGTCATGTCTGCCAGCGCTTTTTTGGTTTTGACGATGGGCAGCGGGCAAGACAGGCCCGACGCGTCAAATTCTTTGTTGAATTCCATGGGATCTCTCCGTAAGTTGATGGCTTGCAGCCGAAAAATAGATCCAAACGCCATGCCCCTGAAGAGGCCAGCGAATTGCGATCTGTGCATTTTTGTTGACCGGGGCAGCACCGTCTATCACCGCAAAGGGTGAGGCCTAGTAGCCCATATGGGCTATGTGACCGAGAGATCAGTCAGGCTGACAGGCTGATCGCCTTGCTGTTGATGTCCTGGCACACCGCCTCGCAGATCGAGGCGATACGCTGGTCAATGAGGCGGTAAAAAATTTGCACGCCTTCGCGGCGTTTCCCCAAAATACCGGCTTGGTACAAGGTGTTGAGGTGCTGCGACATGTTGGGCTGGGTGGTCTTGACCTGCGTGAGCAGGTAGCTCACATTCTTTTCGCCATCGCACAGACAATTGATGATCTTGAGCCGCATCGGTGCCGACATGACACGAAACAAGTCAGCGGCCGACTCGAAGGTCTGATCGGTTTTGACCATTTTTGGCATGTCAGTGGTGAACGACTGAAGTGGCATGGAGGGAGTCCTTATCATTGCTGCGATGGGGGCAAATTGGTCGCGACGGATCAAATTGTAATTTGATGTTCAGCCATTGTGCGACCGGAGTGTGCGGCTGATCAGGATGACCGGGATCAGCCCTGCCAGCACCAAGGCTAACGAAGGCAGCGCTGCCTCGCCCAGTCGCTCGTCGCGCGCCAACTGGTAGGCCACCACCGCCAGCGTGTCGCTGTTGAAGGGCCGCAGCACCAAGGTGGCTGGCAACTCCTTCATCACATCGACAAACACCAGCAGCAGGGCCACGGCGGTGGAGCGCCTGAGCAGCGGCCAGTGCACCCGCTGCAATAAACCCCACTCGCCACTGCCAAGCATGCGCGCAGAATCATCAAAACTGGCCGGAATGCGCGCATAGCCGCTTTGCACCGACTGCAGCGCGACCGCGCAAAAACGCACCAGGTAGGCCCA
>NZ_JACUUE010000071.1 GCF_014859475.1 Rhodoferax sp.
TTATTTATGGCTAAAACCTCTCCAGACGCGCTTGTCGAATTACGCAATCTCACCTTCGGGTACGGAGAGCGGGTGATTCTGGACGACGTTTCGCTGTCGATTCCACGCGGCAAGGTGACGGCGCTGATGGGTGCCTCGGGCGGTGGCAAGACCACCATCCTGCGCCTGATGGGCGGCCAGAACCGGGCGCAGTCCGGCCAGATGCTGTTTGACGGACAGGACGTGACGCGCATGAATCAGACTCAGCTTTACGCCGCGCGGCGCCGCATGGGCATGTTGTTTCAGTTCGGCGCGCTGTTTGCCGACCTGTCGGTGTTCGACAACGTGGCGTTCCCCTTGCGCGAGCACACCGATCTGCCCGAGCCGCTGATCCGCGACATCGTGCTCATGAAGCTCAATGCCGTGGGCCTGCGCGGTGCGTATGACCTGATGCCAAGCGACCTGTCAGGCGGCATGGCACGGCGCATTGCGCTGGCGCGCGCCATTGCGCTCGACCCCGAACTGGTGATGTACGACGAACCCTTTTCCGGCCTGGACCCAATCTCGCTTGGCACGGCAGCACGGCTGATTCGTCAGCTCAATGATTCGATGGGGCTGACCAGCGTTTTTGTCTCGCATGAGCTGGAACAGACTTTTTCAATTTCCGACCATGTGATCATTCTGGCCAATGGCAAAATTGCCATGCAGGGCACGCCCGAGCAGGTGCGCCAGAGTAGCGACCCGCTGGTGTATCAGTATGTCAATGCCCTGTCTGACGGGCCGGTGCGCTTTCATTACCCGGGCCCGTCTGTGACTGAAGATTTTGGTGTGGAGGCACACGCATGAGCTGGTACAAACCTGCCGACATCGGCCTGGCCACAAGGCGACAACTGGCAGACATGGGCCTGGGCGCACGGCTTTTTTTGCGCCTGCTCAGCACGCTGCCGGGCAGCCTGAAGCGTTTCGGCCTGATCCGCGACCAGATGCATTTTTTGGGCAACTACTCGCTGGCCATCATCGCGGTGTCGGGCTTGTTCGTTGGCTTTGTCTTTGGCCTGCAGGGCTACTACACGCTGCAGCGCTACGGCTCATCCGAGGCGCTGGGCCTGCTGGTCACGCTGAGCCTGGTGCGCGAGCTCGGGCCGGTGGTCACCGCGCTGTTGTTTGCCGGGCGGGCGGGCACCTCGCTCACTGCTGAAATCGGCCTGATGAAGGCGGGCGAGCAGATCAGCGTGATGGAAATGATGGCGGTGGACCCGGTGCAGCGCATCCTGGCGCCGCGTTTCTGGGCCGGTGTGATTGCCATGCCGCTGCTGGCAGCGGTGTTCAGCGCCATGGGCATCATTGGCGGCTGGGTGGTGGGTGTGCTCATGATCGGCGTCGATGCCGGTTCGTTCTGGAGCCAGATTCAGGGCGGCGTGGATGTGTGGAAAGACGTGGGCAACGGCATCCTCAAAAGCGTTGTGTTTGGGTTTACCGTGACCTTTATTGCGCTGCTGCAGGGTTTCGAGGCCCAGGCTACGCCTGAAGGTGTGGCCAGCGCCACCACGCGCACCGTGGTGGTGGCTTCGCTGGCGGTGCTTGGGCTCGACTTCATTCTGACTGCGATGATGTTTACGATATGAAGCGCACAAGCGCTGTCCCCAACTGATTAAAAGGAAGTTTGATGCAACGTTCAAAAAATGATGTCTGGGTTGGCTTGTTCGTGCTGATTGGCGCGGCGGCCATTTTGTTTCTGGCGCTGCAGTCGGCTAACTTGCTGAGCCTGAGCTTTCAGAAAACCTACCAGGTCAAGGCCAAGTTCGACAATGTGGGCGGCGTCAAGCCCAAGGCGGCGGTGCGCAGCGCCGGCGTCGTGGTCGGGCGGGTGGACAACATCGTCTTTGACGACCAGACGTTCCAGGCGGAGGTCACGCTGGCACTGGAAAGCCGTTATGTGTTCCCCAAGGACAGCTCCCTGAAAATCTTGACCAGCGGGCTGTTGGGCGAGCAGTATCTCGGCATCGAAGCCGGTGCCGATGACGACAATCTGGCCGCTGGCGATACTATCTCGAGCACGCAGTCGGCGGTGGTGCTCGAAAACCTCATCAGCCAGTTCTTGTTCAGCAAGGCGGCAGAAGGTTCTAACGTGGATCCGAACCAATGAAAGAACAACAAGTGATGACACCCGTCCATGATGCTGCACGCGGCGGTTTGTGGCGCGCCGGCCTGGTGCTCAGTGTGGTTGTGCTGGCCGGCTGCGCCAGCGGCCCCAATGCCGACCCGCGCGACCCGCTGGAACCCCTCAACCGCGGTATGTACCAGTTCAATGACGCGGTGGACCGGGCCGTTGTCAAGCCGGTCGCCACGGCTTACCGCGATGTGCTGCCGTCGCCGGTGCGCACTGGTGTCACCAACTTCTTTGCCAATCTGCAAGATGCCTGGTCGTTCGTGAACAATGCGTTGCAACTCAAGGGTGAAGCCGCCGGCAACAGCTTCATGCGGTTTGGCGTCAACACTTTCCTGGGTCTGGGCGGTGTGCTCGACATTGCCACCGAAATGCAGATTGAGCGCCACACCGAAGACTTCGGTCAGACGCTGGGCTATTGGGGCGTAGGTGCCGGTCCTTACCTGGTGCTGCCGTTGTTGGGGCCGTCAACCGTGCGCGATACCGCCGCCTTGCCGGTGGACGTGCAAGGCAATCTGGTCTCGGGTATCAACGATATTCCGGCGCGCAACTCGCTCACCGGGCTGGGTTTGGTGAACCGGCGTTCACGCCTGCTCGATGCCACAAAAATGCTCGATCAGGTGGCGCTGGACCCGTACACCTTTACCCGCGATGCATTTTTGCAGCGCCGACTCAATGATGTTTATGACGGCTATCCGCCGGATGACAACGGCTCGAGCTCTTTTGTTGAAGACTATTCAGCCCAGTAAATTTTTTAGGGAAGAAAAGAACCATGAACAGACGTTTGTTGAACCAAGGCCTGCTGGCTTTTGCCGCCAGCGTGTCGCTGCTGCTGGCGCTGCCCGTGCACGCCGCCGATGAAGCGCCTGACGCGCTGATCCAGCGCCTGACCCAGGAAGCGCTTGACACCATTGCCGCCGACAAGGCGGTGCAGTCCGGCGACGTGGCGCGTATCGTCGAACTGGTGGACGAAAAAGTCATGCCCCATGTGAACTTTCGGCGCATGACGGCTTCTGCGGTCGGCCCCGGTTGGCGCCGGGCAAGCCCTGAGCAGCGCCAGCGCCTGGAGGCCGAGTTCAAGACGCTGCTGGTGCGCACCTATGCGGGTGCCATGGGTCAGGCGCAAAACCTGAGCTTCACGGTGCGGCCGCTGCGCGCCGCGCCTGAAGACAAGGAAGTGATTGTGCGCACCCTCATCAAGGGCCGTGGCGACCCGGTGCAGTTGGACTACCGGCTGGAGAAGACGCCGGGTGTCGGTGCTGGCTGGAAAATTTACAACCTCAATGTGCTCGGTGTCTGGCTGGTTGATACCTACCGCAGCCAGTTTGCCCAAGAGATCAACGCCAAAGGCATTGACGGTCTGATCACCACGCTGACCGAGCGCAACAAAGCCAACGCGGCAACGTCGACTGGTGCAGCCACGCCAGCAAATCAAGCCAAGGGCTGATCATGCTGCGCCTGCCCCCAAGCGTGCTGCACGACACGGCCACGGCGGCGCTGGCCGAGTTGCTGGTGGCGGTCAAGGCCGAGCCCTCGGCCAGCGTCTCTGTGGATGTTTCGGCGCTGCAGCGCTTTGACTCCACCGCGCTGGCCGTGTTGCTGGAACTGCGCCGGGCCGCCTTGCAGGCCGGTAAAACCGTGGCTTTGCAAGGCGTGCCGCAGCGCCTGCGCGATCTGGCCGATCTGTACGGCATTGCCGAACTGCTGCCATCGCAAGCCTGATGCCCCGCTAAAATAGCGGCCCCATGCCCGCCATCTCATTCCAGTCCGTCTGCAAAAGCTACCCCTCACCACGCGGCCCGCAGGGCGGCACCTTCCTGGCGCTTGACAATGTGAGCCTGGACGTTGAGGCGGGTGAGTTTTTTGGCCTGCTCGGCCCCAATGGCGCCGGCAAAACCACCCTGATCACCATTTTGGCGGGGCTGGCCAAAGCCAGTTCCGGGCGCGTCAGCGTGATGGGCCATGACGTGCAAACCGACTTCGCGGCGGCCCGCCGCGCCTTGGGCGTGGTGCCACAAGAGCTGGTGTTTGACCCCTTTTTCAAGGTGCGCGAGGCGCTGCTGTTTCAGTCGGGTTACTTTGGTGTCAAGCACAACGAAGCCTGGGTCGATGAGCTGCTCGACCACCTGGGGCTGGCCGACAAGGCAGATGCCAACATGCGCGCACTCTCGGGCGGCATGAAGCGCCGCGTGCTGGTGGCGCTGGCGCTGGTGCATAAGCCGCCGGTGATCGTGCTGGACGAACCCACGGCCGGCGTCGATGTGGAGCTGCGCCAGACGCTATGGCACTTTATTGACAAACTCAACAAGCAGGGGCACACCGTTTTGTTGACAACGCATTACCTCGAAGAGGCCGAGGCCCTGTGCGGCCGTATTGCCATGCTGAAAACCGGCACCGTGGTGGCGCTCGACAGCACCAGCGCGCTGCTTAGCGCGGCCTCCGGCAATGTGTTGCGCTGCACGGTCGATGGCGACTTGCCGCCCGAGCTGGCCAGCCTGGCGCGTGTCACCGGGCGCGTGGTGCAGTTGCCCGCCAAGGATGCCATGGCCGTCGAGCAGTATCTGGCGCAAATTCGCCAGGCGGGTCTGACGGTGCAGGACATCGAAATTCGCCGCCCCGACCTCGAAGACGTGTTTTTAAGGGTGATGCAACAGCACTCCGGGCGCGACGATGGGGTGACCGCATGACCGGCTGGAAAATGCTGTTTTACAAGGAAGTGCTGCGCTTCTGGCGGGTCGCCGCGCAGACCATCACCGGCCCCATTCTGACGGCCATGCTGTATTTGCTGGTGTTTGGTCAGGCGTTGGAGTCGCACGTCAAGGTCTATGACAACGTGAGCTACACCGCCTTTCTGGTGCCGGGCCTGGCCATGATGAGCCTGCTGCAAAACGCCTTTGCCAACAGCGCGTCGTCGTTGGTGGCCAGCAAGGTCATGGGCAACCTGGTGTTTTTGCTGCTCACGCCCCTGTCGCCCTGGCACTGGTTTGTTGCCTATGTCGGCGCCGCCGTGGTGCGTGGCCTGGTTGTGGGTTCAGGCGTGCTGGCGGTCGCACTGCTGTTTGCGGTGCCACCTTTTGCGCAGCCGCTGTGGGCCTTGCTGTTTGCCGTGCTGGGCGCAGCCCTGATGGGCTCGCTGGGCGTGGTGGCGGGCTTGTGGTCAGAAAAGTTTGACCACATGGCGGCGTTCCAGAACTTTGCCGTGATGCCCATGACGTTCTTGAGCGGGGTTTTTTACTCCATTCATTCACTGCCACCCTTCTGGCAAACCGTGAGCCATTTCAACCCGTTTTTCTACATGATCGACGGCTTTCGTTATGGCTTTTTTGGCACCAGTGACGTTTCGCCCTGGCTCAGTCTGGCCATTGTGGCCGGCAGCACGGCGGCCGTCGGCCTGTGGGCGCTGCAACTGCTGCGCATGGGCTACAAAATTCGCAACTGATGAAGCCAGGTGCCCGTCATTGCGAGCCAGCCGTATCGGCCCGATACCGCACACGGTCCTTGAACAAGGAGGCCGTCACTGCGAGCCAGCAGAATCAGGTCCGATATCGCACACGGACCTTGAACAGAGACGTCGTCATCGCGAGCGAAGCGTGGCGATCCATGACTTCCGGGTGCATGGATTGCGTCACTTCGTTCGCAATGACGGCACTGTTCATGGCCCGCAACGACAACAACGCCTCATCATTTTGCGTATGGCGCAAGAATTCAAGAAAGTAACTATGAACGCTGACCAAATCAAACAACTCATTGCCGCCAACCTGGCTTGTGACTACATCACCCTGGATGGCGATGGTCGCCACTGGTATGCCGTCATCGTCTCGGCGGCATTCGAGGGCAAGCGCGCCATTGCGCGCCACCAGCAGGTCTATGCCACACTGGGCGACAAAATGAAAAACGACGAAATTCATGCCTTGTCGATCAAGGCATTCACGCCTGCCGAGTGGGCGGCACAAGCGGTCTGACGCATGGACAAATTACTGATTCGCGGTGGCCGTCAGCTTAACGGCACGGTCCCCATCTCGGGGGCAAAAAATGCCGCCTTGCCCGAGCTCTGCGCGACGCTGCTGACCCCGGAGCCGGTCACCTTGCTCAATGTGCCGCGACTGCAGGACGTGGCGACCATGCGCAAGCTGCTCGCTCACATGGGAGTGCAGACCCAGAGCCACGGCGAGCGCGGCGGCATGAGCTTTTCTGCCGCCGGGGCCATCACGCCGCAAGCCCCCTACGAGCTGGTCAAAACCATGCGCGCCTCGGTGCTGGTGCTGGGGCCGCTGCTGGCGCGCTTTGGCCACGCCCGCGTGTCGCTGCCCGGGGGCTGCGCCATCGGCTCGCGCCCGGTCGATCAGCACATCAAGGGCCTCACCGCCATGGGCGCAGAAATCGCCGTGGAACACGGCTACATGGTGGCCACGCTGGCTGCAGGGCGCACGCGCCTCAAGGGTGCGCGCATTGCGACCGACATGGTCACGGTCACCGGCACCGAAAACTTTTTGATGGCTGCAGCCCTGGCCGAGGGCGAGACCATTCTGGAAAACGCCGCGCAAGAGCCCGAAATTCCCGATCTGGCCGAGATGCTGATCCGTATGGGCGCGCGCATTGAAGGCCATGGCAGCAGCCGTATCCGCATCCAGGGCGTCGAGCAACTGCATGGCTGCACGCACCAGGTGGTGGCCGACCGCATCGAGACGGGTACCTTTTTGTGTGCCGTGGCCGCCGCCGGTGGGGATGTGGTGGCACAGCACGGCCGCATCGAACACCTGGAAGCGGTGGTGGAAAAGCTGCGCGATGCCGGGGTGGCCGTGACCAAGGTGGCCGATGGCATACGTGTTCAGTCAGCTGGTGCCGGGCAGCTCAAGGCGCAAAGCTTTCGCACCACCGAATACCCCGGTTTCCCGACCGACATGCAGGCCCAGTTCATGGCGCTCAATGCGGTGGCTCAAGGGTCGGCGCTGGTCACCGAAACCATTTTCGAGAACCGTTTCATGCACGTCAACGAGCTGGTGCGCCTGGGTGCCAACATTCAGATCGATGGCAATGTTGCCATGGTCGAAGGCGTGCCCGCCCTGTCGGGCGCCAGCGTCATGGCCACCGATCTGCGTGCTTCGGCCAGCCTGGTCATTGCCGCTCTGGTGGCCGAGGGCGAGACCCAAGTGGACCGCATCTACCACCTCGATCGCGGCTACGATCAGATGGAAATCAAACTGCGCGCCCTGGGGGCCGACATAGAAAGAGTGAAATCATGATTACCCTGGCCCTGTCCAAAGGACGCATCTTCGAGGAAACCCTGCCACTGCTCAAGGCGGCCGGCATTGAGGTGCTGGAAGACCCCGAAACTTCGCGCAAGCTCATCCTCACCACCAATCAGCCTGACGTGCGCGTGCTGGTCGTGCGCGCCACCGACGTGCCAACCTATGTGCAGTACGGTGGCGCCGACCTCGGCATCACCGGCAAAGACACGCTGCTCGAGCACGGCAGCGACGGCCTGTACCAACCGCTGGACCTGCAAATCGCCAAGTGCCGAATCAGCGTCGCGGTGCGCTCGGACTTCGACTACGCAACGGCCATCAAGAAGGGCTCGCGCCTGACCGTGGCCACCAAATACGTGGCGATTGCGCGCGATTTTTTTGCTGCCAAAGGCGTGCACGTTGACCTGATCAAGCTTTACGGCAGCATGGAACTGGCGCCGCTGGTGGGCATGGCCGACGCCATTGTTGACCTGGTCTCGACCGGCAACACGCTCAAGGCCAATCACCTGGTGGAGGTTGAGCACATCATGGACATCAGCTCGCGTCTGGTGGTGAACCAGGCCGCGCTCAAGCTCAAGCAGGCCCCAATTCGCCGCATCATCGATACGTTTGCCTCGGCCGTTGGCAAATAAACCTGGAATGAATGCCATGTCACCCCTTGCCAACCCCGCCCGCCTATCCACCGCCAGCCCCACTTTTGAGGCTGACTTCCAGGCGCGCCTGCACTGGTCGGCAGACACCGATGCCGGCATCGAGCAGCGTGTGGCCGACATTCTGCGCGACGTGCAACTGCGTGGCGACGCTGCGGTGCTTGACTACACCGCCCGTTTTGACGGCCTGCAAGCCAGCACGATGGCCGAGCTGGAGCTGACCCAGGCCGAGCTCAAGCTGGCTTTTGATGCCTTGCCGGCGGTGCAGCGTGATGCCCTGCAAGCGGCTGCCGCCCGTGTGCGCAGCTACCACGAAGCGCAGCGCAAGGCCAGTGGCGAGAGCTGGAGCTACCGCGACGCAGATGGCACGCTGCTCGGTCAAAAAGTCACGCCGCTCGACCGCGTCGGCATTTACGTGCCCGGCGGCAAGGCTGCCTACCCGAGCAGCGTGCTGATGAACGCTATCCCGGCGCACGTGGCCGGTGTGGCCGAAATCATCATGGTGGTGCCCACGCCCAAGGGTGAAAAAAATGCCCTGGTGCTGGCCGCCGCCTATGTGGCAGGTGTCAGTCGCGCCTTTACCGTCGGCGGCGCGCAGGCAGTGGCGGCGCTGGCTTACGGCACCGCAACCATTCCCAAGGTGGACAAGGTCACCGGCCCGGGCAACGCCTATGTGGCCGCCGCCAAACGTCGCGTGTTTGGCACGGTGGGCATTGACATGATTGCCGGACCGAGCGAGATTCTGGTGCTGGCCGATGGCTCCACGTCTGCCGACTGGGTGGCGATGGATTTGTTCAGCCAGGCCGAGCACGACGAACTGGCGCAAAGCATTTTGTTGTGCCCCGATGCCGCGTACATCGACCAGGTGCGCATGAGCATCAACCGGCTGCTGCCCGAAATGCCAAGGTGCGAAATCATCGCCAAGTCGCTCACCGACCGCGGTGCCTTGATTTTGACGCGCAGCATGGAAGAAGGCTGCGCCATCAGCAACCGCATTGCGCCGGAACACCTGGAGGTGTCGAGCCGCGACCCGCACCGCTGGGAGCCGCTGCTGAAACACGCCGGTGCCATTTTTCTGGGCGCCTTCACCAGCGAGTCGCTGGGCGACTACTGCGCCGGCCCCAACCACGTGCTGCCCACCAGCGGCACCGCGCGTTTTTCATCGCCGCTGGGGGTTTATGACTTCCAGAAGCGCAGCAGCCTGATCGAAGTCAGCGAAGCCGGTGCCCAGACCCTGGGCCAAATCGCCTCCACACTGGCGCACGGCGAAGGCCTGCAAGCCCACGCCAGGGCGGCGGAAATGCGTCTGAAAAGCTAACTGTCATGGCAACTCAACCGCCCCAAATGATGAAACACAGTCGTCATTGCGAGTCGCGTAGCGACGTGGCAATCCATGCAGTTTGGGGTCATGGATTGCTTCACTGCGTTCGCAATGACGATGTTCTTTCACGTTAAAAAAGGTTTTGCTGCCCGGCCTTTCCCCCCAATTTTCAACTTCCCTATCTGATCACCATGTCCAACCTGCCCGCCTGCCCCCAATGCACTCTTGAAAACACTTACCCAGACGGCGACAACTTCGTTTGTCCCGACTGCGGTTATGAATGGCCGCAAGTGGCAGCGACCGAAACGGGCGAAGAGGCCAGCGGCTTGGTCAAAGATGCCAACGGCAACCCGCTCGCCAGTGGCGACACCGTGATCCTGATCAAGGACCTGAAAGTCAAGGGCTCGTCCATCGTGCTCAAGAAAGGCACCAAGATCAAGGGCATCCGCCTGCCTGAAGGCGCTGGCGACCACGAGGTGGACTGCAAGACCGACCAGGGCGCGTTCATGCTCAAGGCCGAGTTCATGAAAAAGGCCTGAGCGCTACCATCCTCGTCGCAAAGATTTGCTGCATCGCCGCGCTACCTGCTGACCTGAAGCCCTCGCCATGACCACGACTTCCCACTTTTCCTCCGGCTGTCCTTCACGGTTTTGGGCTGACTGGACGAGCGCCGACTTTGCCCGCTTGCGTGCCAGCGGCGCAGCGGCGCGCAGCATCGCCGTGTTGCCAGTGGCCGCAACCGAGCAGCACGGCCCGCACCTGCCACTCAGTGTCGATACGGTGCTGGTCGATGGCATTGTGACCGCCGCGCTGGCGCACCTGAGCGCTGAATTGCCAGCCTTGTTTTTGCCCACGCAGGCGATTGGCCTGAGCCCGGAACACGCGCGCTTTCCCGGCACGCTGACCCTCAAGAACGAGACCATTCTGCGGCTCTGGAGCGACATCGCCGAATCGGTGGCGGCGGCTGGCATCAGCAAACTGGTGCTTTTCAATGGCCACGGCGGCAACGTCAGCGTGATGGATCTGGTGGCGCGAGACCTGCGTGCCCGTCTTGGCATGCTGGTGTACAGCGTGAGCTGGTTCAATCTGCCTTTGATTGACGAGCTGGGCCAGGATGTCAACACCCTGTTCAGCGCCGGGGAGCACCGCTTTGGCATCCATGGCGGTGACATCGAGACCTCGATGATGCTGGCACTTGACCCCGCCCATGTGGCCATGCGCCAGGCGCAAGACTTTGCCTCAAAGGCGCAGCTGCGCGCAGCGCAGTTTGACATTCTGGGCAATGGCAAAAGCGCCAAGCTGGCCTGGCAAACGCAAGATTACAACCCGGTCGGTGCGGTCGGCAATGCGGCCAACGCCACGGCAGAAAAAGGCCACGCCGTGGTCAACGCCGCGGGTCGGGCGCTGGCGCGGCTGCTGGCCGAAATTGATCGCTTGCCAGCCGACACGCTGGTGGCGAACCCCAGCTTGCCCTGAATCATGCGTCCGCCAAAGGCGGGCTGAGCGTTTTCCATGAATCCCTACGACCTGTTTGCCCTGGGTGCCGCCGCCTGCTGGGCGCTGGGCAGCGTGATGTCGGTTACGCCGTCGCGCCACCTGGGTGCCTTTGCCTTCACCCGCTGGCGCATGGCCATGGTCGCCGTGATGTTGTGGGCGGTGGTGGCCGTGCAAGGCAGCTGGCACAGTTTCGATGCGCACGCCTGGGGCGTCATGGCGATCAGCGGCCTGATCGGCATCTTCATTGGTGATACCGCGCTGTTTTCGGCCATCAACCGCCTCGGGCCACGCCGAGCCGGTGTGCTGTTTGCCACCCATGCCGCCTTCAGCGCCGCTTTGGGCTTCGCCTTGCTGGGCGAGCGCATGAGCTTGCAAGCCATGCTGGGCGGACTGCTCACCCTGGCTGGCGTGATGCTGGCCATTGTGCTGGGCCGCCACAAGGACGAAACCCATGCCTGGGAAGCCGACCATGGCCAGGTGCGAGTGGGCGTGGCGCTGGCGCTGCTGGCGGCGCTGTGCCAGGCGGTGGGCTCGCTCGTTGCCAAACCGGTGATGGCGCAGCAGGTGGACCCGATCATGGCCTCGGCGGTGCGCGTCAGCGTGGCCACCGCCGCCCATGCGGTGTTGTTGCTGGCCGGTTTTCAAGCGGCGCACGCCAGCCAGGCACCGACGGCGCGGGTGCTGGTGCAGACCGGTCTCAACGGCTTCATTGCCATGGGCATCGGCATGACGCTGGTGCTGCTGGCACTGGAAAAGGGCGATGTCGGCATGGTGGCCATTTTGTCGTCGGTGTCGCCGATTCTGGTATTGCCGCTGCTCTGGCTGCAGCTCAAACGTGCCCCCGCGCCTGGTGCCTGGCTGGGTGCCGTTCTCACGGTGGTTGGTACCGCCTTGATTTTGTGGCGCTGACAGCTTGACGCGAAAAAAAGTCGTCATTGCGAACGAAGTGAAGCAATCCATCGCCCAAGACTGCATAGACTGCCGCGCTTCGCTTTCCATGAACAGGTTCCGTCATTGCGAACGCAGTGAAGCAATCCATGTCCCCGGACTGCATGGATTGCCACGTCGCTGCGCGACTC
>NZ_JACUUE010000072.1 GCF_014859475.1 Rhodoferax sp.
TGTTCATGGAAAGCGTAGCGCGGCAGTCCAGGGTTTCAGGATTCATGGATTGCTTCGCTGCGTTCGCAATGACGGGGAAAAATCGCAATGGCAAGCAATGGTTTCTTGTTACTTGACCAATTCATAGTGCAGCACCGTCATGCCGCCGTCCTTGGGGTCAGTGGCAAAGCGGATTTTTTGGCCCGCCTGCAGTTGGTCAAGCCAGGCTTTGTCTTTGACCTTGTAGGCCATGGTCATGGGCGGCATGCCGTTGGGCAGCGCGCCGTGCGCCAGCGTGACGGTGCCCCTGGCCTTGTTGACCGACTTGACTTGGCCCTCGCCCATGGCAGCGGCATCGGCAGCGGCCACCGCAGTTGCGGCGGCTTGCCCTGCGGGCATGCTGTGGCCCATGGGCATGTTGTGGTTCATCTGCGCCATGGCAGAGGCCGACATCAGCAGACCAAGCGCCGCGAGGGAGGATGTTGTCTTGAACTTCATTGCATTTCCTTGTAAAAAATAAATCAAAAGAAAGGTAAACCGAAAACTCTTGCGCTTGAGTGTGCCAGCACGGCGGCTACCGTCACATGACTGGAAGATGACGTTTTTGTTATCTGGGCACTAAACCACGTTGACCTGCCCCATCATTCCGGCGTTTTCATGCTCAAGAATATGGCAGTGGAACATGCGCAGCCCTTTGTGCCGTTGCACCATCTTGATGCGTACTGTTTCGCCCGGGCGCGTGTTGGCCATGTCATGCCAGGCCAGCAGCGACTCGGGCGTCACTTTGCCGTCGAGCTCGCGCTCGATCACCTGGAATTGCACGCCGTGAATGTGAAACGGATGGTCCATGTCGGAGTCGTTTGCGATCTCCCACAGCTCCACTTCGTTAATGCGGCTGGTCAAGTCCACCCGGCGCATGTCGAAAAGTTTGCCGTTGACCAGAAACTTCATGCTGTGCACGCCACCGGCCATCGACATTTCTTCAGAGAACACCACGCGCTTTTTGGCTTTTACGGCACCCAGCGGCCGGATGCTGCGCAGGGTTTGCGGCAGGCTGGCCAGTGCTGCCAGCCGCTCGGGTCTGACGGCTGAAAAGTCCACATCCAGCAGCGTTATCGGGAATTCTTGCGGCACCATGCCCATCTTGCCGCGCTCCACTGGTTCGGTCACCAGGCCCACGACACCCGCGCCCGGGGGCGCCTCGACGATCACCTCGATGCGCTCGGCTGCGACCAGCACCAATTCGGTCAGGTTGGCAACGGGTTTGCCGATCAGACCACCGTCGGTGCCCACCAGCGTGAAGCGTGCGCCGGGCAGCTTCAACTTGAGGTAACGCGCGCTGTTGGCGTTCCAGATGCGCCAGCGTTCGCGACCACCAGCGTCGAACGTCAGCACCGGCTGGCGCTGCGCGTTGACCAAGGCAAACTGGCCCTCGCGCCCGTTCATCTCGTCGTTCATGTCATTGGCGGGAATGCTGCCATCAGCGGCCAGCTTCAGATCGGAAAAGACCAGATGACGCTCAGGTATGGCCTTGAGCGGGTCGTTTTTGGCACGCACAATGAACAAGCCGGCCAAGCCACGGAACACTTGTTCGGCGGTGTGGTTGTGCGGATGCGGGTGGTACCAGTAAGTGCCAGCACAGTCCAGCGGCAGCTTGAAGCGGTACACACGTCGGCCCCCGGCTGGCACGGCATCGTGCGGGTTGCCATCTTGCTCGGACGGCACGGGCAAGCCGTGCCAGTGAATGGTGCTCTCCTGCGGTAAGTCGTTGATGAACTCGATCTCCACCGTGTCGCCTTCGGTGACCTCGATCAGCGGGCCGGGCAGGAGATCGTTGTAAGCCCAGAACTCGGTTTTCGTCCTGTCTTGCAAGATGGTCACTGTGACCGGCGCAGCACGTAACGTAGCGCGAAACACGCCAGCCTTGGGGCTGGTGTTGACCAATTTTTTAAGTGCAGCCAGCGGTGCGCCCGCGGCAATGGCAGTAACGGGTGCCAATGACACCGCTGCAGCGTTCATGCCGCCCATGCCTGCCATCTCCGGCATACCACTCATCATGCCTTGCGCCAAAGCACTGCCAAACCATGGCAAGGTGGCCAATGAAGCGGCAAAGGTGCGGCGCGTGGTCGGGTTGATATCGGTTAGTGTCATTTTGGAATTCCTTCAGGAGGTGGTCAAAGTGTAAAAAATAATGGGTAAACAATTACTGTTGTAATGTTTTAACAATCCCGCCACGACAGAAAACTGACAGATGGATTACAAATTTGTCAGGCAATCACCCAACAGGTCAGCTTGATCAAAGCCGAGCTGGCCCAGGCCATTCGCACCGGCACGATGCCTGTTGGCGATCAAGGAATCAGCATGCGCGACCTGCATCCTGATCAATACCCTGCAACAGGCGTTCAAGCCGCCAAAACGCGCGCGCAGGTTGAGTCGGAACTGGCTGCTGCCATCCGCACCGGCAACTATCCGGTCGGCGATCAAGGTGTGATGTGCAACGAACTTCATCCCGACATGCACCCCACAATGTAAATGCGATCTATGCAACCGTGTGCCGCGTGGCGACGACTCGGGCGGCAAACCACCAAATCAGGTAAGTCATACCTTCTTGCTCCAAATAACAGGAAAGTAATGTGCCTGTCATGTTTTGGTTGACACCACGGTTCCACACTGCGAGAGATTTTTGGAAGACGTGACATAGCCACCGACGGTCATGGGTGGACTCAAACTTTCAAAATTGTCATTCAAATGTCATCTTGCGGTTGCTCTGGCCTGCCTAAACTGGTCGCCACATCACATTACTGAAAGGATTTCCATCATGTCTTTGCTCGTCCAATTGAACCGCCGTGCCCTCATCCTCGGCGCCTTGTTGTTGCCGGCCGTCGGCATGGCGGCCACGCCAAACAAACCGTTGATCGAGGTCTGGAAAGACCCCAGTTGCGGTTGCTGCAAAGACTGGATCGCGGTGCTTGAAAAGGCCGGATTTCCGGTCAAACTCAACGACACCGGTAACAACGGTGTTCGGGCTCAGTTCGGCATGCCGGCCAAACTGGGCTCGTGCCACACTGCCCGCGCGGCCGGTTATGTACTTGAAGGGCACGTGCCGGTGCGTGAAATCGAGCGGCTGTTGCGTGAGAAGCCCGATGCCATCGGTCTGACCGTGCCCGGCATGAAGGTTGGCAGCCCCGGTATGGATGGCCCGATCTACAAGGGTCGCAAAGACCCGTACTCGGTATTACTGGTTCGGCGTGATGGCAGCACGACGGTCTATCAACAATATTCCTGACAACCCCACAAGTTTTATTTGAAGGAGTTTCATCATGCAAGCACATCACTTCACCATGACCGCATCACGCCTGTCCCTGGCTATGTTTATCGCGCTGACAGGCACAGCCGTCCTGGCCGCTGATCAGGCTACGACAGACCACACGGCACACCACCCGGCCACTGCTGCCTCTGCAGGCCAGAACACCAACGGCTTGGGTACGAGCGGCAGCGGCAGGCAAGCCATGGATCAAATGGAGACTCATATGAAAGCCATGCAGGAACTGCATCAAAAAATGATGGCGGCAAAAACCCCGGAAGAACGCAGCGCCTTGATGCCTGCGCACGCGAAGGCCATGACGGACGCAATGGGCATGATGCAGGGCATGTCCGGCATGACCGGCATGGGCATGATGGGCGGCATGAAGAGCAAGCCAATGGCAGACAAGTTGCCTGCCGACATGGGCGCGTGTCACCAGATGATGGAAAAACGCATGGAGATGATGCAGTCCATGATGCAAATGATGATGGACCGGCTTCCTGCTGCGACTGAAAAATGAGATTGCCTGCCGCCAACTCACCCGCTATGCAGCCCGCCAAGGCACCGGGTTTCTGGCGTTCGCGTTACGCCATCGGCCTTGTCGGCATGGGTGCTGTGGTCGGCTACTTCCTGCTGACCGAGCACCTGGCGCATACCTTGGGTGCGCTGCCCTTTGTGCTGCTGGCGGCGTGCCCGCTGATGCATCTGTTCATGCACCACGGCCACGGCGGTCATGACCACCCACCGGGCAATGGCGCAACATCGACACCGTCAACCAAACCGGGTGAGCCCACATGAGCCACGATCAGTCCGCTTACGGTTTGTGGCTGCTGGTGGTGTTGAACTCGGCTGTTTTCATCTTGTTTGCTTACAGCTTTTTCAAACCTGCCAACGCGCGGGACTGGCGCACGTTCGGCGCGTTTTCTGCATTCATCGTGGCGCTGTTTGTCGAGATGTACGGCTTTCCCCTCACCATTTACCTGCTGTCCGGTTGGCTGCAAAGCAACTATCCTGGACTCGATATCCTGAGCCATGACACCGGTCACTTGTGGTCCACCCTGCTGGGTGAGCAAGGCGATCCGCATTTTGGTGTGCTGCACATCGCCAGCTACATCTTGCTGGCCTTCGGGTTCATTTTGTTGTCCAATGCGTGGCGGGTTTTGTACCACGCCCAACGCAGCCAAACACTGGCCACGGCCGGGCCGTATGCACGCATTCGGCATCCGCAGTACGTGGCCTTTGTGACGGAAGAAGCTGATATGCGTGCCCAATTTGGCCCAGCGTATGGGACTTATGCGCGCGCGACACCCCGCTTCATACCCACACTGTCACCTGCGCATGCGATGCCCAATTAAAACCAAGGAATGCCATGAACCCCACCAAGCCCCTGCCGTTGACCGATCCGGTTTGCGGTATGACCGTTACCGAGTCGTCGGGGCACACGTTACAGCACGAAGGCCAGGCGTACTATTTTTGCAGTGCCAAGTGCCAGGATAAATTCGCTGCTGATCCGGCGCAATACACGGCCAGCGCAGCCACGTCGGCGCTACCTGTGCCTGCAGCACAAGTGTCCGGCCCGGCAGGGGCGATTTACACCTGTCCGATGCACCCTGAAGTGCGTCAGGATCACCCCGGAAACTGCCCCAAATGCGGCATGACGCTGGAGCCCGAACTGCCCAGTCTGGACGAGGACGACAACACCGAGCTGCGCGATTTCCAGCGGCGCTTCTGGTGGACGCTGCCGCTTACCGCAGTGGTCTTTGTGCTGGCCATGTTTGGCCACCGCCTGCAATGGCTGGACATGGCGCGGCAAAGCTGGCTGGAACTGGTGTTGGCCACGCCCATCGTGTTGTGGGCTGGTTGGCCGTTTTTTGTGCGCGGTTGGCAGTCGGTGCTGAACCGCAGCCCCAACATGTGGACGCTGATTGGTCTGGGCACGGGTGCCGCTTATGGCTACAGCGTGGTGGCCACTGTGGCACCGCAGGTGTTCCCGGACTCTTTTATCTCGATGGGGCGCGTCGCGGTTTATTTTGAGGCGGCGGCCGTCATCATTTCGCTCACCCTGATGGGCCAGATGCTTGAACTCAAGGCGCGCTCGCAAACCTCGGCGGCGATCAAATCCTTGCTCGGGCTGGCGCCCAAGACCGCCCGGCGAATTCGCGCCGACGGCAGCGAGGAGGACGTGCCGCTGAGTGAGGTGCAAGTGGGCGACAGCCTGCGCGTGCGACCGGGTGAAAAGGTGCCGGTGGACGGTGTTGTCATTGAAGGCGGCAGTGCGGTTGACGAGTCCATGCTGACGGGCGAGCCGATGCCGGTGACCAAGCGCGTCGGCGACAAGGTGATTGGTGCCACCATGAACACCAGCGGTGCGCTGGTGGTGCGCTCTGAGCACGTGGGTGCAACCACCATGCTGGCCCAAATCGTGCAAATGGTGGCGCAGGCGCAGCGCTCGCGCGCGCCCATGCAGCGCATGGCCGACGTGGTGGCCGGCTACTTTGTCGTCACCGTGGTGACGATTGCCGTGCTGACCTTCTTGGCCTGGGGCTGGTTCGGCCCCGAGCCCAGTTGGGTGTTTGGGCTGATCAATGCGGTGGCGGTGTTGATCATCGCCTGCCCCTGTGCGCTGGGACTGGCCACGCCGATGTCGATCATGGTCGCCACCGGCAAGGGCGCAGCCCAAGGGGTGCTGTTTCGGGATGCGGCCGCCATTGAGAACCTGCGCAAGGTGGACACCCTGATTGTGGACAAGACCGGGACGCTGACCGAAGGCAAACCCACCTTTGGCGGCGCCGTTGCGGTGCCGGGGGGCGATGCCGACGAGGTGTTGCGTCTGGCGGCCAGCCTGGACCAGGGTAGTGAACACCCATTGGCCGAGGCCTTGGTGCGCGCAGCCAGGGAACGTGGACTGGCGCTGGCGCAACCCGATGCGTTTGAATCGGAGTCGGGCATCGGTGTGCGCGGTGAGGTTGGCGGTGTCCCGCTGGCCTTGGGTAACACCACGCTGATGCAGCAGGAGGGCGTCGTGTTAGCCCCGATGCTCGCCAAGGCCGAAGCCCTGCGCGCCGAGGGTGGCAGTGTGATGTATCTGGCAACGGCAGGGCGGCTGCTGGGCCTGTTGAACGTTTCTGACCCTATTAAAGCCAGCACGCCAGAGGCGTTGGCGGCGCTGAAAAAAACAGGTCTGCACATCATCATGGCCACTGGCGACGGCTTGACCACCGCCCAGGCCGTGGCGAAGCAGTTGGGCATCGATGAAGTGCGTGGCGAAGTCAAACCGGCTGACAAACTGGCGCTGGTGACGCAGCTGCAAAGCGAGGGGCGTGTTGTCGCCATGGCCGGTGACGGCATCAACGACGCGCCAGCGTTGGCCAAAGCCAATGTCGGCATTGCCATGGGCACCGGCACCGATGTGGCCATGAACAGCGCCCAGGTCACGCTGATCAAGGGCGATTTGCGCGGCATCAGTACGGCGATTTTGATGTCGCATGCCACCGTCAGAAACATGAAACAAAACCTGGCTTTTGCCTTTTTGTACAACGCCTTGGGCATTCCGATTGCGGCCGGGGTGCTGTATCCGCTCACGGGCTGGCTGCTGTCGCCGCTGATTGCCGCGCTGGCCATGAGTTTCAGTTCAGCTTCGGTCATCGGCAACGCGTTGCGACTGCGCTGAATGACCGATGGTGAATCGGTTGGGTCCCCCGTGCTGCAAATGCTGGTTCAGTTGCCGCCGATTTTTTCCCGTCCTGGCAGAAGCTGTTCTTATCAAGGCAGAATAGCCGGGGCTTTATCCAGAAAGAAAAACTGTCATGAGAATCCTCATCGTCGAGGACGAACGCAAAACCGGTGATTACCTGAAACAAGGGCTGACCGAAGCCGGTTTTCAAGTTGACTTGGCGCGCGAAGGCATTGACGGTCTGCACTTTGCGCTGACCGAAGACTACGACCTGGCCATTCTGGACGTGATGTTGCCCGGCATCGACGGTTGGGGCATTCTGGCGGGCATACGCCGCGCCGGCAAACACCTGCCGGTGATGTTCCTGACCGCGCGCGACGCGGTGGACGACCGTGTTAAAGGGCTGGAGCTGGGCGCCGACGACTACCTGCTCAAGCCATTTGCCTTTGCCGAGCTGCTGGCGCGCGTGCGCACCTTACTGCGTCGCGGCGGCCAACCAGCGACTGACACCACCTTGCACGCCGCTGACCTGGAGCTGGACGTGTTGCGTCGGCGTGCCAGCCGTGGCGGCAAGCGCATCGACCTGACCGCCAAGGAATTTGCCCTGCTCGAGCTGCTGCTGCGCCGCCAGGGCGAAGTGCTGCCACGCTCGTTGATCGCTTCGCAGGTGTGGGACATGAATTTCGATTCCGACACCAACGTGATCGAGGTGGCCGTGCGCCGTTTGCGCGCCAAGGTGGATGACGACTTTCAACCCCACCTGATCCGCACCGTGCGCGGCATGGGCTACGTGCTGGAGCAGCCCGCATGCGATTGAAAGGGAATCTGTCGCTGACGCGGCGGCTGACGTTTTTGGTCACGTTGGCGTCGTCCGCGGTGCTGTTGAGCCTTGGCTTTGTGATCACCCAGTCGGTCGAGCGCCATTTTGAAGACCTCGACATGGTCGGCCTGGTGGGCAAAATGGACCTGATTGCCCAGCCGGTGAATGAGCTCAAGACTAGCGACGACCTGAATCGCCTGGCGCTGCTGATGGGGCATTCCCTGGTGGGGCACCAGGGGCTTGAAGTTTTGGTGATCGATCCGGCCAATCAGACCTTGTTCGCGACTGCCCAGGTGGCTGCCGACCCGGTTTTTTCGTCCCGGCTGTTGCTGGTCAACGCCTCACGTTACCCAGAGCAGCCTCTGCGGCCGATGCTCTGGACCGTGGGAGACCAGCAATTCAGGGTTGTGGTGGCCGAACTGGCAACCCAATTGCCTGGCACCGTCGTGCCAGGCGAACAGGTGGGACTGCAGCGCGACGTGTACCGGCCGTTCACGGTGCGGGTGGCTATTGCCAGCGACACCGAGCACCATCAGGTGTACCTGCAAACCTTGTTGAAAACGCTGTGGGTATTTGTGGCTGGGGCCACGGTGCTGATTGCCCTGCTGGGTTGGGTGGCGGTCCGAAGCGGCTTGCGGCCTTTGCGTGCCATGCGCGAGCAAACCAGCCGTGTCACGGCACAGCAACTCGACTACCGGTTACCCGTGGATACGGTGCCGCGGGAGTTGGCCGAACTGGCGCAATCGCTCAACGACATGCTGGCGCGGCTGCAAGAAGCCTTTCAGCGTTTGTCCGATTTTTCCAGCGACATCGCGCACGAGCTGCGCACTCCGGTGAGCAATCTGATGACAGAAACCCAGGTGGCGCTGACGCGTGCGCGCAGCGCCGACGAGTACCACCACATTCTGGAGTCCAACGCCGAGGAACTCGAACGCATGAAGAGCATGATTGCTGACATGCTGCTGCTGGCCAAGGCCGACAACGGCCTGGTGCTGCCGCATCGTGAGCCGGTGGACCTGGCCGCAGAAATACTGGCGCTATTCGACTTTTATGACGCACTGGCCGAAGAAAAACACCTGACATTGTCGCTGCAGGGGCAAGCAAAGGTACTGGCAGACCGCCTGATGCTGCGCCGTGCCATCGGCAACCTGCTATCCAATGCGATTCGTCACGCCCAACGCAACAGCTGTATCCGGGTGACATTGCAAGACCAGGCTTCAGAGGCGACTGTGACCGTAGAAAATGTTGGAGACACGATCCCGGCAGAATTCCTGGAGCGCATTTTTGATCGTTTCTTCCGGGCGGATCCCGCTCGCCAAAGAGGCGAGGGTACGGGTCTGGGGCTGGCCATCGCCAAGTCCATTGTCGTGGCACATGGCGGAGACATTTCGGTCACGTCATCGGATGCAAGCACCCGATTTATTGTCAGGTTGGCGCATGCCCAAGAATCAGTTTGAAGCACCCGCTTGGTTGGTCAGTTTCTGGTTTCTTTGAACTTTCCCATGAAAAGGCGAGCCACTTCATTGCCTGACATGACGATCACTTTGCCGTCTCTGGTCTCCATTTTTACGCCGTCTTTCATGCTGGTTACTCGGCCAAACTTGTCTTCCATGGCCATTTTCCCGTCCTTGTAATGGTGCATTACCGAGCCATCCTGCAACGGGGTGGATTGAACAATCTCGGCATCACCTGTCGCGGCGAATGAGGAAAGGGCGACAGTCGCAAGACCAAAAGCGACCAGGGATTTGCGAATAGACATGATGAATAACTTTTTCAATGGGTTGACAGACCCGACAGAAATTTTTCCCTGGGTGCCGGTGATACAACCGTTGCATCACGCATATGACTGTAAAAACCCGAGGCGATCGTCAGCGTGACGCCACTGTTACAAAGACGACAGGTTTGCACTCATCCTTACCGGCGTGTTGTACGAGCTGGCGCAATCGCTCAACGACATCGCGTATGAGCTGCGCACCCCGGTGAGCAACTTGCTGACGCAAACGCAGGTCACACTGTCACGCGCACGCGGCGCCGACGACTACCGCCGCATTCTGGAATCGACCGCCGAAGAATTCGAGCGCATGGCCCGCACGATTGCCGACGTGCCGCTATTGGTCAAGTCCGACAACGGCCTGGCACAGCTGAAACGTGCAAAGCGCCCCAAAGCGCCCTCAACGCAGCGCCAGGTGGTAGGCCTTGAGCACCAGCGAGGTCAGCCGCAGCGGCGCATGGCGCACGGGCCCCGGCAGCCAGCGCGGTGCATTCAATGAAAAGCGGGTGGCCCAGCGCGTGACCGGGCGCAGCCACTGCGTGGACTGGATGAAACGTGGTTGTGGCTTCATGGCGTGGAACCCTTGTTGACGTTAAGAAACAGCGTATTGTTGTGTTTTGCTGAAAACCTTGTCGCCGCGGTGTCAAGCTGACGGAGACAGTTCGCAATAATGGAATTTGCGCAGTAACCGCCTTGCGCGAATGCCTGTCGAACGACAAGGCTTCCCGTGTTGTGCCTTAATGCGTGCCCTTGCCCTTTGACCTGATCGCCTTGAAAACACCGCCTGACTCACGCAGTTCGCCCGTGCCCAGCAGCCGCTTGGGGCGTCTGGCGCGGCTTGGACAAATGGCCACCGGGGTGGCCGGCAACATGCTGATGGCCGGTGCGCGCCAGCTCGCCCAAGGCAAGCGCCCGAGCATGAGCGATCTGCTGCTTACGCCCGCCAACGTCAGCCGCGTCACGCAGCAACTCGCGCACATGCGCGGTGCCGCGATGAAGCTGGGGCAACTGGTCTCGATGGATGCCGGCGACCTGCTGCCGCCCGAGCTGGCCGCCATTCTGGGGCGCTTGCGCTCCGACGCCCAACCGATGCCGCAGCGCCAGGTGCAGGCGGTGCTTGGCGCCAACTGGGGCGCTGGCTGGCAACAGCGCTTCGAGACATTTCCGTTCATCCCGATGGCTGCCGCGTCGATCGGCCAGGTGCACCGTGCCACAACCAAAGACGGGCGCGAGCTGGCCATCAAGATTCAATACCCCGGCGTGCGCCGCAGCATCAGCAGCGACGTCAACAACGTGGCGACGCTGCTGCGCCTGTCGGGCCTGATTCCCAAAACGCTGGACATTGCGCCGCTGCTGCTTGAGGCCAAACGCCAGTTGCGCGAGGAAGCCGACTACCTGGCCGAGGGCGCGCATTTGCAGCGCTTTGCCGCGCTGCTGGCCGATGCGCCCGAGTTCGTCGTGCCCACCCATCACGCCGACTTGAGCACCCGCAACGTGCTGGCCATGAGTTTTGTCGGCGGCGTGCCGGTGGAGTCGATGGTGTCTGCGCCGCAGGCCGAGCGCGACCGCATCGTGCGCCTGTTGGTCAGCCTGCTGTTTCGCGAATTGTTCGAATTCAACCTGATGCAGACCGACCCCAACTTTGCCAACTACCGCTACGACCCGGCCACCCGGCAGCTGGTCTTGCTCGACTTTGGCGCCACACGCAGCTTCGCGCCCGGTTTCGGTGAGGGCTACCGCGCCATGACGCTTGCCGCCCTGGCCGGTGACCGCGATGCCATGCGGCAAGCCGGGATCAGCATTGGTTATTTCGACGACCGCACCCAGCCCCGGCACCAAGCCGCCGTGCTCGACATGTTCGAGCTGGCGCTGCAGCCGCTGCGTCAGTCGGGCGATTTTGACTTTGGTAGCACCGACATGGCGCAGCGCCTGCGCGACGCCGGCATGGCGCTGGGGTTGGATCGGGATTTCTGGCACATTCCGCCCATCGACACGCTGTTTCTGCACCGCAAGCTCGGTGGCTTGTATTTGCTGGCGGCGCGGCTCAAGGCGCGGGT
The DNA here is from genome assembly GCF_014859475.1 of Rhodoferax sp. Taxonomy (GTDB): domain Bacteria; phylum Pseudomonadota; class Gammaproteobacteria; order Burkholderiales; family Burkholderiaceae_C; genus Rhodoferax. The sequence continues at coordinate 11,605 of NZ_JACUUE010000072.1, forward strand.
TAACGTGCAGCAGCTGGCGCGCCAAATCCTCGAAAAGGCCGGAGAAATGCAGCCAAAATCCAGCAAAAAACAAGCATGAAAACCAACGCTAACTGTTGTGGCAACTCAGCCCCCCGAATGATGAAACAAAGTCGTCATTGCGAGCCATCCGAATCCGACACGATACCGCACACGGACCTTGAACAGCGACATC
>NZ_JACUUE010000312.1 GCF_014859475.1 Rhodoferax sp.
CGAGGTATTCCGGGTAAACTGAAACCGCAAACCATGACGATCCACTTTGCCTCCATTCGCGCTCGCCTGATTCTGGCGTTTTCGGTGCTGCTCGGACTGTTGTTTGCAGTTGCGGCGGTGTCCTTGCAACGACTCGAGGGCCTGACCAACACCACCCAGGAGATCGTCAACTACCAGGCGCGCCACGTTTTCATCGCCCAGAGCATGAACCAGCACGCGCAAGCAGCGGCCATGAAGCTGCTCCAGCTTTTGCACACGCCGGCGCGTGACAACCGTGTGCCACTGTATCTGGCCATGGACGAGGAGATGGCGGCATCGGGCCTGGCAGCCAATGCACTGGCGCAAACCGGGCTTGCACCAGACAATCAGTCGGCCATCGAGCGTGTGACCGACTTGCAGCAGCGCTACGCGGCCTTGCCCCAGGAAACAGTTGAATTGATCTCGCTTGCAACTCCGGCAAGCGTGCGTAGCCACTTCGAAGATTGGACCCAGAAAGTGCTCACGACGCTGCTTTTTGAGTCGCGCGCCGTGGAAGGGAAGCTGCAGCAGGCGATGCAGTCGGAACTGGAACAACTCAGGGAGTCTGCAGCCAGGGCGAGAAGTCTGGTGATTTTGTTGGCGATCATTGCGCTGCTGGTCGGCACGGGGCTGGCCTATGTTGACCCCTTGACCGACCTGCCCAATCGCACCCGTTTCATGGAAGTGTTCGACGCCCACGTCAGCAACGCCTCGGGTGCCTTGATACTGCTCAACATTGATCGCTTTGCGCCGATCAACAACGCACTGGGGCTTAAGGTTGGTGACCGCCTGTTGTGCAAGGTTGCCATGCGCATCAAGGACGTAGCAGGCGAGTCCAACCTGGTGGCCCGGCTTTGGGGTGACAAGTTTGCCTTGCTGCTGAAGGGCGCCGATCGGGCTTCGGCCGCAGCCATGGTGCAGCAGATTTTGTCGGCATTGCGGGCCCCCGTGACGATCGAGGGGCAGCGATTGGACATTGATGCCAGTGTGGGTGTCGCGCTGTACCCGCAGGACGGCGCGGACGTCACGACGCTGCTGCGGCGTGCCGATTTGGCCATGACAGCTGCCAAGCAACGTCAGGACAGCGTCGCCTTTGGTTCGGAGATAAGTGACGAACCGGCGCACGCGCAGCTGTCGCTGATCGGCGAGATGCGCGAGGCCTTGGTGCAGGGCGATTTTGTGGTTTATTACCAGCCCAAGCTGAACCTGAAACAAAACAAAATCACCGCGGCCGAGGCACTGATTTACTGGCGCCATCCGGTCAGGGGCATGATTGCGCCGATGCACTTCATCCCGTTTGCCGAGCAGACCGGCTTTATTCTCGAGATCACCCCCCTGGGTGCTGCGCCAGGTGATCGAAGATGCTGCCCAATGGCAGCGCGCAGGGATGGCGGTGGTGGCGTCGGTCAACCTGTCCACCCGCAATTTATTGAATCACAGCCTGGTGGCGGAGATTCCGGGCTTGCTGGCGCAGGCCGGTTTGTCGGCCGGGCAGCTTTGTCTGGAAATCACAGAAAGCGCCCTGATGGATGAACCCGAATTGGCGCTCAGGCATCTGGACGCGCTGTCGGCACACGGGCTGAAGCTCTCCATTGACGACTACGGTACCGGCCAATCTTCGCTCGCCTACGTCAAGACCCTGCCTGTCGATGAACTGAAGATTGCCCGGACCTTTGTCACCGCCGTGGATGTGACACCGTGCAACGCCGCCATCGTGCGTTCCACCATTCTGTTGTGCCAGGAGCTGGGGCTTTCGGTGGTTGCCGAGGGCGCGGAGACGGCCGAAGAGCTGGCCTGGCTGCGCTCCAATCAATGCGATTTCGTGCAGGGCTATGGGGTTGCCAAACCCATGCCACTGCCTGAGTTCATTCCCTGGGCGCAAAAATTTAACCACACCTGATACTTGCGGGACAGATCTTTAGCTCTGTCCTCAACTGATTAAA
>NZ_JACUUE010000073.1 GCF_014859475.1 Rhodoferax sp.
GGAAGCGTCGCGCGCCATGATGGCCGCACGCCAAACGCCGCACGCCACACCCGCTTCGCCTCTGCCGACGAACTCTTTGCTGATCTTGAAAAAAAACAGCAACCAGTAAACGAGCGACCTGGCTGCAGGGTGCCGACTTTACCAAGGCGTTTCTGAAAGATTGGCAACGCTCGTCTTGCTCTGGACGTTTTGACATGGTGCGGCTCAAGGTGGCCATGATGTTGCTTATTGCCAATGATGCCCTGCTTGGCCCGGAATGGCTGGATTACAGCCTGAAGCGTGAGTGGGCAGATTACAGTGAGTGTCACATCGTTGGTGACTTCCTGCGGATCTACCAGCTTGATGCCAACTGGATCAACCTTGTTCGCTCCGGCACGCATTCTGAGCTTTTCGGCATTTGACGATCTATAAATCGAGTGCGTCAGGCGGCAAAGACCCGTTGCTGTCAGCCACGATTGGCAGCCTACCGGTTGCTCTGTTCAAATCCAGTCAAAAGCCCTTCGTGGTATTGGGCTAGATGCCCGAGGGAGTCGCATCTTTTCTCACTTGACTTGCTTGCAAGCGGCCCTTGAAGGGAAGAATTTGTCGATGCCTTGTTGCGCATGATGTACGGATGATTGGCGTACACTCGGCTTATCTGCTATTTGAGCATTTTTCAATAAGGATGAAGACCATGCCAATCAATACCAGCTCTCCCATCAAGGCCAGAAGCTCACGGCTTGAGGCGCGCATTAGCCACGAACAAAAAGCGCTGTTTCAGCAGGCTGCGATGCTCTCCGCTCGAAGCTTGAGTGAGTTTGTGGTCGCCAGTGCCCAAGACGCTGCGAACCGAATTATCGAAGCGCATGAAACCATTCGGCTTGAGCGCGAAGACCAGATTCGGTTCGTCCAGACCCTGCTCAATCCACCAGAACCCAATGCTCGCCTGCGTCAAGCTGCCCTACAGTACCGCACCCTGTTAAGCGCTTAAAACTGTGCTCACGACCTCTTGGCGAGTGCTTGCGCTACAAAAAGAGCACGAGCGTCAGAACTTCACCTGCGGTAGCCCGGCGCTTGAGCGTTATCTCAAGAACCAGGCTCGCCAGGACAGCGAAAAGCGCGTCGCCGCTGTATTTGCGCTGGTCCAGCCGCCAGCCTATCAAGTGTTGGGCTACTTCACCCTGTCAGCGTCAACCATCCATGCCGATGAAGTACCGCCAGATTTAGCGCGCAAACTTCCTCGCTATCCACAATTGCCCGTCACGCTACTGGGACGATTGGCCGTCGATCAAGGACTCAAAGGTCAAGGGATGGGGCAGTTCTTGCTCATGGATGCACTGCACCGCAGTCTGCAAGCGGCCGCTAGTATTGCAGCCATGGCTGTTGTGGTTGATGCCAAAAATGCATCAGCAGCAGATTTTTATCAGCACTTTGGTTTCATACCCTTGAACCGGTCGAGCAGTAGGTTGTTTTTGCCGATGCTGACCATCGCGACACTTTTCGATTAGCTTTCGTTGTCACCGTGTCGCACTACTGCTTGCGCCGCATGGCGGTCACCCAAGCAATCGCGCAGCTACCTAATCCTGCGCGCTTCCATGTAGTAGCGCTTCTCGTGCGCCTGCCCCAGCGAAAACGTCTTGCGCGGCAAAGCGCCCTCCAGGATCACGGTTTTGAACAGGTCGGATTTGTGCATGCCGGCCAGGTAAAAGCCAGCGTTGCCCGGCTGGTGGGCCAGGCGCGCCAGCACGTCTGCGCCATGCACGTAATCGATTGATTCAGCGCCACCCTGCTGCATAAACCCATCAAGAAAATTTTGCAGCGTACCGACCGGCAGGTTCGATGCCGGTTGCGCCACTTCAAGCACGCCAAAGCCCTGCCCGCCGCCGATCAAACCGATGGCGTGGCTGGCACCCAAGGCACCATCCACGCGCGCCTGCATGGCTTGGACGGACGGCATGGCGGTATAGCTGAAACCGGTGCCAAAGGCAGTCTTCATTTCAAGCAGCAGGTCTTTTTTCAGGCCGAACAGCACGCGGTGGATGGCCTCGAATTGCAGTGCCTCGTCGTGCACGTTTTCAACTTCGACCAACGCGTAGCGGCTGGGATGATCCAGCCCGAAGCGCGCCTTGTTTTTCTCCCAGATCGCCTTGGCCGTGGCCAGCGAATGGTTGCCGTCGCCCATGGCAAACAGCAGCACCGGCTGCTCGGGGCCCACACCATAACGGGCGGCAAAGCGCTCTGGTTGTGCCAGCGCCCGCAGCGCTGCCACCACGCGCTGCTGCGCCGCATCGGTGACGGCATAGCCGGCCAGGTGGCCGCCGCCTTGCATCAGCTCAACCTCGTACAGCGGCGCAAATTCGGCCTTGGCGGCGGTCAGCGGTTCAATCACGGTGTGGTCCGGGTCATCGATCAGCACCAGAATGTGCGGCAGCTCCAGCGCCGCCTGCTCCCGGATTTTGACGCGCGGCGGCAGGCGGTCAACAATGGTGCCCTCGGTGGCGCGGATCAGGCTGACTGAGCCCGCGCGGTAGTCATAAGCCTCAAGGTCCAGGCACAGCATCAGGCCGCGCCGGGTAATGCCAGCCACGCTGCGCTCCACAAAAACCATGCCCTCAAACGGTAGCAGCACGCCATCGTTCAGGTAATCTGTCATGGTCTGACCAATCGCGGCAATGCGCTCATCGGCCCCCGGCTTGCCAAGGTACACCTCCGGAAAGATCAGCTTGAGCGTCGAGGGCGCCGCGCCCACCTGTTGTTCAAGCTGGTGCCAGTACTGCGGCTCTGCCGTGAATTGGTCGCAGGCAATCACCGCCCACTTTTGCAGGTCGATGCCGGGTTTGGGCAAATAGACCTGCGGAATCTGGATGCCAATGTCGCTGAATATTGTCATGGTTGCACTTTCGCCTTGCCAAGTGAATCGAGTTTTCAAAGGTGTCGATTGTTGACCAAGATCGGGCGTTTGAAATCCGTGGCCGGCAACTCATGCACCCAAACAAGTCCGTTAACTGACGGGCTTGTTTGAGACCACAATTTTCAGCACGCTGCTAGCATGTGGGCCTATTTGAAAAGCAAGACCATGCAAGTCTCCATCCGCGAGCTCAAAGCCAACCCGGCGCGCGCCATTGCCCTGATGCGCTCCGGGCAGCGCGTGCAAATCACCTCGCACCGAAAAGTGGTGGCTGAACTGGTGGCACCCGCACCCGTGACTCCGCCCCCGCGCGAATTGACTGATGAAGAGGCGATTGCGCAATGAATGGGATCGATACAGCAAACTTGCTATTGACCACGCGTTGATCATCACAGCCGGCGAACTCGCCCTGAGCTTCGGTCTGCGCGCCTACGACAGCCTGCAACTCGCCAGCGCCCAACGCGCACACAGTCAGGCCGGCAACACCCTGACGTTTGCTTGCTTTGACAAACAGCGCAATGCCGCAGCCACTGCCCTTGGCATCAATACCCTGAACCCCATGTAGAATCCGCATCCGTCAGGAGAGAGCCTGCCCTTGAGGCGGGCCGCCGAAGGCGCAGAGTGGCTGATCGCAGCCGTTTGAACGCTCAGGCAAAAGGACTGACAACCGTCACGGCGTCGCCAGACTCTGTAGCGTATCCCCACTGGAGAGAGGTTCATATTGGCGCTTGGCGCTGATGCGAATCCACCGAAGGAGCAACCCGAATCCTGCGCGCCCTGCGTGCCCGGTAACGGCGAATCTCTCAGGTAAAGCGGACAGCGGGGGCAGTCCATGGCATTGACACCGCGTCAGGCCCTGGAATTTGATTTGCCCCCTGCTCTATTGGAGTCCCGATGTCCGCCACGCCTGACGACCTGCTCAAAGTCCCCCTGAACGATTTACACATTGCCCTGGGCGCCCGCATGGTGCCTTTTGCCGGCTACAGCATGCCGGTGCAATACCCCGAAGGCCTGATGGCCGAGCACAAACACACCCGCAGCGCAGCCGGTCTGTTCGATGTGTCGCACATGGGCCAGTTGCGCCTGGTGGGGCCGGATGCCGCAGCGGCCTTTGAGAGCCTGATTCCGGTCGATGTGATTGACCTGGGCGTGGGCAAACAGCGCTACGGCCTGCTGCTCAACGACGCGGGTGGCATCATTGACGACTTGATGTTTTTCAAAAAAAGTGCCAACGAGCTGTTTGTGATCGTCAACGGCGCCTGCAAGGTGGGCGACATTGCGCACATTCAGGCCAAAATCGGCAGTCGTTGCCAGGTCATCCCGATGCCCGAATTTGCCCTGCTGGCATTGCAAGGCCCGCAAGCCGTGATCGCCCTGTCGCGCCTGGCGCCGGGCGTCGAAAAACTGGTATTCATGACCGGTGGCAGCTTCACCGTTGACACGGGTGCGCAAAAGATCGACGTGTTCCTGACCCGCAGTGGCTACACCGGTGAGGACGGCTTTGAAATTTCGGTGCACGCTTCACAAGCCACGGCGCTGGCCCAGGCCCTGCTGGCACAGCCTGAAGTCAAGCCGATTGGTCTGGGCGCGCGCAACTCCTTGCGCCTCGAAGCCGGGCTGCCGCTTTATGGCAACGACATCGACAGCACCACCACGCCGGTCGAGGCTGGACTGCAATGGGCCATCCAGAAGGTACGCCGTGCCGGTGGTGCCCGCGCCGGTGGCTTTCCGGGTGCCGACAGAATTCTGGCGCAGTTGGCGGGCGAACCGGATTCGGTCACGCGCAAGCGCGTCGGGCTGAAAGCGCTGACGCGTGTGCCGGTGCGCGAGCATGTTGAGCTGCAAAACCTGGCCGGTGAGCGCATCGGCGAAGTCACCAGCGGCCTGCTCGGCCCAACCATCGACCAACCCATTGCAATGGCTTACGTACCGCCAAACCTGGCCGCCCTGGGCAGCCAGCTCAACGCCATGGTGCGCGGCAAACCGGTCGCCATGGAAGTGGTCGCCACGCCGTTTGTGCCCACCCACTATTTCCGCGGTTAAGCTCTTTTTCACCCTCACTTTCCCATTTCATTTTTCAGAGAATCACCATGACGATCAAATACACCCCCGACCACGAATGGATCAAGATTGACGGCGACACCGCCACCGTCGGCATCACCCACCACGCGCAAGACGCCCTGGGCGATGTGGTGTTTGTTGACCTGCCCGAAGTGGGCAAAGCCTACGCCGCCAAAGACGCTGCCGCCGTTGTTGAGTCGGTCAAAGCCGCTGCCGACGTCTATATGCCCGCCAATGGCGAGGTCACCGAGGTCAACGAGGCCCTGCGCGACGACCCCTCGCTGGCCAATTCCGACCCGCTGGGCACCGGCTGGTTCTTCAAGGTCAAACTGGCCAACCCGGCTGACCTGGACGCGCTGATGGATGAGACCAGCTACACCACCTACTCGGCTGACGCACACTGAGCGTATCGCCATTGCGAGCCTCTCCGAATCAGGCCCGATACCGCACACGGACCTTGAATAAGGGGGCCGTCACTGCGAGCGTAGCGCGGCAGTCTATGCAGTCCGGGGCCATGGATTGCTTCACTGCGTTCGCAATGACGGGGCTGTTCATGGAAAAGAGCGCAGCGACGCGGCAATCCAGGAATTCATGGATTGCCACGCTTCGCTCGCAATGACGCAAAGCTTGGCTGCCACTGATCCTTTTTTCTTTTACATCACTTACGGGTCTCACCATGTCCACGCCCTCCCCATCCCTCGTCGAACTGGAAAACTCCTGCGAATTCATTGCGCGCCACATCGGCATCGACGCGGCCGACGAAGCCATCATGCTGAACACCGTGGCGGCGGCGTCGCGCGCGGCACTCATGAATGAAATCGTCCCGGCCAGCATCGCCCGCAGCCAGCCCATGGCCATCCCTGCACCCATCACCGAGGCCGCCGCGCTGGCCGAACTGAAAGCCATGGCGGGCAAGAACAAGGTGCTCAAAAGCTACATCGGCCAGGGCTACTACGGCACCCACACGCCCGGCGTGATCCTGCGCAACATCCTGGAAAACCCCGCCTGGTACACCGCCTACACCCCCTACCAGGCCGAGATCAGCCAGGGCCGCATGGAGGCGCTGGTCAACTTTCAGACCATGGTGATGGACCTCACCGGCCTGCCCATGGCCAATGCCTCGATGCTCGACGAAGCCACCGCCGCCGCCGAGGCCATGACCATGGCCATGCGCGCCAGCAAGTCCAAATCGACCACCTTCCTGGTCGATGCCGAGGTGCTGCCACAAACCCTGGCCGTGATCCAGACGCGCGCTGAGCCGCTGGGCATTAGCGTCAAGCTGTGCCACAACAGCGACGAATTGGCGCAAGACAGTTTTGCCGTGTTGCTGCAATACCCTGGCACCAGCGGTGTGGTGCGTGATGACCGCGCGCTGATTGCGGCTGTCAAGGCTCGCGGCGGCCTTGTCATCATGGCGGCCGACCTGCTGGCGCTCACGCTGTTGACCTCGCCAGGTGAACTCGGTGCCGACATTGCCGTGGGCACCACGCAGCGCTTTGGCATGCCGATGGGCAACGGCGGCCCGCACGCCGCCTACATGGCCTGCCGCGACGAGCACAAGCGCACCATGCCCGGCCGGCTGGTGGGGGTCAGTGTCGATAGCCACGGCAACCCGGCCTACCGGCTGGCGCTGCAAACGCGCGAACAGCACATCCGCCGCGAAAAGGCCACCTCCAACATCTGCACCGCGCAGGTGCTGCCGGCGGTGATTGCCAGCATGTACGCGGTCTATCACGGCCCGCTTGGTTTGAAACGCATCGCGCAGCGCGTGGCCACGCTGACCGCCGTGCTGGCTGCGGGCTTGAAGACGCTGGGCTACACGCTGGTCAACGATGCTGCCTTTGACACGCTCACCGTGAGCACGGGTGACGCCACCGCAGCCATCGCCGCCAAGGCGCGCGCCGCCGGTGCCAACCTGCGCCAGGCCTCCAGCAACGCTTTGGGCGTGTCGCTCGACGAGACCACCACCCGCTTGGAGGTCGAACAACTCTGGGGCTTCTTCGCCAAGCCCGGCCAGACCCTGCCCCAAGTGGCTGACTTTGAACAAGCCACGGCCAGCCTGTTGCCCGCTGCCCTGTTGCGCACCAGCAGTTACCTGACGCACCCGGTGTTCAACACCCACCACAGTGAGACCGGCATGCTGCGCTACATCCGCCGCCTGTCCGATTTCGACTTGGCGCTGGACCGCAGCATGATCCCGCTGGGCAGTTGCACCATGAAACTCAACGCCACCAGCGAGATGATGCCCATCACCTGGCCCGAGTTTGCCAACATCCACCCCTACTGCCCCGAAGACCAACGCGCGGGTTACGCCGAGTTGGACGCGCAATTGCGCGCCTGGCTCTGCGAGGCCACCGGTTACGCCGGCATCAGCCTGCAACCCAACGCCGGCAGCCAGGGCGAATACGCCGGCATGATGGCCATCCGCGGTTTTCATGCAGCGCGCGGCGAGGGCCAGCGCAACATCTGCCTGATCCCGAGCAGCGCGCACGGCACCAACCCCGCCAGCGCCACCATGGCCGGCTTCAAAGTGGTGGTCACGGCGTGTGATGCCAACGGCAATGTCGATATGGCCGACCTCAAGACCAAGTGCGAGCAGTACAGCGCCAATCTGGGCGCCATGATGATCACCTACCCCAGCACGCACGGCGTGTTCGAGACCAGCGTCAAGGAACTTTGCGCCCTGGTGCACAGCCACGGCGGGCGGGTTTATGTCGATGGTGCCAACATGAACGCGCTGGTCGGCCTGGCCGCACCCGGCGAATTCGGCGGCGACGTGAGCCACCTGAACCTGCACAAGACCTTCTGCATCCCGCACGGCGGCGGCGGCCCGGGTGTTGGCCCCGTTTGTGTGGTGGCCGACTTGGTGCCGTATTTGCCAGGCGATGGTGTTGGCGCGGTATCCGCTGCGCCTTTGGGCAATGCGGCCGTGCTGCCGATCAGCTGGATGTACTGCCGCATGATGGGCGCATCCGGCCTGAAGGCCGCCACCGAGGTTGCCATCCTGAGCGCCAACTACATCAGCGTGCGCCTGCAAGCGCATTACCCCACGCTCTACACCAGCGTCTCTGAAGCCGGTAAGCCCGGGCGTGTCGCGCACGAGTGCATTCTTGACCTGCGCCCCTTGAAGGAAAGCAGTGGCGGCGCCCACGGTATCACCGCCGAAGACGTGACCAAGCGCCTGATGGACTACGGTTTTCATGCGCCCACGCTGAGCTTTCCGGTGCCCGGCACGCTCATGGTCGAGCCCACCGAGAGCGAAACGCTTGACGAGCTTGACCGCTTCATTGATGCCATGATCGCCATCCGCGGCGAGATTGCCAAGGTCGAGCAAGGCGTCTGGCCGCAGGGCAACAACCCGCTAAGCCACGCGCCGCACACGGCCGCCACGCTGCTGGTGGAAAGCTGGGACCGACCCTACAGCAGGGAGCTGGCAGCGTTCCCGGTGCCCAGCTTGAAGCAGTCCAAATACTGGGTGCCGGTGGGGCGCATCGATAACGTCCACGGCGACCGCAACCTGTTCTGCAGTTGCGTACCGCTGGCGTGAGCGCGTCCGTATCGGCCGTGCCGATCATTCGCCCGCTGGACCCGGGCGAATCGTTCTTTTACATGTCGGACCAGGTGTCCTGCATGAACTTTGTGGTTTTTGCCGAGCGCCGCGGGCATCTTGAGCCCGAGCGCCTGCGCGCTGCGCTCGATCTGCTGCAACAGGAAAATTTGTTGCTGCAAGCCAGCATCCACTGGAGCCAGGAAAACGGCCTGTGCTTCACTCAGGCGCCTGGCGCGGCGGTCGAACTGCGCTGCCACAGCGTGACGGCCGACAACTGGCAAGGCTGCATCGAGCAACAACTCTCCGAGCCGTTTGAGATTGAGACCGCGCCGTTGATGCGCTGCCTCTATCTGGCAATGCCCGAGCGCTCGGTGCTGGCGCTATGTTTTCACCACGCCATTGCCGACGGCCGCGCCGGTACCGCGCTGCTGCGCCGAATGCTGGCTGTGATGGCCACACAGGCCAAACCAGCGCCGCTCGTCGGCCCGCTCGCCCTGCCCGCCATGGCCGACCTGCACCCGCCCCGTTTTCGCTGGGCCGAGCAGCCGGACCCAGCCAAGCAGCTCAGAGGCACGCTGATCACCGACTACCGCCGCCACGGCCCGCTGCCCGCCATTGCCTGGTTGGCCAGCGAAGCCACGGGCAGAACACCCCGCTTTATCCGCCTGAGCTTTGCGCCAGCGCTCACCGGGCGTCTGCTCGGTGCAGCGCGCGCGCACGGCACCACCGTGCACGGCGCCTTGTGCGCGGCGCAACTGCTGGCGCAGCGCCAGTTGCAGGCAGACACCGAAGCCAGCACATTTTTTCTGTCCTGCCCGGTGGACATGCGAGCGCATTTGGACCCGGCGCCACCGGCATCGCCCACCGGCTTGTTCGTGTCATTGATTTCTGCCACTTTCTCGGTCAGTGCCGACACAGATTTTTGGCAACTCGCGCGCGACATCGTCACCCAGACCCGGCTGCAGATTGCGCGCGGTGAAGGCCATCTTTTGTACCATCTGTTCGGGCTCGACGGCACGCCGGTGCTGCCGGAACGGCTCGACGCCTTCAGACAAAAAACACTGGCCTCGCTGCCCAACACCATGGTCAGCAATGTGGGCGCCATTGCCACCGTGGCCGAAGACCCTGCGGTCGAAGCCATCTCATTTGCGCTGTGCCCCATGCCCTACCAGACGCTGTTCACCGCAGCCAGCAGCTACCAGGACCAGTTGGTGCTCAACGTGGGTTTCGATGCCGCCCGGATCACCGAGTCCGACGCCCAGGCCCTGGCGCAGCACATCCGGCACCTCTTATCGACCCATTAAACTCGGCCACCTCCATTCAACTTTGATTCCATGACTTATTGCGTCGCCATCAAACTCAACGCCGGACTGGTTTTTTTGTCCGATTCACGCACCAACGCCGGTCTGGACCAGATCAGCACCTTTCGCAAGATGATCGTTTACGAAAAGCCTGACGACCGCTTCATGGTGCTGCTGTCGGCCGGTAACCTGAGCATTTCGCAGTCGGTGCGCGAAATCTTGCAGGTTGAAAAACTCAAGGACCACGACGAGGATGAGGGCATCACGATCTGGAACGCCAAAAGCATGTTCGACGCGGCGCGCGTGCTGGGTGCGGCCATTCGCCATGTGTACGAGCGCGACGCCGCCGCGCTCAAACTGGCCGGGGTCGATTTCAATGTGTCACTGATTTTTGGCGGCCAGATCAAGGGCGAAGGCATGCGCCTGTTCCAGCTGTACTCGGCCGGCAACTTCATCGAGGCCACGCCCGAGACGCCGTATTTCCAGGTTGGCGAATCCAAATACGGCAAGCCTGTTTTGGACCGTGTGATCACGCCGCAAACGCCGCTCAACGAAGCCGCCAAGTGCGCGCTGGTGTCGATGGACTCGACCCTCAAAGCCAATCTGTCGGTGGGTCTGCCGCTGGACATGGTGGTCTATGAAGCCAACCAGTTCCAGACCGACAAGGTGGTGTGCATTGATGAGCACAACCCCTACTTCAAGATGATGCGCAACAGCTGGGGCGCCAAGCTGCGCGAGGTGTTTGACAGCATCGAAGACCCGATGTGGAACGGCGAGCAAACCGCCGTGCCGCTGATGCAGCCCGCCAGCCGCAGCCAGGTGCTGAAAAAAATCAGCTCGCCGCAAGAAAAATTAATTTAATTCCTTTGCTCTGTCCGCAACTGATCACGATGCGCACCGTAACGCCCCTCGTTTTTTCCCACGCCAACAGCTTCGGCGCAGCCACTTACGGCGTGCTGTTCGAGGCCTTGAAAGCACGCCGCTTTGACGTGGCTGCCATTGACAAATATGGCCACGACCCACGTTACCCGGTCAGCAACAACTGGCCGCATCTGGTGCAGCAGTTGATCGACTTTACCCGACAGCGGGTGGACAATGCCGGTGCGCCCGTTTTTCTGGCAGGTCATTCGCTGGGCGGCTTTTTGAGCTTGATGGCAGCCAGCCAGGCGCCCAATCTGGTGCGCGGTGTGCTGTTGCTCGACGCGCCCCTGGTGGGCGGCTGGCGCGCGCAGGCGCTGGGCCTGGCCAAACGCACCCAATTGGTAGGATCGGTGTCGCCGGGAAAGCTCAGCCGCAAGCGCCGCCAGTACTGGCCCAACTTTGAGGCCGCGCTGGCCCATTTCAAAAGCAAAAGGGCTTTCGCCAAATGGCACCCGCAAGTGCTCGAAGACTACATTGCCCACGGCACGCACGACGAGACGGTCAACGGAAACACCCAGCGTGTCCTGAGCTTCAACCGCGACATTGAAACTGCCATCTATAACACTCTGCCCAGCAATCTCGAAGCGCTGATCAAGCGGCACCCGGTTAAATGCCCGGTGGCGTTCATTGGCGGCACGCGCTCGTCCGAAATGCGACAGGTCGGGCTCGAATTGACTCGGCGCGTCACGCAGGGCCGTCTCATGATGCTCGACGGCAGCCACCTGTTTCCGATGGAAAAACCACTGGTGACGGCGGCGGCCATCGAGGCAGCTTTGCTCAATCTGCAAAACCTCGGGTAGGGCTGCCTTCAGGCCGACCAGTTCACCGTGCCGCTCCAGGCGGTGGCCAGCACCACGATGCCAAAGACAATGCGGTAGTAGGCGAAACCGACAAAGCTGTGCGTGGAAATAAAGCGCAGCAGCCAGCGGATGCACAGCCAGGCGCTAAAGAACGACA
>NZ_JACUUE010000313.1 GCF_014859475.1 Rhodoferax sp.
CGCCGGGGCGAGACCCGGCACCGGAAGCCAGAAAAGGGTAGCGTCCCCTTTTACTCGGCACCGGAAGCCAGAAAAGGGTAGCGTCCCCTTTTACTTTCCTACTTCCCCCCCTTTTACTTCCCATGCACATCACCGTCATTGCGAACGCAGTGAAGCAATCCACGAATCCCAGGAGTTTTTGCCCTGCTGCGATAATCCGCTCATGAAAAATTCTCTGCAGATCCCTCTTTTGAAGCTCTGGCGGCCTATTCTGGCCATGCTGCTTGTCATCGTGGCATCCAATTATTTGGTGCAGTTTCCCATCAACGACTGGCTCACCTGGGGGGCGTTCACCTTCCCGGTGGCGTTTTTGGTGACCGACCTGACCAACCGCGCCGTGGGTGTGCGTGCCGCGCGCCGCGTGGCCTTTACCGGCTTTGCCATTGCCGTGCTGGTGTCTTTGACGCTGGCGCCCTGGCGCATTGCCGTGGCTTCGGGTGTGGCGTTCATCATTGGCCAGATGCTCGACATTGCCGCTTTCAACAAGCTGCGCGCGATGTCGTGGTGGAAAGCGCCGTTGATCGGTTCCATCATCGCCTCGGTGGTCGATACCGGCATTTTCTTTTTCCTGGCGTTCTACGGCTCCGACATGGACTGGCTGATGCTGGCCACGGGCGACTTGGGCATCAAATGGCTGATGGCCGCCGTGCTGCTGGCGCCCTACCGCGTCATGTTGCCGCGCCTGCAGCGCTGGGTACCGGCGCAGTAAGCGCGCCCGGTTCACTCGAATGTTTCAAACACCTCGGCCAGGCGCTCCTGAAAAGTCCGCCGGGCCGACGCGTCAATGAAGCTGGCCGCAAAACTGTTGTGCGCCAACTGGTAAGCGTGCTGGGCAGTCAGCCCCAAGGCCGCAAATGTCTGGGTGAAGTTCTCATTGATGTAGCCGCCAAAATAGGCCGGATCGTCTGAATTGACGGTGGCCACCAGCCCGGCTTGCAGCATGAGACCCAGCTTGTGTTGCTTCAATTCAGCAAACACCCGCAGCTTCAGGTTGGACAGCGGGCACACCGTCAGGGGGATGTGGTCATGCACCAGGCGAGCCACCAGTGCCGGGTCGCGCAGCGCCTGCACGCCATGGTCGATGCGCTCCACTTTCAGCACATCCAGCGCGCTCCAGATGTAGGCCGGCGGGCCTTCTTCGCCGGCGTGCGCCACCAGCCGAAAGCCCAGGGCACGCGCTTTGGCGAAAACGCGCGCGAATTTTTCTGGCGGATGACCCAACTCGCTTGATGCCAGCCCGACGCCAATCAGCTTATCGCGCAATGGCAGCGCCTGCTCCAGCGCTTCAAAAGCCTCACGCTCTGACAAATGGCGCAAAAAACACAGAATCAAGGCGGCACTGATGCCCAGTTGGGCCTGGGCATCAACACAGGCGCGGTGCAGGCCGTTGATCACCACCTCGGCACTCAGCCCGTGGCCGGTGTGCGTTTGCGTGTCGAAAAAAATCTCGGTGTGCAGCACATGGTCTGCCGCGGCGCGCTGCAGGTAGGCCCAGGCCATGTCATAAAAGTCCTGCTCCGTACGTAACACCAGCGTGCCCGCGTGGTACACATCCAGAAATTCCTGCAGGTTGTTGAACACATAGGCCCGGCGCAGCGCTGCCACGTCGGCGTAAGGCACGGTCATGCCGTTGCGCGCGGCCAGGGCAAACATGAGCTCGGGCTCCAGCGAGCCCTCGATGTGCATGTGCAGCTCGGCCTTGGGCATGCGCCTGAGCAGTTCTGGCAAACGTTGCGCCGAGACAGGTTTGACAGACATCATCACATCATTCTCTTGTTCATATTGGCCAACCAATGTGAGTACACGCCAGAAACCACAAAGCCCATGCAGTACATGGGCTTTGTGGTTTTTTGGCGGAATCGGAGGGATTCGAACCCTCGATGAGGCTCTACACCCCATACTCCCTTAGCAGGGG
>NZ_JACUUE010000074.1 GCF_014859475.1 Rhodoferax sp.
CAAAAAGAGGCTGAACAATTCGGCACGCTGGCCGATGCGCACAGCCAAAGCGTGGCCACCATGTTCGAGGACGTGTACGAGCACATGCCGGCGCATCTGCTGCGCCAGCGGCAAGAACTGCAACATGGATTGGGAGCCTGATCATGGACAACATGCAAACCACGCCCATGACCATGATCCAGGCGCTGCGCTCGGCCATGGACGTGATGCTCGCGCGTGATCCCAACGTGGTCGTTTACGGCCAGGACGTGGGCTACTTCGGCGGCGTGTTTCGCTGCACCGAGGGCCTGCAGCAAAAGTACGGCGACCAACGCGTGTTCGACGCCCCCATCTCCGAGGGCGGCATTGTCGGCACGGCGGTCGGCATGGGCGCCTACGGCCTGCGCCCGGTGGTCGAAATCCAGTTTGCCGACTACGTCTATCCGGCCACCGACCAGATCGTGTCGGAGGCGGCGCGGCTGCGCTACCGCTCGGCGGGCGACTTTACCTGCCCGCTCACCCTCCGGATGCCCTGCGGTGGCGGCATTTACGGCGGCCAAACGCACAGCCAGAGCCCCGAGGCCATATTCACCCAGGTTTGCGGCCTGCGCACCGTGATGCCGTCCAACCCTTTTGATGCCAAGGGCCTGCTGATCGCGTCGATCGAAAACAACGACCCTGTGATTTTTCTGGAGCCCAAGCGGCTTTACAACGGCCCGTTCGACGGCCACCACGAGCGCCCGGTGGTGCCCTGGAGCAAGCACCCGCTGGGCGAGGTGCCGGAAGGTTATTACACCGTGCCACTGGACAGCGCGCGCATCACCCGGCCCGGCAGCGCGGTGACCATGATCGCCTACGGCACCATGGTGCATGTGGCCGAAGCCGCAGCGCTTGAGTCGGGGGTGGACGCCGAAATCATCGACCTGCGCAGCCTGTGGCCGCTGGACCTCGACACGCTCATTCGCTCGGTCAAGAAAACCGGTCGCTGTGTCATCGTGCACGAGGCCACGCGCACCAATGGCCTGGGCGCCGAACTCAGCGCGCTGATCCAGGAACATTGCTTCTACCAGTTGGAGGCGCCCATTGAGCGCGTGACCGGCTGGGACACGCCCTATCCGCATGCCCAGGAGTGGTCATATTTTCCGGGCCCGGCGCGCGTTGGCGCCGCCCTGCAGCGCGTGATGGAGGCCTGACATGAGCACACAAAGTATCAAGATGCCCGACATCGGCGAAGGCATAGCCGAGGTCGAACTGGTGGCCTGGCATGTGCAGGTGGGTGACACCGTGGCGGAAGACCAGATTCTGGCCGACGTGATGACCGACAAGGCCACGGTCGAAATTCCGTCGCATGTGACCGGCATTGTGCTGTCGCTCGACGCGGCCGTGGGCCAGGTGGTGGCCGTGGGCACCGAAATCATTCACATTGAGGTGGCAGGTTCCGTCGACACTGGCTTACCTGAGCCTGAAACCCCGGCCACCAAGAACCCCGTCATTGCGAACGAAGTGAAGCAATCCATGACTTCCGGACTGCATGGACTGCCGCGCTACGCTCGCAGTGACGAAAGCCCTGTTCAGGTGCCGGGTGCGTTATCGACGTCCACGTCCACGCAGACGTCAGCGACAGCTACCGCGCCAGCTCATGCCGTCATGGCGAGGAACGACAGCGACGCGGCCATCCATGTCCCCCTGCACGTTGAAGCATCGGCCGTCACCAAGCCCGTCGCCGCCCCCGCCGTGCGCCGTCGCGCCTGGGAGCTCGGCATCGACCTGGCCAGCGTCAAGGGCACCGGCCCGGCCGGTCGCATCACGCAAGCCGACCTCGACGCGCATACCAAGCACAGCAACGCAAACTCGATAACCTCAATTTCGCGCGCGACCGCGCAAGGCAGCACCAGCACCGGCAGCGCCGACCCGGGCAAGACAATCAACGATCCTCGTTACGCGCAGCGCACTGCTGAAGAAGCCATCCCCGTCATCGGCCTGCGACGCAAGATCGCGCAAAAAATGCAGGATGCCAAACGCCGCATTCCGCACTTCACCTATGTCGAAGAGATTGACGTGACCGAACTCGAAGACCTGCGCGCACGCCTGAACACCCAATACGGGGCCATCCGTGGCCGGCTCACGCTGCTGCCGTTTTTGATCCGAGCCATCGTGCTGGCGGTGCGCCAGCACCCCGAGATCAACGCCCGCTACGACGATGAAGCCGCCGTGGTGACGCGTTTTGCCGCGGTGCATCTGGGGCTGGCCACGCAAACCAGCGGCGGCTTGATGGTGCCGGTGATCCGACACGCCGAAACGCTCGATTTATGGGCCTGCGCCGCCGAAATTTTGCGTCTGGCACAAGCCGCGCGCAGCGGCCGGGCAGCGCGCGAGGAGCTAAGCGGCTCGACCATCACCGTGACCAGTCTGGGGCCGCTGGCCGGCATTGCCCACACCCCTGTCATCAACCACCCGGAGGTGGCCATCGTCGGCCCGAACCGCATCGTCGAGCGGCCCATGCTCAAAAATGGACTGGTGGTGGCACGCAAAATGATGAACCTGTCAAGCTCATTCGACCACCGGGTGGTCGATGGCATGAACGCGGCCGAATTCATCCAGCAAGTGCGCGCTTACCTGGAGTGCCCGGGCACACTGCTGCTGGATTAAGGACTCGCAAAGCAACAAGCTTTAGCCCTTCTTGCCGCCCATCACCAGCAACACGCCACCGACCACAATGGCGCCAATGCCGGCCCACAGCGGCACATTGACCGTTTTCTTTTCCTTCACAGTCATCTCGAGCGGCCCGACTTTGAGCGCTGTGGCGTCCTTGGTGTAGCTGAAGCCACCATAAAGTAGCCCGAGGGCACCCAAAACAATGAGCACCACACCGACGAGTTTGATTGAATTCATGCAAGTACCTCTGTAACGCCTTACCCAAGCTTTGATGCCGACGGCATCGAAGCGTGTAAAACGCCAACTATTTAAGCACGCAAGTTCACTGCGGTTTGTGCTGTGGCGCACAGACGCTCAGTGCGCCTTGTCCCAGTTTGGCCCCACGCCCACCTCGGCCAGCAGCGGCACCTTGAGTTGCGCCACGCCGGCCATCAGTTTTGGCACCTCGTGGCGCACCCAGTCCACCTCTGACTCGGGCACCTCGAACACCAGTTCGTCGTGCACTTGCATGATCATTTTGGTGGCGCGCTGCTCGGCATCGATGACCTGCTGCACCTTGACCATGGCCAGCTTGATCAGATCGGCGGCCGTGCCCTGCATGGGCGCGTTGATGGCGGCGCGCTCGGCACCACTGCGCCGGGGCCCGTTGGGCGAGTTGATCTCGGGCAGGTACAGGCGACGACCGAATACGGTCTCGACATAACCCTGGGCCTTGGCCAGCGCGCGGGTCTGATCCATGTAATGCTTGACACCAGGGTAGCGGTCAAAGTAGCGCGCGATGTAGTTTTTGGCCGCCGTGTTGTCAATGCCCAGCGCCTTGGCCAGGCCGTAGGCGCTCATGCCGTAGATCAGGCCGAAGTTGATGACCTTGGCGTAGCGGCGCTGCTCGCTGCTGACCTGGGCGGTGTCCACGCCAAAGATTTCAGCGGCGGTGGCGCGGTGCACGTCCATGCCGTCGTGAAACGCCAGCAACAGCGCCGCGTCGCCACTGATGTGCGCCATGATGCGCAGCTCGATCTGGCTGTAGTCGGCGCTGGCAATGACGCAACCGGGCGCCGCCACAAAGGCCTCGCGCACGCGCCGCCCCTCGGGCGTGCGCACCGGGATGTTCTGCAGGTTGGGGTCGTTGCTGGAGAGGCGCCCGGTCACGGCCACCGCCTGCGCATAGTGCGTGTGCACGCGGCCAGTGCGCGGGTGCGCCATTTGCGCCAGTTTGTCGGTGTAGGTGCCCTTGAGCTTGGACAGGCTGCGGTGCGCCAGAATTTTGGCGGGCAACGGGTAGTCTTCGGCCAGCTTTTGCAGCACTTCGTCGTCGGTGCTCGGTGTGCCAGTGGGCGTTTTCTTGACCACCGGCAGGCCGAGCTTGACAAAGAAAATCTCGCCGATTTGCTTCGGGCTGCTCAGGTTGAAGGGTTGGCCGGCGAGTTCATGCGCCTCCTTTTCAAGCTGCAAAATGCGTTGCCCAAGTTCGTGGCTTTGCGCCGCCAAAGTGGGTGCGTCGATCAGCACACCGTTGCGCTCGATCCGGTACAAGGCTTCGCTGCTGGCAATTTCCAGCTCGTAAATAAAACGCAATTTGTCATTGGCTTCAAGAAGCGGCCACAAGACCCGATGCACATCGAGCGTCATGTCTGAATCTTCACACGAATACTCTGCCGCCTTGGCCACATCGACCTGGTCGAAGCAAATCTGGCTGACGCCCTTGCCGCACAGGTCTTCAAAACTGATGCCGCTGCGCCCCAGATGACGCATGGCCAGGCTGGCCAGGCCGTGCGGTTTGGTGACTTCGAGCACATAACTTTGCAGCATGGTGTCGTGCGCATAGCCCTGCACCTCTAGCCCATGGTTGGCAAACACATGGCGGTCGTACTTCACGTGCTGGCCGAGCTTTTTGTGGGCCGCACCCTCCAGCCAGGGTTTGAGTTTGGCCAGCACCTCGTCGATGGGCAACTGGGTGGGTGCATCCGGATAGGCATGGGCCAGAGGAATGTAAGCCGCCTCGCCCGGCGTGACGCTGAAGCTGATGCCAACAATTTGCGCGCGCATTTCATCGAGCGAGGTGGTTTCGGTGTCCAGCGCCACCAGTTCGGCGGCCTGCAGCTTGGCGAGCCAGCGGTCAAAGGCATCCCAGGTGAGGATCGTTTCATAGAGCACCGTGCTGATGCGGGGGGTGGCTGGGGCCTCTGGTGTCATATCAGGTTCGTCGAAAAGGCCGGGTTCTCGGTTGCTGGTGACCGACTTGACAGTGGAATTGGGGCCAGAGCCAGCCTGACCATTGCCCGCCGACAGCGCCCGCGCCAGCCCCTTGAAGCCGTATTTTTCATAAAACCCGGCCAGCGCCGCGGTGTTCATGCTGCCCACGGCAATGTCGTCCATGTCGGGCAAATCAGGCAGCCAGTCTTTCAGGTCGCAATCGGTCTTGATGGTCAGCAGCAGGCGACCGGTAGGCAACCAGTCGAGCGACTTCCTCAAGTTTTCCCCCACCGCGCCCTTGATGGCATCGGCCCGGGCCACGATGGCGTCGAGCGAACCGTATTCCTGCAGCCACTTGGCGGCGGTCTTGGGCCCCACCTTGGGCACGCCGGGCACGTTGTCGATGGCGTCGCCCACCAGCGTCTGGTAGTCCACCATCAGACTGGGCGGCACGCCAAACTCAGTGGTCACCCCGGCCACGTCGCGCACCCGACCGTTCATGGTGTCGATGATGGTGATGCGCTCATTGACCAGCTGCGCCAGGTCCTTGTCGCCGCTGCTCACAATCACCTGCATGCCCTGCGCGGCGGCGGTGGCGGCCAGGGTGCCGATGACGTCGTCGGCCTCGACGCCTGGCACCGCCAGCACCTTCCAGCCCATCAGTCGCACCACCTCATGAATCGGTTCGATCTGGCTGCGTAAGTCGTCGGGCATGGGCGAACGGTGAGCTTTGTACTGCGGGTACAAATCATCACGAAAGGTGGGGCCTTTGGCATCAAAAACACAGGCTGCGTACTCGGCGGGTACGTCCTTGCGCAGGCTTTGCAGCATGTTGATCATGCCGCGGATGGCCCCGGTGGGGCTGCTGGCCGGGTCGCCAGGCACGGCGCGCAGGTCGGGCATGGCGTGAAAAGCGCGGTACAGGTAGCTGGAACCATCGACCAGCAGCAAGGTTTTAGCGGGGACATTGTTCATGTCGGCATTTTGCCTGCACCCGGCACGCCAATGGCCTTACCGCTGGCTTTCTCTACAATCAAAAGATGCGCTCAACCTACATCGCCCTACCCTTCCTTCTGGCCAGCGGCCTGGCATGGGGCCAAACCCCTTATGCAACCGCTGCGACGACCCCCGCTAGCGCGACTGTGCAACGTGACCCCCCTGCCAAGGCCAAGGCGCAACCGCGCGTCGAGCACATATTGGTGGAAGATGCCGGCGCGCGCATTGACGAGGTGCGCGTGGGCGGCGAAACCCAAAGCATCACAGTGCAGCCCAAAAACAACATGCCGGCCTACCAGGTGGCACCCAAAACGGGTGAGCGCACCTGGAAAGTGCTGGGATTCTGAACGATGGCGGTCTATACAGAAGTCTCGTTCGATGAGGCCAGCGCGCTGCTGCGGCTGCTTCAGTTGGGCGAACTGCAAAGCCTGCAAGGCTGCGTGGGCGGCATCGAGAACACCAATTATTTTGTCAGCGCACTCAAAAATGGCCAGCACCATGACTACGTGCTAACCCTGTTCGAGCGCCTCACCCTGAACCAGTTGCCGTTTTACCTGCGCCTGATGAAACACCTGGCGCAGCGCGGCATTGCGGTGCCGCAGCCGCATGCCAACGCCCTGGGCGAGCTGGTGTTCAAGGTCAAGGGCAAGCCCGCTGCCGTGGTTGACAAGTTAAGTGGTCAAAAGGAGCCCCAGCCCGGCCCGGCACACTGCGCCCTGGTGGGCGCCATGCTGGCCCGCATGCACCTGGCCGGGCGCGACTTTGATATGCGCCAGCCCAACCTGCGCGGCCTGGACTGGTGGAACGACACCGCGCCGGTGGTGCTGCCTTACCTGACGGACGGCCCGAAAAACCTGCTCACCCAGGAGCTGGCTTACCAAAACCAGCTGGCAAGCCAGCCCGCCTATGCCGCCCTGCCGCGCGGCCCGATCCACGCCGATCTGTTTCGCGACAACGTGATGTTCGAAACGGTGGCGGGTCAGCCTGTTTTGCGCGGCTTTTTTGATTTTTACTTTGCCGGCGTTGACAGCTGGCTGTTCGACCTGGCGGTGTGCCTCAATGACTGGTGCATCGACCAGACGAGCGGCGCGCACCACGCGGTTAATGCCCACTATTTCCTGACTGCCTACAACGCTGAGCGCCCGCTGCAGGCGGCAGAGAAAGAACTGCTGCCGGCCCTGCTGCGCGCCGCCGCCCTGCGCTTCTGGCTGTCGCGCCTGTGGGACTTTTACCTGCCGCGCCAAGCCAGCGTGCTGCAAGCCCACGACCCCGCGCATTTTGAACGCATCATGCGCCATCGGGCCGACCAAATCCGGGACTATCCGGCACTCGAATCCATCACATGAAACTCAAACTCGTTCCCGCCCGCACCGGTGCCACCTGGGTCAAGCTGGGCATGCAGACCTTCTTCAAACAACCGCTGGCGCTGGCCGGTCTGTTTTTCATCTTCATGGCGCTCATGTCGCTGGCCACCATGCTGCCGCTCATCGGCTTGCCGCTTGGCATGACGCTGCTGCCCGCGGCCACGCTGGGGCTGATGGCGGCCACCCGCGAAGCCACCCAAGGCAAGTTCCCCATGCCACTTATTTTGTTCACCGCCTTTCGCGCCGGGCCCGCCAAACTGCGCGCCATGCTGGCGCTGGGCGCCCTGTACGCGGCCGGTTTCATGCTGGCCATGGGTGCTTCGTACCTGGTGGATGGCGGTGGCTTTGCCCGGCTTTACATGGGCGGCAGCACACCCACACCGGAGCTGCTGCAGTCGTCCGACTTTCAGCGCGCCATGTGGGTCTTCATCGGCCTGCACTTGCCACTGTCGCTGATGTTCTGGCACGCGCCGGCGCTGGTGTTCTGGAACGACTTGCCACCGTTGAAAAGCATGTTTTTCAGCATCGTGGCCTGCTTTCGCAATTTCTGGGCCTTTACCTGGTTTGGCCTCACCTGGATGGGCGCCATCGTGGTGGCCATTCTGCTCATCGGCACAGTGGGCCCCCTGCTGGGCAACCCGACGTTGTCAGGCATTTTGTTGTTTCCAGCGCTGCTGCTGCTGGCATCGATGTTTTTTACCTCGCTGTACTTCACCTACCGCGACAGTTTCGAGCCTGAAACGCCTGCGCAGGCCTGATCAAATCAGGGCACGGGCGTGAGCTTGGCCACTGACAGCGCCAGCCATTTCACACCATGGCGCGGAAAGTTGATTTGCGCGCGCGCATCGTCGCCCTTACCTTCCAATGTCAACACCGTACCTTCGCCAAACTTGGCATGAAACACCTTTTGCTTGGCGCGCAGGCTGTTTTGCGCCTCGGCCTTGGGTTGCGCCACTGGCGGTGGGGCGGCAGCTGAAAAGCGCGAATAGTCCGTGCCGAACGGGCTTGCCGGACGCTTGCCATAGGCATTTGAACGACCTGAATACAGGGCATCTGAAAAGCTGTCCGACTGGCCAAAACCGGGGTGTTTGGGCGTGATCCATTTCAGGGCTTCTTCGGGCAACTCTTCAAAAAAACGGCTGCGCAGGTTGTAGCGCGTCTGGCCGTGCAGCATGCGGGTTTGCGAATGGCTCAAGACCAGGCGCTTGCGTGCACGCGTGATCGCCACGTACATCAGACGGCGTTCTTCTTCCAGGCCATCGCGGTCGCTCATGGCGTTTTCGTGCGGGAACAGGCCTTCTTCGATGCCGGTAATGAACACGCAGTCAAACTCCAGGCCCTTGCTGGCATGCACCGTCATGAGCTGGATGGCATCCTGGCCGGCCTGTGCCTGGTTGTCACCGGCCTCCAGCGCGGCATGGGTCAGAAAAGCTGCCAACGGCGAAAGGGTTTCGCCGGTCTCGAGATCGGGCGCGGGGATGTCGATCAGCGGCTGGTTCAGGTCCAGGCCTTGCGAGGCCGGTGACTGGGTGAGCGGCTGGCCCAACTCATCCACCGGCAGCGCCACGGCATCGCGGCCAAAGCCTTCAATACTGACAAAACTCTCGGCCGCGTTAACCAGTTCTTCCAGGTTTTCCACGCGGTCGGCACCTTCGCGGTCGGCCTTGTAGTGGTCTGTCAGGCCGCTATGGTCGAGCGTGAGCTCAATCGTTTCACGCAGACTCAAACCCTGCGTCTGCTCGCGCAGCACGTCGATGCCCGCCAGAAAGCTGCCAATCTTGGTGCCCGCCTTGCCACTGAGGCCGCTGACCGCATCGCTGAGCGAGCAGCCGCTGGCGCGCGCCACATCCTGCAATTGCTCCAGGCTGCGCATGCCGATGCCGCGCGGCGGAAAGTTGACGGCGCGCAAAAAACTGGTGTCATCGCGCGGGTTCTCCAGCAGGCGCAGGTAGGCCAGCGCGTTCTTGATTTCGGCACGCTCAAAAAAGCGCAGGCCGCCATACACTTTGTAGGGCATACCGGCGTTGAAGAGCGCGGTCTCTATCACGCGGCTTTGCGCATTGGAGCGGTACAGCACGGCAATTTCCTTGCGCTCAAAACCGTCGCGCACCAGCTGCTTCATCTCGTCCACCATCCACTTGGCCTCGGCAAAGTCGCTGGGGGCCTCGAACACCCGCACCGGCTCGCCCGGCCCCTGCGCGGTGCGCAGATTCTTGCCCA
Source organism: Rhodoferax sp. (assembly GCF_014859475.1). Taxonomy (GTDB): domain Bacteria; phylum Pseudomonadota; class Gammaproteobacteria; order Burkholderiales; family Burkholderiaceae_C; genus Rhodoferax. The sequence goes on from NZ_JACUUE010000074.1 coordinate 9,408, forward strand.
GGCGCTTGCTGTTGTGGCTAATCAGCGCATTGGCGGAGTCCAAAATATTGCTGCCGCTGCGGTAGTTTTCTTCAAGCTTGATCTGGTGGCGCACCTTGAACTCGCGCACAAAGTCGGCCATGTTGCCCACGCGCGCACCGCGAAAGGCGTAAATGCTCTGGTCGTCGTCACCCACGGCCAGCACACAACCGGTCGGCTGGAACGCACCATCTGCCGTGCTGTGTGCGCCCGTGCCGGCCAGCATCTTGATCCAGGCATATTGCAGCTTGTTGGTATCCTGAAACTCATCAATCAGAATGTGCCTGAAGCGGCGCTGGTAATGCTCCCGAATCGGGTCGTTGTCGCGCAGCAGCTCGTAGCTGCGCAGCATCAGCTCGCCAAAATCGACCACACCTTCGCGCTGGCATTGCGCCTCGTAGAGCTGGTAAATTTCGATCTTTTTGCGGGTTTCATCGTCGCGCGCCTCGACCATGTTGGGGCGCAGGCCATCTTCCTTGCAGCCGCCAATGAACCACTGCATTTGCTTGGGCACAAAGCGCTCGTCATCGATGCCAAACTGCTTGTACAGCCGCTTGATGGATGACAACTGGTCCTGCATGTCCAGAATCTGAAAACTCTGCGGCAAGTTCGCCAGCTTGTAGTGGGCGCGCAAAAACCGGTTGCACAGCCCGTGGAAGGTGCCAATCCACATGCCGCGTACATTCAGCGGCAACATGGCGGCAAGGCGCGTCATCATCTCCTTGGCCGCCTTGTTGGTGAAGGTGACCGCCAGAATACCCCCGGGCGACACCTGACCAGTTTGCAGCAGCCAGGCAATGCGCGTGGTGAGCACCCGTGTTTTGCCGGAACCCGCCCCCGCCAGAATCAGTGCGTGCTCGGCGGGCAGCGTGACGGCAGCCAACTGCTCGGGGTTCAGATTGTTCAACAGGCCGGCATCTGGTGCGCTGGGAGAGGTCAGGTTTGAAAACATGGAGGCATTGTAGAAAGCCACCCGACTTCGATAGAATCAAGCACCGGGCCCAAGCAATTGTGGCCCGTTTTTTTTGAACAGGTGCCAGACCATGGAAATCTTCGACTACGACAACATCTTGCTACTGCCGCGCAAATGCCGGGTGGCGAGCCGCTCTGAATGCGACGCCAGCGTGCAACTCGGGCCGCGACGCTTTCGCCTCCCGGTGGTGCCCGCCAACATGAAAACCGTGGTGAGCGAGGACATCTGCATCTGGCTGGCGCAAAACAACTACTTTTACGTGATGCACCGGTTCGACCTGGACAACATTCAATTTGTCAAAATCATGCGCGAACGCGGCCTGTACGCGTCCATTTCGCTGGGCGTCAAAAAGCCGGATTACGACACGGTCGATCAACTGGTGGCGCTAGGCCTGGCACCGGACTACATCACCATCGACATCGCCCACGGCCACGCCGACAGCGTGAAAAACATGATCGGCTACCTGCGCGAAAAAATCCCGAGCACCTTCATCATCGCCGGCAACGTGGCCACGCCCGAGGCCGTGATCGACCTGGAAAACTGGGGCGCGGACGCCACCAAGGTCGGCATCGGCCCGGGCAAGGTCTGCATCACCAAGCTCAAGACCGGTTTTGGCACCGGCGGCTGGCAGCTCAGCGCCGTGAAATGGTGCGCCCGCGTGGCAACCAAACCCATCATTGCCGACGGCGGCATCCGCGACCATGGCGACATTGCCAAGAGCATCCGTTTTGGCGCCACCATGGTCATGATCGGCTCGCTGTTTGCCGGCCACGAGGAATCGCCCGGCGCCACAGTGGAGGTGGACGGCAAGCTGTTCAAGGAATATTACGGCTCAGCCAGCGACTTCAACAAGGGCGAATACAAACACGTCGAAGGCAAGCGCATTCTGGAACCGATCAATGGCACGCTGGCTGGCACGCTCATTGAGATGGAGCAGGACATACAAAGCTCCATCAGTTACTCAGGCGGCAAGAGCCTGATGGACATCCGCAAGGTCAATTACGTCACCCTGGGCGGCGACAATGCGGGTGAGCATTTGCTGATGTGATCAGTTGATGCAGACTGTACGAGAATCATTTTGGTGGCTTCTTGCGCACGAGATTTGCATGGCATTTGCTCTGCTAGAATTCGGCACTTAGCGATGCACTTTCCGCATCACTGAAACCCAGGGAACTTAGCTCAGCTGGTAGAGCAGCGGACTCTTAATCCGTAGGTCGAGAGTTCGAACCTCTCAGTTCCCACCA
>NZ_JACUUE010000075.1 GCF_014859475.1 Rhodoferax sp.
AGCGTGGCGATCCATGACTTCCGGGGTCATGGATTGCGTCACGGCGTTCGCAATGACGGTCACTTTCGCAATGACGGGGGTGTTCATGGAAAGCGTAGCGCGGCAATCCGTGTGCGTTATCGGGCCGGATACGTCGGGCTCGCAATGACGATTTTTTAAACGGCTTTTTTGCTGGCTGCCTTGGGGGCTGCCTCAGTCGCATCAGCGCCGGCCATCAGGGCGATGCCCAGCGAAGCGCGCACCTTGTTTTCAATCTCGCGCGACAGGGCCGGATTTTCTTTGAGGAATTCACGCGCGTTGTCGCGGCCCTGGCCGATTTTTTCACCGCTGTAGGCGTACCAGGCGCCCGATTTTTCCAGGATGTTGGCCTCCACCCCCATGTCGATGATTTCGCCTTCGCGGCTGATGCCCTGGCCAAACATGATGTCGAACTCGGCGGTCTTGAACGGCGGCGCCACCTTGTTCTTGACCACTTTGACCTTGGTTTCGTTGCCGATCGCCGCGTCGCCTTTTTTGATGGTGCCGGTGCGCCGGATATCGAGCCGCACCGAAGCGTAGAACTTGAGCGCATTGCCGCCGGTGGTCGTCTCGGGGCTGCCAAACATGACGCCGATCTTCATGCGGATCTGGTTGATGAAGATCACCATGCAGTTGGTTTTCTTAATGTGCGCGGTAAGCTTGCGCAGCGCCTGGCTCATCAGGCGGGCTTGCAGGCCGGGCAGGCTGTCGCCCATTTCACCCTCCAACTCGGCCTTGGGTGTGAGCGCTGCGACCGAGTCCACCACGATCAGATCGACAGCGCCCGAGCGCACCAGGCTGTCGACAATCTCCAGCGCCTGCTCGCCGGTATCGGGTTGGCTGATCAGCAGGTCTTGCAGATTGACACCGAGGTTTTGCGCATACTGGATGTCAAGCGCGTGCTCGGCATCGACAAAAGCGCACTGACCACCGGCTTTCTGCATCTCGGCAATCACCTGCAAGGTCAGGGTGGTTTTGCCGCTGGATTCCGGGCCATAAATTTCGACCACGCGCCCGCGCGGCAGACCGCCGACGCCAAGGGCTATATCCAGGCCCAGCGAGCCGGTGGACACCACCTGGATGTCTTCAATGACCTCGCCCTCGCCCAGGCGCATGATGGTGCCCTTGCCAAACTGCTTTTCAATCTGGGCCAGCGCCACTTGCAGAGCCTTGGCTTTTTCGGGGTTGATGGGGGTGGGGGTTTTGACAGTTGCATCCATGGTTTCTCTCCTGGGTTAACGTTGATCGGCTACAAATCGGGAAGATGCGCATCCTGTGTTATTCACAACAGACTGGATGCCTGAACAGTAGTTTATTGCCGTTGTTAAACTCCGTAAACATATTTTTTAGTCAATTTGATTTACTATTTTGTCATGACAGAAACGACGCTGGATCAGCGCTGGCGCCAGACCCACACGGGCTATTGGCTGGCCCAGGCATCAATGCGTTTTGATGCCCGCGTGCTGGCCTTGATGGCCGCCAATGACCGCATGCCGCTGGCGCTGGCCCACCTGGCGGCGCGCGGGCATCTGATGGCCTCCCACGTGCACATCACCCAGCACCTGGGGCTGGCGGGCTCGCGGCTGACCGAACTGGCGGCTCGCGCGGGGGTCAGCAAACAGGCCATGGGCAAGCTGGTGGACCAATGCGAAGCATGGGACCTGGTGCAGCGCCAGAGCGACCCGCGGGATGCGCGCGCCTGCGTCGTGGTGTTCACGGCGGCCGGCCTGAACTGGTTGCAGGCCTATCAGGAGGCCATCATTCAAGCCCAGGCCGAGCTGCGCGCTGCAGTAGGCGATGAGGTAGCCACCGTCATGCTGCTCGGGCTGGAGGCCTATGCCGCCTAGAATGCGCGAAAGCAAGAGGCCATGAAACCTGAAGCACTCATCCGAAAGACCCCAACGAGGAGACATTGATGCGTATTTTGATAGCCGAAGACGACCAGGTTCTGGCAGATGGCCTGCTGCGCACCTTGCGCAGTTCAGGGGCCGCTGTCGATCACGTGGCCAGCGGCAGCGAGGCCGATGCCGCCCTGCTGACCAATACCGAGTTCGACCTGCTGATTCTGGATCTGGGGCTGCCCAAAATGCACGGCCTGGAGGTGCTCAAGCGCCTGCGCGCGCGCGGCTCGTCGCTGCCGGTGATGATTCTGACCGCCGCCGACAGTGTCGAAGAACGCGTCAAGGGGCTCGACTACGGCGCCGACGACTACATGGCCAAGCCCTTCAGCCTGCTGGAGCTCGAAGCCCGGGTGCGCGCCCTGAGCCGGCGCGGCATGGGCGCGGCCAGCAGCACCATCAAGCACGGCCCGCTGATTTACGACCAGAGCGGTCGCGTGGCCAGCATCGACGGCGTCATGGTGGAGCTGTCGGCGCGCGAACTGGGCCTGCTCGAGGTGCTGTTGCAGCGCGTCGGCCGGCTGGTCAGCAAAGACCAGTTGGTGGAGCGCTTGTGCGAGTGGGGCGAAGAGGTGAGCAACAACGCCATCGAGGTCTATATTCACCGCTTGCGCAAGAAGATCGAAAAGGGCCCGATCCGCATCGCCACCGTGCGCGGCCTGGGCTATTGCCTGGAAAAAATTCCCGGCTAATCACTTGTTGTCGTGAGCATGCCCCCACGCGAGCAGCGCTCGCTATTTGGCGAGATCCTGGACTGGATGCTTACGCCGCTGCTGCTGGTGTGGCCGCTGAGCCTGGTCGTGACCTGGTTGGTGGCGCAAAACATTGCCGGCAAGCCGTTCGACCGCGCCCTCGAATACAACGTGCGCGCCATGGCGCAACTCATCACCGTCGAGCGCGGTCGTGCCAAGTTTTCGTTGCCGCGCCCCGCGCGTGAATTGCTGCGTGCCGATGATTCCGACACGGTCTATTACCAGGTGCTCGGCCCGCGCAGCGAATTGCTCAGCGGTGAGCGCGACCTGCCGTCGCCGCCGTTGGTCGAGCAGGTGGTGCTCGACCAGGTTCGGCTGCGTGATGACGTGGTCAAGGGTTTTGACGTCAAGGTGGCTTATTTGTGGATCAATGTGTCGGGGCCAGGCACCCGGCCGGCGCTGGTGCAGGTTGCCGAGACCATGGAAAAACGCTCGGTGCTGGCCACCGAAATCGTCAAGGGCGTGATGCTGCCGCAGTTTTTCATTTTGCCGCTGGCCGTGCTGCTGGTGTGGCTGGCGCTGGTGCAGGCCATCAAGCCGCTGCACCAGCTTGAAGAACGCATCCGCGCGCGCAAACCCGATGACCTGAGCCCGATCGATGCGCAGGCGGTGCCGTTGGAGGTGGCCCCGTTGGTCGATTCGGTGAACGACCTGCTGTTGCGCCTGGCTGACTCCATTGCCACCCAAAAACGCTTTCTGGCCGATGCCGCCCACCAACTCAAAACGCCTTTGGCGGGGCTGCGCATGCAAGCCGAGATTGCGCAGCGCGAGGGCGCCAGCGCCGAAGACCTGAAGCATTACCTGCGCCAAATCGGCCGCGCCAGCATCCGCGCCACCCACAGCGTTAACCAGCTGCTGGCGCTGGCACGCGCCGAGAGCAACGGCTCGACCATGCCGCGCGAAGCGTGCGATCTGGCCGAACTCACCATGTCGGTGGTGCGCGACAGCGTGCCCCGCGCGCTGGAAAAACGCATCGACCTGGGTTACGAAGGCACGCAACCCGGCACCGCGAGCTGCACCGTGCTGGGCAACCCCACCCTGCTCAAGGAAATGGTGCGCAACCTGGTTGACAACGCCATCAACTACACCCCGTCAAGCCCGGACAAGCCCGGCGTGATCACGGCCCGCGTGCTCACCGACCCCTTTGGTCACATCCTGGTGCTGCAGGTCGAAGACTCGGGCCCGGGCGTGCCCGAGGCCGAGCGCGAGCTGATCTTTCAGCCCTTTTACCGCGCCCTGGGGACCGAGGCCGACGGCTCCGGCCTGGGTCTGCCGATCGTTCTCGAAATTGCCCAGCAACACAACGCCACGGTGAGCCTGGAGGCAACGCACCCGGGCCAAACACCAGCAGGAGCGCGCTTCGTGGTGCGCTTTAACGCCCTCGACAAAGTCGCGGCTTAGCGCGCTTGCGGGTCTGGCGAATCTGGCGGACAGACTTCAAACGCCTGACCGGGCAGCACCGCGCCGAGCGCCAGTAACTTCGCTTGCAGGGCTTGGTCCACGGCGGGCAAACGTAGGCGCCAGTTGGGTCCGGCCTGTGACGCATCCAACGCATCCGATGCCTGCTCTTGCGGTACTTGCGACTCTTGCTGCACCTGCTGCAACAGCCAGCCGTCTGATGGCCACGAGCCCGCCAGCAGGGCGCGCACCGCGTCTGCCTGGGCCTGATTGAGCGGCCCGGATTGCAGGCACACCGAGGGCTCAGCAAGCACAGCCTGCGGCGCAGCTGGCAAGGGCGGCAGTTGCCCCTCGGCGGCGCGCAGCACGGTGATGGCTTCAGGCTTGATTTGCTGCGCCAGGCGCTGTGGCTCGCGCTGCTGCGCCGGCCCAAAACCATAGGGCAGCAGCCAGCCCTCGCCCCACGTCCAGTACAGGGCATTGAGCAGCATTAACAGCAAGGCCAGGGTGCGCCAGTTCATGTCAGCGGCTCACAGGTGCGCATGGCTTGGCCCCGGTTGGGTGCGCACGCTGACTTCGGCGCTGGTGACGCGCTGCACGCCTTGCGCGCTGGCCACCAGCAGGGCACCGGTCGTATCGACGCCCTGCGCCACGCCCTGCACACCATCACTGAGCACCACCGGCACCTGCGCCAGCGCGTCGCGGGTGTTGAAATCTTTTTGAAACGGCGCAAACCCGTGGGCCTCGAAACGCTGCACGGTTTGCACCAAGGGTGCAGCAATGCGCAGCAAGGCCTGGGCTGCGTCCACCTCGGGCAGCAATTCACGCAGACCAACCGGCGCGGTGGAAAGACCCTTGGCATCAGGCGTGCGCAAGTTAAGCCCGACACCAATCACCAGGTATCGGCTGGCGCTGGACTCACCCCAGTTGGCGGTCTCGATCAGGATGCCGGCGAGCTTGCGGTCGTGCCACCACAGGTCGTTGGGCCACTTGAGTCGAATGGCGGGGTGCAGGCTCTGCGCCACACTCAAACCCACCGCCAGCGACAGCCCCGACCAGTCGGCAGGGGCCAGACTCAGGCCCAGCGAAAAAGTCAATGAGGGCGTCGCCCCCGCGCGGACCACCGGATGCGCTGCATGATCTGTCTGCCCGCTGAGCCATGGCCGGCCCATGCGGCCACGTCCGGCGGTTTGCCGCTCGGCCACCAGCAGCACGGGCTCCAGGCGACCGGCGCGGGCGCGGCGCATCAGTTCGGAATTGGTCGAGTCAAGCTCGGGCAAGACCTCCACGGTAAAGCCCGGCAGTGCAGGGGCCACAGCCTCCCGGATGGCCTCGGCAGGCCAGCGCATGGGGGTCAGCGGGGCGCGCATGGTGGCCATCGCCTAGCGCCGCTTGGGCGCCAGCAGCGTGCCCCGGCAAGTGGCGGCACCGCACCAGCAGGGGTACTCGGCCTTGAGCTTTTTGGTATAGCGCTCTTCGATGATCAGGCCGTAGTCGTAGTTGAGCTCTTCGCCGCAAACAATGTCGCGCAGCGCCTTGATGAAAATGCGACCGTCCTGCTCGTCGGCTTCGCAGTTGGGGTCGCAGGAATGGTTGATCCAGCGCGACGAATTGCCGCCATGCAGCGCGTCAATCACGCGGGTCTCGTCAATGTGAAAATAAAACGTGTGGTTGGGGTGCTTTGGGTCGTGCGGGTGGCGCGCTTGGGCTTCTTCCCAGCTGATGATCTCGCCCACGTATTCAAGGATGGTGTCGCCCGCTGCAATGTTCTGCAACGCATAGACTCCCTTGCCATGAATGCCGGAGGCGCGCACCTGGATGCGACGCGGTGTTGCGGATGATTTTTTTGACACGTTGAAAAATTTGGTATCGTGAACTCGTATGGGTGCGCGTGTGCGCACCTGCCTGCGTGCGCCCGCCCGTGCGAGCGCGAGAAAATGGATTGTAGTCAGATGAAAACATTGATCATTGCTGAAAAACCTTCGGTCGCCCAAGACATCGTGCGCGCCCTGACCCCCGTGTCGGGCAAGTTCGAAAAGCACGACGAGCATTTCGAGAACGACACCCATGTGGTGACCAGCGCCGTGGGTCACCTGGTGGAGATCCAGGCACCCGAAGCCTTTGACGTGAAACGCGGCAAGTGGAGCTTTGCCCACCTGCCGGTGATTCCGCCGCACTTCGACCTGAAACCCGTTGACAAAACCAAGACCCGGCTCAACGCCGTGGTGCGGTTGGCCAAGCGCAAGGACGTGGGCCAACTGGTGAACGCCTGCGACGCCGGGCGCGAGGGCGAGCTGATCTTCCGGCTCATCGAGCAGTACGCGGGCGGTGCCAAGCCGCTGGGCAAGCCGGTGAGCCGCCTGTGGCTGCAAAGCATGACGCCGCAAGCCATCCGTGATGGTTTTTCACATTTGCGCACCAATGCGCAAATGCAACCGCTGGCCGATGCCGCGCGCTGCCGCTCAGAGGCCGACTGGCTGGTCGGCATCAACGGCACCCGCGCCATGACCGCCTTCAATTCGCGCGACGGCGGCTTCTTTTTGACCACCGTGGGCCGGGTGCAAACGCCAACTTTGAGCGTGGTGGTGGAGCGCGAGGAGCAAATCCGCAAATTCATCAGCCGCGACTACTGGGAAATTCACGCCAGCTTTGCCGCCCAGGCCGGTGCCTACCCGGCCAAATGGTTCGACCCGAACTGGAAACGCGCAGCGGCCAATGCAGCGGCAGGCAACGCCGAGCCAGATGCCGAACTCAAGGCCGACCGGGTCTGGAGCCAGCGCGAAGCCCAACAAATTGCCGATGCGGTGCGCGGACAACACGCCACGGTCACGGAAGAAAGCAAGCCGACCACGCAAGTCTCGCCCACGCTGTTCGACCTGACCAGCTTGCAACGCGAAGCCAACGGCAAATTTGGCTTTTCTGCCAAGGCCACGCTGTCGATTGCGCAAAGCCTGTACGAGCGTCACAAGGCCCTGACCTACCCGCGAACCGACTCGCGCGCGCTGCCCGAAGACTATCTGCCGGTGGTCAAGCAAACCTTCGAAATGCTGGCCGACAGTGGCATGAAGCACCTGGCACCGCACGCGCTCACGGCGCTCAACAACAGCTACATCCGCCCCAGCAAGCGGATTTTTGACAACGCCAAGGTCAGCGACCACTTTGCCATCATTCCGACGCTGCAGGCGCCGCATGCCTTGAGTGAAGCCGAGCAAAAAATTTACGACCTGGTGGTGCGCCGCTTCATGGCGGTGTTTTTTCCGGCCGCCGAGTACCAGGTCACCACCCGTATCTCCAAGGTGCAAGAGCACAGCTTCAAAACCGAAGGCAAGGTGCTGGTCAAGCCGGGCTGGCTGGCCATTTACGGCAAGGAGGCGGTGGACGAAGTGGCGGGCGGCAAAGACGGCGACAAGGGCCAAAACCTGGTGCCAGTGGTGCCTGGCGAGCGGGTCAAGGCCGAATCGGTCGAGCCCAAGGCGCTGAAAACCCGGCCGCCGGCGCGCTACACCGAAGCCACGCTGCTCGGCGCCATGGAAGGCGCCGGCAAAACCGTGGAAGACGACGAGTTGCGCGAAGCCATGCAGGAAAAAGGCCTGGGCACCCCCGCCACCCGCTCCAGCATCATCGAAGGCCTGATCTCCGAGGCCTACATGCACCGCGAAGGCCGCGAACTGATCCCCACCGCCAAGGCCTTCCAGTTGATGACGCTGCTGCGTGGCCTCAATGTGCAGGAGCTCACCAAAGCCGAGCTCACCGGCGAATGGGAGTTCAAGCTGGCACAAATGGAGCACGGCAAGCTCAAGCGCGAAACCTTCATGGCCGAGATTGCTGCCATGACCGAACGCATGGTCAAAAAGGCCAAGGAATACGACCGCGACACCATCCCCGGTGACTTTGCCACGCTGCACACGCCCTGCCCCAACTGCGGCGGCATTGTGAAAGAAAACTACCGTCGCTATGCCTGCACCGGCGCCGATGGCAAAAGCGATGGCTGCGGTTTTTCGTTTGGCAAAACCCCGGCGGGCCGCACCTTCGAGCTCGCCGAGGTAGAGCAGTTTTTGCGCGACCGAAAAATTGGCCCGTTGAGCGGTTTCCGCTCCAAGGCGGGCTGGCCGTTCACCGCGGAGATGGTCATCAAGTTCGACGACGAAACCAAGAACTACAAGCTGGAATTTGACTTTGGCGACGACAAGAAGGGCGAGGAGTCGGGCGAACTGATCGACTTCTCGGCCAAGGAATCGCTGGGCGCGTGCCCCAAATGTGGCGCCCGAGTGTTCGAGCACGGCAAAAACTACGTCTGTGAAAAGTCGGTGCCCACCGACGCACAGCCCACGCCAAGCTGCGACTTCAAGACCGGCCAGATCATCTTGCAGCAGCCCATCGAGCGCGCGCAAATGGTCAAGCTGCTCGCCACCGGCAAGACCGATTTGCTCGACAAGTTCGTCTCCATGCGCACCCGGCGCGCCTTCAAGGCCATGCTGGCCTGGGACCCGGCCGCAGGCAAGGTGAACTTTGAATTTGCCCCAAGCAAATTCCCGCCGCGCAAAACCGCCGCCGCACCTTTGACCCGGGCTGCGGTGGCGGCCAAGAAAACGGCAAAAGCGCCAGCCAAAAAAGTGGCCAAGGTGCCCGCCGTGAAAACGCCGCGCAAAGCACCCGCCGCAGGCAGCCCGGGCTCAACGCCCAGCGCCGCCCTGGCCGCCGTGATTGGTGCCGAACCCGTGGCACGCGCCCAGGTCATCAAGAAACTGTGGGACTACATCAAGGCCAACAACTTGCAAGACGCCGCCAACAAACGCGCCATCAATGCCGATGCCAAGCTGCTGGCGGTGTTTGGCAAACCCCAGGTGACAATGTTTGAGCTGGCCGGGATCGTGGGCAAGCATTTGGGATGAACTTAGGGCTCGCGTCCATTTCTATTCGCCGGCCGTAAGCAAGCTGAATCGTCGTCGCTGCGGCCATCCTGGCTCTGTTGAGTTTGGTTCGTTCAAATTCTTCAGGGGATACACGCATTTGCAAGCTGGCTGAGACGACACCTTTTGCTTGCGGACTGTGGCCGCGCCAAGAATAGGCGCAGTGCGCCGGCGATGGCAAAGGCGTTCAGGCAGGCATTCATCCAGACTTTGGGCGACGCGCTGTCTGACGCGACCAGGCTGCGCCAGAGCCCAAAGATGCCCGCTGGCTCGTCGCGCCGGGATCACCTTCAAACCGAAGCTGAGTTACCAAGCGATGTCGCCATGGCCTTCAATTGCCGTGCCGCATCGGTGTGATGAATCGCACAACCGTGCGACCAGAGCTCAAGCATTCTTTGTGCGGTCGGAACGAAGCTGGGGTACTGCGCGGCCTTGGTCAACGCGTCTTGCGCCACGCTGAGCATGGCATCAACCAGACGCGCGCTGGTTTCGGTTTGAAACTTGGCCGTCACGGTGCATCGGTTGGCAAACTCTTTCAGGCTTTTTTTCACAAACCAACGTTTGACCCCACCGAAACTCAGGGCCGGTGCGTCAAGGGCATCGCCGTTTTGCGCCCGTGGTGCATAGACCGACATGGACAACATGTCAAAAACGGGTGCCAAGCGCACATCATTGGCACTTGAATAGACAAAACCAAAATTTTTCAGGTGCGCGTCTCCATTGCGAATGGCCATGCAGGCCAGGTAGTGCGCATAAAACTGTTCTAGCGCCCCCCTTCTCTGGTCAAGCGGGCAGAACTCTTCGATCTTTTTGATGATTTTTTCCACCGAACCAGAAAACTTGTCGCCCGCATTGAGCGCCAGCATGGCGCACATGTCCTCAAAGCCCAGATTGATGCCAGGCGCAAGCACATCAAAACGGCGAATGGCCAGGCGAGCGGCATCCTCAGAGAGCTGAAACTCGGGCACGGGCAAGCCCATTTTTTGCGCCACGCTCAAACCAAAATACTCATTGAGAATCAGGTGGGGGTGGTCATCGTCATTGGATTTGATGATCCAGTGGTCAAAAATCAGGGTGCTTTTCCCGTTAGTGTGCTGGCCCGGCAACGGGCTTTTCGCCAAAAATTTGGGGAAACCACCTGACACACCTGAAGTGTCAGCGTGCTCCTCTAAAAACCGATCAACGATTTCTTTGGAGCTGCTCTGAAGCAAGGTGTGCAAGTCTTCGCACGGACTTTGTGCTGACAGAGCCGACCCATGGGGGGCTAGCTTGATGCGACCCACCAGGTGCGCCCCCACAACCGACAGCAATGCCATGTCGCCAAAGTAATCAAAATGCTTGGCAAATTTTTTTGTCAACAACTGCTTGAGCGCACCCTCGGGCAGGCTGACCTGGAACACCGGGTGCAGTGCAGTATGAACCCAGCTCTCAAGGCGCACCGGCATCAGCAGCGACACCGCCTGACTGCTCGTCACATTGGCCAGGTACGCGAACACAAAACGGTTGACCCCAACTTGTTCCAGCGTGCCAACCAGCGCCTGGTTGACGTACACATCGAGCTTCATAGCACACCGCCAAAACGCTCTCTGGCGTTCTGGGCGTTCATGTCATCGAGCGTTGGGGCGTGGGCAGTGGTGGCCTGCATGACGATGTCCAGGCACGTGTGCAGCCGCCGCAAGGTGCTCAGGTTGCAGTCGCCGCCTTTTTCGATCATCAGCAAGGCCCGACGGCTGATACCCGCCGCTTGGGCCAACTTGGCCTGGCTCCAGCGCAGTTGCTTGCGTTTGGCCACCACCGCACCGACCAGGGGGTCCAGATGATCCAGGTTTGGCAAGGTTTTGTCGCTTTGGGCAGGCATGATTTATGTAATCTATAGATCGCTATTTAAACACATTTACACTTAATAGTGATCTTTAAATTACATTAAAGCCCTTACTGATCCAGCCAGCGGCAAATGGCTTGCCACTGGGCCAGGTCCCGCGCCACGCGCTCTGGCGGCAGGTCGAACACGGTGAGGCCGCGGGCCGCCAGCTGGACGTAGTTCTGCGTGTCACGCACAAAGCCCAGCACCGGCAGGCCGGTGGCTTGCACAAAAGTGCGCAATTGCTCGGCGGCGCGGGTGCGCTCATCGACCCGCATGCCGACAATGCCAATGTCGATCTTGGCTGCGCGAGCACTTTCAGTCAGCTCGTTCAAAAAATCCTGCGTGGCGAAGATGTCGAACACGCTGGGCTGCAGCGGAACGACCACCTTGTGCGCGCGCTTGAGAATTTCCTTGAGCCGCTTGCCGTGCAGCCCGGCGGGCGTGTCGAGCACCACATGGGTCGTACCTTTGGGCGGCTTAACAACGCCGTCGTCACCAAGCACCCAATTGCGAATAGGACGGACTTGATCCGGGCGCAGTGACAGCCAGAGCTTGCTCGACTGTTGCCGGTCGGCATCGCCCAGCATCACGGCATGGTTCTGGCTGGCAAAGTAACCGGCAATCTGGGTGGACAGGGTGGACTTGCCCACGCCTCCCTTGGGGTTGGCGACGACGATAACTGGCATGAATGAAATCTCCGGCAATATGGCTTGCTGATGTTAGCGGCAACCGCGACCCAAGGGAAAA
>NZ_JACUUE010000076.1 GCF_014859475.1 Rhodoferax sp.
CCGGCATCCACCGCCACGGTCACAGGCATGTCAACCACGTCGAACTCGTAAATGGCTTCCATGCCCAAGTCTTCAAAGCCCACGACTTTCGAGGTCTTGATGGCCTTGCTGACCAAATAGGCAGCGCCACCCACAGCCATCAGGTAGGCGCTCTGGTGTTTTTTGATGGCCTCGATCGCGACCGGGCCGCGCTCGGCCTTGCCAACCATGGCAATCAGGCCGGTCTCGGCCAGCATCATCTCGGTAAAGCCGTCCATGCGCGTGGCGGTGGTGGGGCCAGCCGGGCCGACCGCCTCGCCATCGACCGGGTCCACCGGGCCCACGTAATAAATCACGCGGTTGGTGAAGTCCACCGGCAGCTTTTCACCCTTGGCCAGCATGTCCTTGATGCGCTTGTGGGCGGCGTCGCGGCCGGTCAGCATCTTGCCGTTGAGCAGCAGGGTGTCGCCGGGTTTCCAGCTTGCCACTTCGGCCTTGGTCAGGGTGTCGAGGTTGACCTTCTTGCTCTTGACATAGTCGGGGGCCCATTGCACATCGGGCCAGGTGTCAAGCGACGGTGGTGTCAGGTAAACCGGGCCGCTGCCGTCCATCACAAAGTGCGCGTGGCGCATGGCGGCGCAGTTGGGAATCATGGCAATGGGCTTGCCCGCCGCGTGCGTGGGGTACATTTTGATCTTGACGTCGAGCACGGTGGTCAGGCCACCCAGGCCTTGTGCGCCAATGCCCAGGGCGTTGACTTTTTCAAACAATTCCAGGCGCAGTTTTTCAACGTTGGAGAGTTCCGCGCCGCTGGCCGCTTTGGCTTGCAGCTCGTGCATGTCCAGGCTGTCCATCAGACTTTCCTTGGCCATGACCACGGCTTTTTCTGCCGTGCCGCCAATGCCGATGCCGAGCATGCCGGGCGGGCACCAGCCAGCACCCATGGTCGGTACGGTTTTGAGTACCCAATCAACCACCGAATCGTTGGGGTTGAGCATGTACATCTTGCTTTTGTTTTCACTGCCGCCGCCTTTGGCCGCCACCGTTACTTCGAGCTTGTCGCCTGGCACGATGTCGGTGAAGATGACGGCAGGCGTGTTGTCCTTGGTGTTTTTGCGCTCAAACTGGGGGTCGGCCACCACGCTTTTGCGCAGCGTGTTGCTGGGGTCGGTATAGGCGCGGCGCACGCCTTCGTTGATGGCGTCGTCGAGGCTGCCGGTGAACTCGCCCCAGCGCACGTCCATGCCCACTTTGAGGAACACGTTGACGATGCCGGTGTCCTGGCAGATCGGGCGGTGGCCTTCAGCACTCATTTTGCTGTTGGTCAGGATTTGAGCAATGGCATCCTTGGCGGCCGGGCTTTGCTCGCGCTCGTAGGCTTTGGCCAAGTGGGCGATGTAGTCAGCGGGGTGGTAGTAGCTGATGTATTGCAGCGCTGCGGCAACGGATTCGATCAGATCATTTTGGCGGATGGTGCTCATGATGGTGTCCTCAAAGTGCGTGAAAACTGATTTCGACCACCGGCGCGGCCGAATGCAGCAGAGTTTAACCAACGCGCCCCGACACCAGCCTGACGACGCTTCGCTGCACAAGCCCTAAATGCCGCTGCCGCCCCGTGTTGTAGGAGCGGCGCCCTCGCCGCGAAGGTTGTTGGCGTGGCTCAGCGCAAGCCCAGGTGCAGCGCGGCCTTGGCCAGCAAATGCGCGGAGATCGGTGCGGTGATGAACAAAAACAGCGTAACCAGCATTTCATGCAGGCTCAAGCCATCGCCGGTGACGCTGAAATAGACCGACGAGGCAATCAGCAGGCAACCCACGCCCAGCGTGGTGGCCTTGGTGGGGCCGTGCAGGCGGGTGTAAAAGTCTTTGAAGCGCACCAGACTGAGCGAGCCAATCAGGGTAAAGCCGGCGCCGATCAGCACCAGCGCCGAGAGCAGGATTTCGGTGAACAAGCTCATTCGATGATGTCTCCGCGCAATAAAAATTTGGACAAGGCCACGGTGCCGACAAAACCCATCAGGGCAATCAGCAAGGCGGCCTCAAAATACAGCGGGCTGCCGAGCTGGATGCCCAGCAAAATCAGCAAGGCGATGGCGTTGATGTAAAGCGTATCAAGCGCCAGGATGCGGTCGGGCACGCTGGGCCCCTTGATCAGCCTGTAAAAGCTCAGGCCAAAGGCGACGGCAACAAAGGCAAAGGCGAGGATGAGGGCGCTGCTCAGCATTCAAAAATCTCCTTGAGTGGGGCCTCGAACCGTGTTTTGATGGTGTCAATGAGCTGCTGTGCGTCGGTGCAGTCCAGCGCATGCACCATCAGCGTGCGGTGGTCGGGTGACAGGCGCGCGGACACGGTGCCGGGCGTCAGGCAGATGGTGTTGGCCAGCAGGCTCACGGCCAATTCGTTGGTCAGATTCAGCGGTACTTGCACAAATAAAGGATTGAGCGAACGCGGCCCGGCCAGTACCAGGCGCGCCACAGCCACATTGGCCACCAGCACATCAAACAAAAAAACACCCAGAAAACGCAGCAGGCTCAATGGGCGGTAGATACGCACCCGCTCGGGCCAGAAGTTGAGCGTGAAGCGCGGAATGGCCCAGCCCAACAGCAGGCCGAGCACGACATGGCCGGGGGCCAGCGTGTTGTTGAGCAGCAACCAGACCAGTGTCAGAATGGGTGTCAACAAGGGGTGAGGTAACCATTTTTTCATGGCTTGGCTCCCAGCACGGCGGAGATGTAGCGCGCAGGCTCAGCCAATTGCTGCGCGGTGGCTTGCGCATAGTCAAGGGCCGGCCCGGCAAATATTGTCAAGGCCAGAATCAGCCCGAGCAAACCACCAATGGCCAGCAACTCGCGGGCGCTGCTGGATGGGCTTGCGGGGCTTGGCTGCCCGGTAGCTGTTGTATCGGTGGCGGGCAGGCTGTTGAAAAACACCTGACTGCCCGCGCGCGCCATGGCAATCACCGCCAGCAGTGCGGCGAGCAAAATCACCGTCCAGATCCAGGGCTGACCAGGGGCTGCACGCAGAATCAGAAACTTGCCAATAAAACCAGACAGCGGCGGCAAGCCGGTCACGGCCACCGCTGCTGCAAAAAACAGGCCGCCCCAAAGGGCATGGCGCGCCATGTCGGCGTCGGGTCTGAGGCTGTCGGCCTGCAACAGGCGGCGGCGTTTGATGCTGTCAGCCAGCAAAAACAGCAGCGCGGCGGTAAAGGTGCTGTGCGGCAGGTAATACAGCGCCGCGGCGATGCCCTGGGTGCCCAGGCTGATGCCAGTGAGCAGCGTGCCCACCGACACCAGTACCAGGTAGCCGCTAAGGCGCCCCAGGCTGTCGGCGGCCAGCACGCCGAGCGTGCCGATGACGATGGTGGCCAGCGCCAGCGGCATCAGCCAGGGCTCAAACAGGTTGGCGAGTGCCCCGGCGCTGTCGCCAAACAGCAGCGTGTGGCTGCGCAAGATGGCATAAATGCCAACCTTGGTCATGATGGCAAACAGTGCCGCCACCGGCGCCGACGTGCCGCTGTAGGCGGCAGGCAGCCACAGGTGCAGCGGCAGCAAGGCGGCCTTGAGGGCAAACACCGCCAGCAGCAGCAGGCCACCAGCGCGCGCCAGGCCGAGCATGTTGGCATCCAGTGCGACAGCCCGGGCCGCCAGGTCGGCCAGGTTCAGGCTGCCCAATGACGCATAGATGAGCCCGGCGGCAAACAGAAACACCGTGGAGCCGGCCAGGTTCATCACCACGTAGTGCAGCCCGGCGCGGGTGCGCACTTTGCCGCCGCCATGCAGCGCCAAGCCATAGGAAGCAATCAGCAAAATCTCGAAAAAGACGAACAGATTGAACAGGTCGCCGGTCAAAAAGGCACCAGCCAGGCCGAACAATTGCATCTGGAACAGCACATGAAAATGGCGCCCCTGGGCATCGATGCCGTTGCCGGCATAAATCAGCGCCCACAGGGCGAGCAGGGTGGTGACAAGCACCATCCAGGCCGACAAGCGATCAGCCACCAGCACAATGCCCCAGGGGGCGGGCCAGTCACCCAACCGGTACACCAGCATGTCGCCGCCTGATACGGCAGCCAGCAAGGCCATGGCAGCGCCAATTTGTGCGAGCGCAGACGCCAGCGCCAAAACGCGTTGGGCCGGCAGCGACAAGCGTCCCAGCGCCAGCAGCAGCGTGCCTGCCAAAAACGGCAACAGGATGGGGACGATCGGCAGGTGCGCCATCATGTCGCGTCCCCCGCTTGGGGTGCTGTGCCATCGACGTGGTCGTTGCCAAATTCGTCCCGCGCGCGCAGGCTCAGCATGATGACAAAGGCGGTCATGGCAAAGCCGATGACGATGGCGGTGAGCACCAGCGCCTGCGGCAAGGGGTCGGCGTAATTGGCTGCGCCCGAAATGACTGGCGGTTGGCCAATGACGAGCCGGCCGGTGGCAAATAAAAACAGGTTGACGCCGTAGGACAGCAAGGTGAGGCCCAGCACCACGGGGAAGGTGCGCGCGCGCAGCAGCAAATAAACGCCGCAGCCAGTCAAGGTGCCTATGGCCAGGGCAATCAGGGTTTCCATGGTGCGGCCTCGGGGTTGTGGCTGGCGCGGTGCACCAGGCCCAGGTTGATCAGGATCAGCAGGGTAGCGCCCACCACCACCAAATAAACGCCAAGGTCGAAAGCCATGGCCGAGGCCAGCTCGAACTCGCCCACCAGCGGCCAGTTGACATGGCCAAAGGCCGAGGTCAGGAACGGCCGGCCAAAGAGCCAGCTTGCCAGCCCGGTGAGCAGGGCGATGACCAGACCCGCAGCGATCCAGGGGTGGGTGTGGGCCGGCAGGCGCGCATGGGTCCAGCTCACGCCATTGGCCAGGTACTGCACGATCAGCGCGATGGCGGTGATGAGCCCGGCAATAAAGCCGCCGCCCGGCAGGTTGTGGCCGCGCAAAAAGATATAGAAAGACACCAGCAGCGCCAGCGGCAGCAGCAGCCGGGCAAAGGTGGCCAAAATCATGGGGTGGGTGTCGCCGTCCCAGGCGCGGCCACTGGCGTCAACCGTGGGGCCGCTCAGGCGCAAGTTGCCCAGCAGCGCAAAAATGCCCAGGGCGGCAATGGCCAGCACGGTGATTTCACCGAAGGTGTCAAAGCCACGGAAGTCCACCAAAATCACGTTGACCACGTTGCTGCCACCGCCGCCGGACACACTGTTTTCCAGAAAGAAGTCGGCAATGCTGTCATTCGAGCGGGTCAGCACGGCCCAGGACAGCGCGGTGGCACCGCCGCCGGCCAGCAAGGCCAGCCACACGTCACGCCAACGCCTGGCGGTACTGGATTCACGCGGCGTGGTAGCGGGCAAAAAGTACAAGGCCAGCAGCAGCAAGATCACAGTGACCACCTCGACCGAGAGCTGCGTCAGCGCCAGGTCGGGCGCCGAAAACTTGACAAACACCAGCGCCACGATCAGCCCGACGGCACCGGTGAGCACCAGGGCGGTGAGGCGGTGGCGATGCAGTGCCGTGGCCGCCAGCGTAGCCAGCAGCAGCACCAGGCCGGCCATCAGGCTGACGCCGTCAACGCCGAGCAGGGGCCGCGTACCCGTCAATGGCGCCGCCACCAGCGCCAGACCGGCACCGCCGAGCACCAGGGCGCTGAGCACGAACAGCGCGAGCTGGCGCTGCAGCGATCCGGTGTCGAGCCAGCGGGTAACGCGCTCGGCGGTGCCAAACAGGCCATCCATCAGCGCGTCAAAGATCAGTCGGCCCTGCAGGCGCTTGTCGAGCTGGTCGTGCAAGGCAAACAGGGGGCGACGGGCCAGGTACAGCACTGTGCCACCGGCCAGGGCGATCAGGCTCATCCACAGCGCCGGGTTAAAGCCGTGCCAAATGGCCAGGTTGTGCTCGGGCAGCGGCCCCTGCAGCACGGCGCCGGCGGCCACGGCCAGCAGGGGCTCGACCGTTTGCGCCGGAAATATGCCGACCAGCAACACCAGCACCACCAGAATCTCTACCGGCACCTTCATCCAGCGCACCGGCTCGTGCGGTTTTTTGGGCAGGTTGACGGGCTCGCCGTTAAAGAACACGTCGTGGATGAAGCGCAGCGAATAGGCCACGGCAAAAACACCGGCCAGGGTCGCGACAAGTGGCAGCAACCAACCCAACGGGTGCCTGCTGCCCGCGGTCACGGCCTCGGCAAAAAACATCTCCTTGGATAAAAAACCATTGGCCAGCGGCACCCCGGCCATGGCTGCAGAAGCCACCATGGCCAGTGTGGCTGTGTGCGGCATGTAGTGCCACAGGCCGTTGATGCGGCGCATGTCGCGGGTGCCGCATTCGTGGTCGATGATGCCGGCGGCCATGAACAGGCCAGCCTTGAAGATGGCGTGGTTGATGATGTGAAACACCCCTGCCAAAGCGGCCAGCGGCGTGCCGATGCCAAACAGCGCGGTGATCAGCCCGAGGTGGCTGATGGTGGAATAAGCCAATAGGCCCTTCAGGTCGTGCTTGAACAGCGCCAGCACCGCGCCCAGCAAAAAAGTGGTCAGGCCAATGCCGCCCACCAGCCAGGTCCAGGCATCCGTGCCCGATAGCACCGGGAACAGTCGGGCCAGCAAAAAGACACCGGCTTTCACCATGGTGGCCGAGTGCAGGTAGGCTGAAACCGGCGTCGGCGCGGCCATGGCGTTGGGCAGCCAGAAGTGAAACGGAAATTGCGCCGATTTGGTAAAGGCGCCCAGCAAGATCAGCAGCAGCGCCGGCAAATACAGCGGGTGCGCGCGCACCAGGTCGCCACTGGCCAGCACCTGGGTCAACTCGTAGCTGCCGACCATTTCGCCGAGCAAGATAAAACCGCCCAGCAGCGCCAGGCCACCGGCCCCGGTGATGGCCAGCGCCATGCGGGCACCGCTGCGGGCGTCTTCACGGTTGCGCCAGTAGGCGATCAGCAGAAACGACGACAGGCTGGTGAGCTCCCAGAAAATCAGCAACTGGATCAGGTTTTCCGACAGCACCACCCCCAGCATGGAGCCCATGAACAAAAGCAGGTAGGCGTAAAGCCGACTCAGGCTGTCGCGCGCGCTCAAGTAGTAATGGGCATACAAAATGACCAGCAATCCGATGCAAAGAATCAGCAGCACAAAAAGCACGCCGAGCCCGTCCATGCGAAACACCAGGTCCAGCCCGGCGCTGCTGATCCAGGGCAGGCGCTGCAGCGTGGTGGTGCCGGCAAAGCTGGCCGCCATCAGCGGCAGCAATTGCAGCAAGGCCGCCGCCGTCACCCCGGCGGCGCACCAGGCGCTGGCGCTGCGGCCGTAGCGGGCAATGGCAGCGACCAGCGCTGCGCCAAAAAATGGCGTGAGTATGGCTAGAAACAGTTGCATGGTGTCATGATTCTTAAGGCACGCCCGGGCAGTGCGACTTCAGCGCGCATGGGTAGCCCGGATGAAGCGCGGCGCAAGCCGGGTGGCTTAGTCGCCAACTACTTTTTGGCCCTGCACCATTTTCATGGCCGAACCCACCAGGGCGGCCACTTCGGTCATGTTGCTGGGAACGATCAGGGTGGTGGTGGCATCTGCTGCCACTTTGCTGTAGGCATCAACCGCTTTTTCGGCCACCTTGAGCTGCACGGCCTGGTCACCACCGGGTTGGCGAATGGCAGCTGCCACGCGCTCGATGGCCTGCGCATTGGCCTCGGCCACGGTCAAAATGGCGGCCGCCTCGCCCTGCGCCTGATTGATGGCGGCCTGCTTTTCGCCCTCGGAGCGTGCAATAAACGCCTCACGTTCGCCGGTGGCGATGTTGATCTGCTCCTGGCGACGTCCTTCGGAGGCGGCAATCAGGGCGCGCTTTTCGCGCTCGGCGGTGATCTGCTGCTGCATCGCGTGCAGGATTTCCTTGGGCGGTGTGAGGTCCTTGATTTCGTAGCGCAACACTTTCACGCCCCAGTTCAGCGCAGCTTCATCGATGGCCTGCACCACCTGAGCGTTGATGATGTCGCGCTCCTCGAAGGTTTTGTCGAGCTCGAGTTTGCCGATCACCGAGCGCAGCGAGGTTTGCGCCAGTTGCGAAATCGCCATGATGTAGTTGCTCGAGCCGTAGCTGGCGCGCATCGCATCAGTCACCTGAAAATACAAAATGCCATCGACCTGCAGCTGCGTGTTGTCGCGCGTGATACAGACCTGGCTGGGGATGTCGAGCGGCACTTCCTTGAGCAAGTGCTTGTAGGCCACCTTGTCAACAAACGGCACCAAAAAGTTCAGGCCCGGCATCAGCGTACCGGTGTATTTGCCCAGGCGCTCCACCACCCAGGCGTGCTGCTGCGGCACCACCTTGACCGACTGCGAGACAAAGATCACCGCGATGACAAACAAAATAAATGAGATTTCCATTAATGACTCCAAAAAACCAAGCAGATGATGACTCCGTCACTGCGAGCCCCCCGTATCCGGCCCGATACCGCACACGGACCTTGAACAGAGACTTCGTCATCGCGAGCGAAGCGTGGCGATCCATGACTTCCGGGGTCATGGATTGCGTCACTGCGTTCGCAATGACGGGGCTGTTCATGGAAAGCGTAGCGCAATGACATCCTTTTCCAATTCACAATTTTTCGACCACCAGACGACTGCCGACCACCTCGACGATACGGTGCGGGCCGGGTGCCGACACCGCGCCGGGCCGCAGCGACACGTTCCAGCTGGCGCCGCGGTATTTGGCGGTGCTGGTGCCATCCTCGCTCCAGCTTTCGATGTTCAGGGTTTCGCCGATGTCCAGATTGACGGTGCGGTTGGCACTGGCTGGCAAGGCGGGCGGCTGGTGCTTCTTGTAACTGCGCCAAGCCACCACAAAACCGCCGCCGAGCACGGCTGCCACCACCAACTGCACCGGCATGGATGCCCCCATGTGCGCGGCAATGGCAGCTCCGGCCAGACCCAGCGACAACATCAGCAGATAAAAAGTGCCGACCAGCAACTCGACTGCGATCACCGCGCCTGTCAAGAGCCACCAAAGGGTCGAATCTGCCATGTTCAAATTTGTATCCATTCGTATTTGTCCTGCCGTATTCTCTGGTAAGTGTGCGCGTTCGCAACCGGTGCGACACGATAAGTCCTTACACTTCGCGCCAATTTACATTTTTTGCCCGAGCCACTGGAGTCTGCCATGAAATTTCGCTTTCCGATTGTCATTATTGACGAGGATTACCGTTCCGAGAACACCTCCGGGCTGGGCATTCGCGCGCTGGCGCAGGCCTTTGAGTCCGAGGGGTTTGAGGTGCTGGGTGTCACCAGCTACGGCGACCTGAGCCAGTTTGCCCAACAGCAAAGCCGCGCCAGCACCTTCATTTTGTCGATCGACGATGAGGAATTTACCCCGGGCCCCGATCTTGACCCGGCGGTGGTCAACCTGCGCCATTTCATCGAGGAGGTGCGGCGCAAAAACCTCGATGTGCCGATCTACGTTTACGGTGAAACCAAGACCAGCCGCCACCTGCCCAATGACATTTTGCGTGAGCTGCACGGCTTCATCCACATGTTTGAGGACACGCCAGAGTTTGTTGCGCGCCACATCATCCGCGAAGCCAAAAGTTATCTTGAGGGTGTGCAGCCGCCGTTTTTCAAGGCCTTGCTCGACTATGCCGAAGACGGCTCTTATTCGTGGCACTGCCCGGGGCACTCCGGCGGCGTGGCGTTCCTGAAAAGCCCGGTGGGCCAGATGTACCACCAGTTTTACGGCGAAAACATGCTGCGTGCCGACGTGTGCAACGCGGTCGAAGAACTGGGCCAGTTGCTTGATCACGATGGCGCCATTGGCAAGAGCGAACGCAATGCCGCGCGCATCTTCAATGCCGATCACTGCTTTTTTGTCACCAATGGCACCAGCACCAGCAACAAAATGGTCTGGCACCACACGGTGGCACCCAACGACGTGGTGGTGGTGGACCGCAATTGCCACAAATCCATCCTGCACGCCATCATCATGACCGGCGCGATTCCGGTGTTTTTGAAGCCCACGCGCAACCATTTCGGCATCATCGGCCCCATTCCCAAAAGCGAGTTCGAGCCCGCCACCATCAAGGCCAAGATCAGGGCCAATCCGCTGATCAAGGCGCATTTGCCCGACCTCGATGCCAATCAGATCAAGCCGCGCGTGCTCACGCTGACGCAATCCACCTACGATGGCGTGCTGTACAACACCGAAACCGTCAAGAACATGCTCGACGGTTATGTGGAAAACATCCACTTCGACGAGGCCTGGCTGCCGCACGCGGCGTTCCACCCGTTTTACGGCAGCTACCACGCCATGGGCAAGAGACGGGCGCGGCCGAAAAAGGCCATGGTCTATGCCACCCAATCCATTCACAAGCTGTTGGCCGGCATCAGCCAGGCCAGCCATGTGCTGGTGCAGGACTCGCAAACGGTCAAGCTTGACAAGCACCTGTTTAACGAAGCCTACTTGATGCACACCAGCACCAGTCCGCAATACAGCATCATTGCCAGCTGTGACGTGGCTGCGGCCATGATGGAGCCACCCGGGGGCACCGCGCTGGTGGAAGAAAGCATTGCAGAGGCGCTCGATTTCAGGCGTGCCATGCGCCAAATCGACGACGACTACGGCACCGACTGGTGGTTCAAGGTCTGGGGGCCGGACAAGCTGGTGGAGGAGGGCATTGGCCGCGCCGACGACTGGATCATCAAGGGCGAGTCGCGCACCATCAAGGCCGGGGTCAACTGGCACGGCTTTGGCAAGATGGCGACCGGCTTCAACATGCTCGATCCGATCAAGTCCACCGTGGTGACACCCGGCATGGACCTGAACGGCAAATTCGCCAAAACCGGCATTCCGGCCAGCATCGTGACCAAGTTTTTGGCCGAGCACGGCGTGGTGGTGGAAAAGACCGGGCTGTACAGCTTTTTCATCATGTTCACCATCGGCATCACCAAGGGCCGCTGGAACAGCATGCTGACCGCCTTGCAGCAGTTCAAGGACGACTACGCCAAGAACCAGGCCATGTGGCGCATCCTGCCCGAGTTTTGCCAAAAATACCCCAAGTACGAAAACATGGGCCTGGCCGACCTGTGCCAGCATATTCACCAGCTCTATGCCAAGTACGACATTGCGCGTCTGACCACCGACATGTACCTGAGCGACCTGACTCCAGCCATGAAACCGAGCGACGCCTACGCCCACATTGCGTTGCGCAAGACCGAGCGCGTGGAAATTGACCAGCTCGAAGGCCGTGTCACGGTAGGCCTGGTGACACCTTACCCACCCGGCATTCCCTTGCTGATTCCGGGCGAGGTGTTCAACAAGAAGATCGTCGATTACCTCAAGTTCTCGCGCGAGTTCAACCGCCAGTGCCCTGGCTTCGAGACCGACATCCACGGGCTGGTGGAAGAAGAGGGCGCCGATGGCCAAGTGCGTTACTTTGCAGATTGCGTGAAGGCTTGAGGGTTCAATCGCGGCGAGGGCGCCGCTCCCACAGGAGGCGGGACCCTGCTTTGTGGGAGGCCCGCCCCCGGGCCGATGGCTGCCCGGCGAGGGCGCCGCTCCCACAGGAGGCGGGACCCTGCTTTGTGGGAGGCCCGCC
>NZ_JACUUE010000077.1 GCF_014859475.1 Rhodoferax sp.
CCGATCACGATCACCACAAAGGCCAGAATCAAAATGCTCTCGCCCATGCCGACCTGCACCGCCAGCAGCGGCCCGAGCATGCCGCCAGCCAGCGCGCACAAACCCGCGCCAATGGCAAACACCAGCGTGAACAGGCGCCGCACGTCAACGCCCATGGCCAGCGCCATCTCGCGGTTCGAGGCACCAGCGCGCACCTGCATGCCCAGCCGCGTGCGGGTCACCAGCAGGTACAGCAAGCCGGCCGCGGCAAGCCCCACGGCGATGATGAACAGGCGGTAAGCCGGATAACTCAAGCCCGGCAACAGCTCCACCGGACCGGCCAGGGCGGCGGGCGGATTCAGTGCAATCGGCTGCGAACCCCAGACCATGCGCACCGCCTCGTTGCTCATCAGCAAAATGGCAAAGGTGCCCAGCACCTGCGACAGGTGGTCGCGCTGGTACAGGCGGCGCAGCACAGTGAGCTCCAGCAGTGCGCCGAGCGCCGCTGTGGCGACAATACCTAGCACCAGCCCGGTCCAGAACGAGCCGCTGGCCAGCGCAATGCTGGCAATCAGGTAAGCCCCGATCATGTAAATGGAGCCGTGCGCCAGGTTGATCATGTCCATGATGCCGAACACCAGCGTCAGCCCGGCGGCCAGCAAAAACAGCATCAGCCCGAACTGCAGGCCGTTGAGCGACTGCTCCAGAAGCAGAATGCCAGTCATGACTGATAAATTCGAGCCGTCATCGCGAGCCCACCGTATCGGCCCGATACCGAACACGTACCTTGAACAAAGACATCGTCACTGCGAGCCTGCCGAATCGGCTCGATACCGCACACAGACCATGAACCAACCCCGTCATCGCGAGGCCGTAGGCCGTGGCGATCCATGCAGTCGGCAGTCATGGATTGCTTCACTGCGTTCGCAATGACGGGGATAGTTCGCAATGACGGAACCTGTTCATGGAAAGCGCAGCGCGGCAGTCCACGCAGTCGGTGGGCACGGCTTGCCGCACGTCGTTCGCAATGACAGCCATAGCGTCAGAGCGCCGGCATTTTGCATTCGCCCACATAGGCATCGGCGTGGTCCTTGAACACAGTGCTCAGGGTGCGGTTGGTGATGCGGCCCTGCGCGTCCTTGGTGATCACACGCAGGTAGTAGTCCTGAACGGGGTAGCCGTTGCTGTTGAACTTGAAGGCGCCGCGCACCGAGTCGAATTTGGCGGCCGCAATGGCCTTGCGCAGCGCCGCCTTGTCGCTCAAGTTGCCCTTGACGTCGCGCACGGCGGCATCCATCAGGCGGGCAGCGTCATAGCCCTGGCTCGCGTACAGCGTGGGCAGGCGGCCGTAGTCTTTCTGAAAATCGGCCACAAAGCGCTGGTTGACCGGGTTCTGCATGTCGTGCGCCCACTGCGAGCTGTTGAACATACCGAGCATGGGTTCACCCACGGCGCGGATCACATCTTCATCAGCCGAAAAACCCGGGCCAAACAGTGTCATGTCCTTGGACAAACCGGCGCCGACAAATTGCTTGATGAAGTTGATGCCCAGGCCGCCCGGCAGAAAAATGTAAACCGCATCGGCGCCAGAGGCGCGCATTTTGGACAACTCGGTACCGTAGTCCAGCTGGCTCAGGGGGGTGTAGGCTTCAGAAGCAATCTGCCCCTTGAAATAGCGCTTGAAACCGGCCAGCGCGTCCTTACCTGCCGGGTAGTTGGGCGCCAGCAAAGCAACTTTTTTGAAGCCCTTGTCCTGCACCGTTTTGCCCACCGCCTCGTGCAGGTTGTCGTTTTGCCAGGCGACATTGAAAAAATAGGGGTTGCATTGCGCACCGGCCAGTTGCGACGGGCCGGCGTTGGCGCTGATGTAGAAGGTTTTGGAATCGAATATCGGCTTGCCGACAGCCAGCATCACGTTGGAAAACACCACACCGGTCATGAAATCCACTTTGTCCTGCTTCACCAGCCGGGCGGCGGTCTGACGCGCCGCGTCGGGCTTGCCCTGGTCGTCGGCCACGATCACCTCGACCGGCAGGCCACCGAACTTGCCGCCCGAATGTTTGAGCGCCAGGTTAAATCCGTCGCGAATATCAATGCCTAAACCCGCGCCGGGGCCAGATAAGGTGCTGAGCATGCCCACCTTGACCTTGTCGGCTGCGTGGGCAGGCGTGGCCAACAAGGCCAAGGCAGCCGCTGTGGCCAATGTCAAATGAAGCGTTTTGAGACCAGTCGTTTTCATCAAGGTGTCCTATCAGGGGGTTGAACAAAAAATGAGCCCACAGGCAATTCGGATCGCCATTGTCGCGGAGCTTGCAAACTATTTCGCCAGCGCCTTCAGCGCCAGCTTGATGCCGTCGCTCACGCCAATGTCATTGGGCAGGGCTTTCAGCGCGGCGGCGGCCTCCTTGTCACTGTAACCCAAGGCCAAAAGTGCCTGCAAGATGTCGCCCTGGGCGTCGCTGGCCAGGCTGCTCGGCACGCCAATGTCAGGGCCGAGCTTGCCCTTGAGTTCGAGCAGCAGGCGCTCGACGGTTTTCTTGCCAATGCCGGGCACCTTCATCAGTCGGCCGCCCTCCTGCAGCGTGACGGCCTGCGCCAACTCGGCCACGCTCATGCCCGACAGCACCGACAGCGCCGTGCGCGGCCCAACGCCCGAAATCTTGATGAGTTCGCGGAACGCGGCGCGCTCGGCCGCGGTGGCGAAGCCGTACAAAATCTGCGCGTCTTCGCGCACCACAAAGTGCGTCAACAGCGTTACCTTGACACCCAACTCAGGCAGGTTGTAAAACGTGCTCATGGGCACAAACACCTCGTAACCCACGCCGTGGCAGTCCACGATGACCATCGGTGGATTCTTGTCGTCCAGGGTGCCAGTTAATTTACCGATCATTTTGTGCCTATCATTCAGTTTGTTTTTCGTTAACGTTAAAGAACGTCGTCATTGCGAACGAAGTGACGCAATCCATGACTTCCGAAGACATGGATCGCCACGCTACGCTCGCGATGACGCTGCTCTTTCATCATTCGGGGTGCCGCTCCGGATGCAAGCAAATTAGTCCGCCATTCGAGAATTATCAACTTTGATCCTCCGACACCTATTTTCGCCGCCCAACAACACCCGCCTGGGCCACCTGTGCGGTCCCATGGACCAGCACCTGCGCACCATCGAAGCCGCGCTGCAAGTCAAAATTGCGCACCGCCACGAGCAGTTCAAGGTCGATGGCATCAAAGCCAATGCCAAGCGCGGCATGGAAATGCTGCAGGCCCTCTATGAGATCGCGGCACGCCCGATCGAGCCACGCACCGTGCAGCTGATGCTGGCCGGTGACGGCGACGTGCACGGCGCGGAAGGCCCGTCGCTCAAGACCAAACGCGCCGACCTGAAACCCCGCTCCATCAACCAGGCGCATTACCTCGACAGCATTGCCAGCCACGACATCACCATCGGCATCGGCCCGGCCGGCACCGGCAAAACCTACCTGGCGGTGGCCATGGCCGTCGATGCGTTGCAGCGCAGCACGGTGCAGCGCATTGTGCTGACCCGCCCGGCGGTGGAAGCCGGTGAGCGACTGGGCTATTTGCCCGGCGACCTGGCGCAAAAGATCGACCCCTACCTGCGCCCGCTGTACGACGCGCTTTACGACCTGATGGGCTTCGATGCCGTGCAAAAAGCCTTTGAGCGCCAGAGCATCGAGATCGCGCCGCTGGCCTTCATGCGCGGGCGCACGCTCAACACCGCTTTTGTCATTCTGGACGAGGCGCAAAACACCACGCCCGAGCAGATGAAGATGTTTCTGACGCGCATCGGGTTTGGCTCCAAGGCCGTGATCACCGGTGACGTCAGTCAGATCGACCTGCCCAGCACCCAGCTCAGCGGCCTGATCGACGCCGAGCGCGTGCTCAAAGGTGTCGAAGGCATTGCCATCTGCCGCCTGACCAGCGCCGATGTAGTGCGGCATCCGCTGGTGGCGCGTATTGTCGATGCCTACGACGCGCCGGGGCGCATCAACCTGTACCCGCGTGACGACGCATTGCCGGTTGCGCCGCTAAGCGCCCCGACTCAAACCATAGATAAGACCACACGCAAGACCACGCGCCAACCCACTCGCAAACCAATCAAATGAACCAGCTCACCCTCTCGCTGCAATTCGGCAAATTTGAAGATGCGCCGCTGCACCGCGCCGCTCTGCCGCGCCACAAAGTGGCACGCTGGTTGCGCGCCGCGCTGCAAAGCGACGCCGAGCTCACCGTGCGCATCGTCGATGCTTCTGAGGGCCAGGCCTTGAACCGCGACTACCGCAAGAAGGACTACGCCACCAACGTGCTGACCTTCGACTACACCCAGGAGCCGGTCGTGACCGCCGACCTGGTGCTGTGCGCGCCGGTGGTGGCCGCCGAGGCCAAAGAACAGGACAAGACCCTCGAAGAACACTACGCCCACCTGCTGGTGCACGGCGCGCTGCACGCGCAGGGTTGGGACCATGATGAGGACGAAGATGCCCAGGTGATGGAGCTGCGCGAGAGCGAGATCATGGCGCGGCTCGGGTTTGATGACCCCTATTGACCCTCAAAGCGACGAATACCATCGCGGCGAGGGCGCCGCTCCTACAAAAAAGCCCGCCATCGGGCCGATGGATGCCCACCCCCAGCCGTGGGACAATTCGCCGATGTACTTATTATTTGAAGAAACCGGCAAATTTCTGGCCGGTCGCATCCTCTCCGAGGCCGACACCTCCGCCCAGGTGGAGCTTGACTCGGGCAAGCGTGTCAAGGTCAAGTCGGCCAATATGCTGCTCAAGTTCGACAAACCCGCGCCGCACGCGTTGGTGACCGACGCACAGGCCGTGGCCGCCGACATCGAGCTTGACATGGCCTGGGAATTTGCCCCTGAGGGCGACTTTGGCTTTGCCGATCTGGCGCGCGACTATTTCTCGGAACACGCCACGCTGGCGCAACAGACCGGCACGCTGATGGCGCTGTATGAGGCGCCGCACTACTTTCGCCGCGCCGGCAAGGGCCGCTTTAAAAAGGCCCCGGCCGACATCCTGGCCCAAGCCCTGGCCGCCATCGAAAAAAAGAAACAGATCGCGCTGCAAATCGAAGCCTGGGTCAAGGAACTGAGCGAGGGCATCTGCCCCCAAGCCATCCGCGACCAGCTCTACAAAATCCTGTTCAAGCCCGACAAGAACGCGCCCGAGTACAAGGCCGTGGTCGAAGCCTCGCGCGCCACGCACCTGGGCCCGCTCGACCTGCTGATCAAGGCCGGTGCCATCGACTCGCCCTACCAGTTCCACTGGAAACGCTTTTTGTTGGAGAACTTTCCCAAGGGCACTGGTTTTCCAAAGTTTGACGCGCCGCCCATCAAGGACGAGCTGCCGCTGTCAGCCGCACGGGCGTTCTCAATTGACGACTCGGCCACCACCGAGATCGACGACGCGTTGTCGGTGCAAGGCCTGGGCACTGGCACCGTCGTCGTCGGCATTCACATTGCCGCGCCCGGTTTGGCGATCCAGCCCGGCAGCGCGGCCGACGCACTGGGCCGGGCGCGCCTGTCCACGGTCTATATGCCGGGCTACAAGCTCACCATGCTGCCCGACGAGGTGGTGCAAAGCTACACGCTCAAGGAAGACTGCGACTGCCCGGCGGTGTCGCTCTATGTGACGCTCGACGAGGCCACCCTGGAGATCAAGGCCGCCGAGACCAAACTCGAGCGCGTGCACATTGGCGCCAATTTGCGCCATGACCAGCTCGACACCGTGGTCACCCTGGAGTGGCTGCAAGACCCGACTTTCATGCACGACACCGACCCACCGCCGCTGCAGCACAAACGCCCGCAGCTGTCGTTTTTGTACCGGCTGGCGCAAGACCTGAAAGCCAAACGTGAGGTGGTGCGCGGCAAGCCCGAAAACTTCAACCGGCCTGACTACAACTTCAGACTGGTCGGCAATGATGGGGCTGAGCCGCAGGGAACCGAACAAGTTGAGATCAGCGTGCGCCAGCGCGGCGCGCCGCTCGATCTGA
Source organism: Rhodoferax sp. (assembly GCF_014859475.1). Lineage (GTDB taxonomy): Bacteria > Pseudomonadota > Gammaproteobacteria > Burkholderiales > Burkholderiaceae_C > Rhodoferax. Next base: position 6,001 of record NZ_JACUUE010000077.1, read on the forward strand.
TCGTGTCCGAAGCCATGATCCTGGCCAACAGCACCTGGGGTAACTGGATGGCCGAACTGGGTGTGCCGGGCATTTACCGCAGCCAGGCATCGATGTTGCCCGGTGTCAAGGTGCGCATGGGCACACGCGCGCTACCGCACGCAGGCATTGGTGTCAAAAGCTACGCCTGGAGCAGCTCGCCACTGCGCCGTTATGTGGACTTGCTCAACCAGTGGCAAATCATTGCCTGCGCCCGGCACGGCAAAACCGCCGCGCTGGTGGCGCCGTTCAAGCCCAAGGATGCCGAGCTTTTTTCGATCATCTCCAGCTTCGATGCCGCCTACTTTGCCTACAACGGCTACCAGAACGCCATCGAGCGCTTCTGGACGCTCAAATACGTGCAGCAGCAGGCCATCACCGAGTTGGAGGCCACCCTGTTCAAGGACAACCTGGTGCGCGCCGACCACCTGCCACTGGTGCTGCCGGTGATGGGCGCGCAAGACCTTCCGCGCGGCGCGCGGGTGCGCGTGAAGCTGGGCGACATCGACCTGGTGTCGCTCGATATTCATGGCACGGTGCTGGAGCGCCTCGATGCCGAACCCGAGGTGTTTGAGGCCGACGAAGAGCAGGACGACGACACCGTGGTCGGCCCGATCACCATCGCCGTGGACCTGACTGATGTCGATGCAGTGGCCGACGCCACCGCCAACCCGCCTCGCGCAGAGGCCGCCAGCGCGCCGTGAACCTGCTGCCGCTCAGTACCCTGCAGATCGCTTTGGGCGTCTCGATCGCGCTGCACGCGGCGCTGCTGACCGTGCGTCTGGTGGACCCCCAGGCCTTCAACCGGGTGCTGCAAGACAGCCCGCTCGAAGTCATTCTGGTGAATTCAGACACCCGCGAACAGCCTGACAAGGCGCAAGCCATCGCACAGGCCGCGCTGGCTGGCGGCGGCGAGGCCACGCGCGGTCGTGCCCAAAGCCCGTTGCCGCCGGCCCTGCTCAACGCCGAGGGCCAGGACCAGGAACAAGAGCAGGAACGCCAGCAGCGTGAGATGCGCGAACAGCAACACCTGATGCTCCAGAAAGTCAAGAATCTGCTGGCCAAACTGCCGCCCGATGAGCCGCGGCAGGAAACGCTGAGCCCAGAGCAGGCGCAACGCGAGCAAAAGCAGAAGCAGCTCGTCAAGCAGCTGGCCGAAATCGAGCGCCGCATCAACCTGGAAAACGCCCGCCCGAAAAAGCGCTACATCAGCCCGGCCACGCGCAAGGCGGTGTATGCGCTTTATTACGACCACTTGCGCCGCGCCATTGAAGACCGGGGCACGCAGAATTTCCCACAGGCTAACGGCCAAAAGCTCTATGGCGCGCTGACCATGGTCGTCAACATCAACAGCGCCGGTGTCGTGCTCTCCACCGAGGTGGTGCAAAGCTCCGGCAACCCAATGCTGGACCGGCAGGCGCGCGCCATTGCCAGTAGTGCCGGACCGTTTGGCAAATTCAGCGCTGCCATGCGTCGTCAGGCTGATGAAATTGCCGTGGTGTCACGCTTCAACTTCACCCGCGACGACACGCTGGAAGCCCACCTGAACGGCCAATAAACCCTGCAGCGAACCACCCAATGACCACCGACCTCTACTGCGTGATGGGCCACCCCGTGGCGCACAGCCGCTCGCCCTGGATCCACGCCCGCTTTGCCGAGCTCACCGGCCAACAACTGCACTACGACAAGCGCGACATTGCGCCGGGCGACTTTGCCCGCAGCGTGCACGCCTTCATTGAAGAAGGTGGTCGCGGCTGCAACATCACGGTGCCGTTCAAGTTCGAGGCCGCAAAAATCGCCAGCCGCACCAGCGAGCGCGGCTTGCTGGGGCGGGCCTGCAATGTGCTGACGTTCAGGGACGGCCAGATTCTGGCCGACAACACCGATGGCATCGGCCTGGTCAATGACATCGAGCGCAACGCTGGCTTGTCGCTCAAGGGCCTGCGCTTGTTGCTCATTGGCGCGGGCGGCGCCGCTGCCGGCGTGCTGGGCCCGCTGCTGCAAGCCGGCCCGGCGCACATCAGCGTGGCCAACCGCACGCAGCACAAGGCCGCCGAGCTGGTGGCGCGCCATTTGCCGCTGGCAGCACAGCATCAAACCGAACTCGAAGCGCATACCCTGCACGGCTTCGCGGCGCCCTTTGATGTCATCATCAATGCCACCGCCACCAGCCTGAGCGGCGCGGGCGTGCCGGTTGAGGCCCATGTTTTGAAGCCGCGCGCGCTGGCCTGCGACATGATGTACGGCCCCGCATCGCAAGGCTTCCTGGACTGGGCGCGTGCCCACGGTGCCACGCCGCGCGACGGCCTGGGCATGCTGGTGGAGCAAGCCGCCGAGGCCTTCTTGATCTGGCGTGGCGTGCGCCCACCGTCCGCCCAGGTGCTGGCCGAGTTGCGGGCTGTCATTGCGGGCGGGCACTAAGGCCATGAAATCATTCTGGCGCTGGCTCGCTCTGGTGGCGCTCGCTTTTGTGCTGCTGCAACTGTTTTTTGTGGCGCGCATTGCCGCCATGCTGGTCATCAACCCGCAGTCCACCGCCTTCGAGCGCTCCGAAGCCTGGCGCCTGGCCAGCCAAAAAGGCACGCTGCGCTGGGGCCAGCAATGGATGCCGTATGACAAGATATCCAACAACCTCAAGCGCGCGGTGATCGCCAGCGAGGACGACGGCTTTGCCAGCCATGAAGGCGTGGACTGGGATGCGATCGAGAAGGCCTGGCAAAAAAACTCCCGAGCACAAGAACTGGCGGCGCAGGCACAAGCCAGAAATGCTGCCAGAAACGCCACCACAATCTCGCCCAAGGCCACCAAAACACCCACAGCCAGGCCGGTCAAGCAAGCCAAAATTGTGGGCGGTTCCACCATCACCCAGCAGCTGGCCAAAAACCTGTTTTTATCGGGCGAGCGCACGTTGCTGCGCAAGGGCCAGGAATTTGTCCTCACGCTGATGCTGGAGGCCGTGCTCAGCAAGGAGCGCATCCTGGAGATTTATCTCAACAACGTCGAGTGGGGCGAAGGCGTGTTTGGCGCCGAGGCGGCCTCGCTGCACTACTTTCGCAAGCCCGCGGCGCGCTTAAGCACGTATGAGGCGGCGCGGCTGGCGGTGATGCTGCCACGCCCCAAGTACTTCGAAAAGCTGCCCAATTCAAGCTATGTGGCGGGCCGCGCCGGCACCATTGCACGCCGCCTTGAAAGCGCCGAACTGCCATGAGCCGGTTGCCCCGCCTGCCGCAAAACTGGCGCAGCCGTGCCGCCGCCTGGGCCTCGCCGCTGGCGGCCAGCGCGGTGAGCCTGTTTTTGCTGGGGCTCATCCGGGTGCTTACCGGTGCCCAGGCGCGCTGGTGGGGTTGCCCGCCCAAGGCCGAGCAGCGCATTTACTTTGCCAACCACCAGAGCCACGCCGACCTGGTGATGATCTGGACTGCCCTGCCCAAGGAGTTGCGCCGCAGCGTCAGAGCCGTGGCGGCACGCGAATACTGGACCAAATCGCCCTTCAAACAATGGATCACCACGGCGGTGTTCAACGTGATTTATGTTTCGCGCGAGCGCCACGCGCTTGAGGACCCGCTGGAGCCGCTCATTGACGCCCTGGCCGCCGGCGACTCGCTGATTTTGTTCCCCGAGGGCACGCGCGGCCATGCCGACGACCCGCAGGCTTTCAAGGCCGGGCTCTACAATCTGGCGCTCAAGTTTCCGCAGGTGGAACTCATTCCGGCCTGGATCGCCAACGTGCAACGCGTCATGCCCAAGGGCGAAGTGGTGCCGGTGCCGGTGCTGTGCTCGGTCACCTTTGGCGCGCCGATCCAAGTGCAGCCCGGTGAAGGCTGCCACGCCTTTTTGCAACGCGCCCGCGGTGCCGTCATCGCCCTGCGCGACATCTGAACCCTGTTGTCCATGTACCAAACCCTGAAACATCTCAGCGCGTCGCAGCAGGTCGGTGCCATGTTCGTGCTGGTGTTCGGCTTGTTGCTGCTGGCCTCGCTCATGCTGTTTTTGTTGTCGATGCGCGAGCATGACGACGTGCAGGCGCAGCAAAGCCACCGGGATCGCATCAACGACCTGAGTCAGCTGCTGCGCACCAGCTGGGCGCTGATTTTTGTCTTCTGGGTGGCCTGGCTGGCCGGCGACATCACCCGCCTGGTGCTGTTTGCGCTCGGTTCCTTTTTTGCCCTGCGCGAGTTTTTGACGCTGTCGCCCACGCGCCAAGGCGACCACCGCAGCCTGGTGCTGGCTTTCTTTGGCGTGATGCCTTTCCAGTACTACCTGGTGGGCACCGAACACTTCAACCTGTTCACCGTATTCATTCCGGTCTATGTGTTTCTGGCGCTGCCGGTGGCCAGCGCGCTGGCCAACGACCCGGTGCGCTTTCTGGAGCGCAACGCCAAGCTGCAATGGGGCATCATGGTCTGCATTTACGGCATGAGCCATGTACCCGCCCTGATGCTGCTGGACTTTCCGCGCTACGACAAGCAAAACGCCTTTCTGGTGCTATTTTTGGTGCTGGTGGTGCAAACCTGCATGGTCACGCAGCACCTGATGGCCCGCTACCGGCCGCGCCCCCCGCTGGCGGCCAACATCAGTCAAAGTTTCAACTGGCACAGCTGGAGCTGGGGCATGGCGGCGGGCAGCCTGCTGGGCGCGCTGCTGGCGGGCATCACGCCTTTTGTGCCAGGCCAGGCCTTTGCCCTGTCGTTCATCGCCTGCGCCGCCGGGTCGTTCGGGCATCTGGTCATGAAAGCCATCAAACGCGACCGCGGCATTCCGATCTGGCGTGGCCAGGGCAAATCGGTCACCGGCGCCGGCGGCATGCTCGACCGCATCGACTCGCTGTGTTTTGCCGCGCCGGTGTTCTTTCATTCGGTGCGCTGGTACTTTGGTTTATGAGAATCCTCGGCATCGACCCCGGCCTGCGCACCACCGGCTTTGGCGTGGTGGATGTGGATGGCTCCGATTTGACCTACGTGGCCAGCGGCACCATCAGCACCACCCACCTCGACAAAGACCTGCTGCCCGAACGCCTCAAGGTGCTGTTCGACGGCATCCGCGAAGTGGTGGCGCGCTACCAGCCCGACGCATCGTCCATCGAGATCGTGTTCGTCAATGTCAACCCGCAATCCACCCTGCTGCTGGGCCAGGCGCGCGGTGCGGCCATTACCGCGCTGGTGTCGTCGGATTTGCCGGTTTCGCAATACACCGCGCTGCAGATGAAACAAGCCGTGGTGGGCTGGGGCCGCGCCAGCAAGGGCCAGATTCAGCAGATGGTCAAGCGCCTGCTGAATCTGCCCGGCCTGCCCGGCCCCGACGCCGCCGACGCGCTGGGCCTGGCCATCACCCACGCCCACGCCCACAAGGCCATGGCCCGGCTGGCGCTGGCCGACGGTGTGATTGGCGCTGGCAAGGGAAAGTACAAAGCGGGCAGGAGCCGATGA
>NZ_JACUUE010000314.1 GCF_014859475.1 Rhodoferax sp.
CACGGACCTTGAACAGAGACTTCGTCACTGCGAGCGTAGCGCGGCAGTCCATGCATTTGGACGTCGTGGATTGCTTCACTGCGTTCGCAATGACGGGGCTGTTCATGGAAAGCGTAGCGCGGCGATCCATGACTTCCGGGGCCATGAATTCCTACGCGAGGTAGAAAAAAATGCAAAGCCGTTATGAAATTGTGATCTGGCTTCAGAGAAAGGGGCAAGGTCTTGCAATCATGCTTTTCGGGGCTCGATGAGCGTTATACCAGGCGCACCCTGACACTTTTGCCCTTGACCTTGCCGGCATTGAGCTTGTCCATGGCCGCTCTGGCAATGTCGCGCTGCACCGCCACAAAGGTAGTGAACTCGGTCACGTTGATCTTGCCGATCTGTTCCCGGCTAAAGCCAGCGTCGGCGGTCAAGGCGCCCAACACATCGCCGGGGCGGATTTTTTCCTTGCGACCGCCCAGAATCTGCAGCGTGACCATGGGCGGCAGCAGCGGGCCTTTGCCGGTGGGTGTGAGTTCGTCGAGTTGGTGCCAGGTGGACGGCTGCCCCTGGTATTGCTCGATCTTGCCCACTGCGCCCATCTCGTACATGGCGGCCAGGCTCAGTGCCAGGCCCGATTCGCCGGCGCGCCCGGTGCGGCCAATGCGGTGCACATGCACCTCGGGGTCGGGCGTGATGTCAACGTTGATCACGGCGCTGAGTTCCTTGATGTCGATGCCGCGCGAGGCCACGTCGGTGGCCACCAGCACAGACGCGCTGCGGTTGGCAAACTGCGCCAGCACCTGGTCGCGCTCGCGCTGCTCCAGTTCGCCGTACAGCGCCAGCGCGCTGAAACCCTGTTGCTGTAAATAAACCACGAGGTCTTTGCATTGCTGCTTGGTGTTGCAAAACGCCAGCGTGCTGACCGGGCGAAAGTGATTGAGCAGCTTGGCCACCACGTCAAACCGGGTGGGCCGGGTGACCTCGTAAAAGCGTTGTTCGATCAGGCTCTTTGCAAGACTGTCAGCCACTTTGATCTGCTCTGGCGCGCGCATGAACTGTTTGGCCAGTTTGTCGATGCCCTCGGGGTAGGTGGCGGAAAACAGCAGCGTCTGGCGCTCGGGCGGGCATTGTTTGGTGACGGTCACGATGTCGTCGAGAAAACCCATGTCGAGCATGCGGTCGGCCTCGTCGAGCACCAGCGTGCTCAGCGCGTCCAGCGCCAGGTAGCCGCGCGCCAGGTGGTCCATCACACGCCCGGGCGTGCCCACCACAATGTGCGCGCCGTTTTCAAGCGATGCACGCTGGCCGCGCAGCGCCACGCCACCGCACAGCGTGACGACCTTGATGTTGTCGAGCGCGCGCGCCAGCCGACGCACTTCCACCGCTACCTGGTCGGCCAGTTCGCGCGTCGGGCACAGCACCAGGGCCTGCACGGCAAAGCGGCGCGGGTTAAGGCGCTCCAGCAGCGCCAGGCCAAAAGCCGCGGTTTTGCCGCTGCCGGTTTGGGCTTGCGCAATCAGGTCACGTCCGGCCAGTGCGGTGGGCAGGCTGGCCGCCTGAATCGGGGTCATGGCCAGGTAACCCAGCTGCTGCAGGTTGGCCAGTGTGGCGGGGTTGAGCTGCAGCGTTTCGAAAGCCAGGGAGGTTGTATTTGTCATGGCAGGATTATCGTTTTAACGTGAAAGAGTATCGTCATTGCGAACGCAGTGAAGTAATCCATGCAGCCGGAAGTCATGAACTGCCGCGCTACGCTTTCCATGAACAGCCCCGTCATTGCGAACGAAGTGACGCAATCCATGACTGCCGACTGCATGGATCGCCACGGCCTACGGCCTCGCGATGACGGGGTTGGTTCATGGTCTGTGTGCGGTATCGAGCCGATTCGGATGGCTCGCAGTGACGATGTCGCTGTTCAAGGTCCGTTTGCGGTATCGGACC
>NZ_JACUUE010000315.1 GCF_014859475.1 Rhodoferax sp.
CAGCTTGCGGGAGGACTTGCACCTCCAGGAGTGCGCCCATGCTGGGCGCACAAAACAAAACCCACCGCAAGGGTGGGTTTTGGGTGAACTGGACGAATCCAGTTTGCGCTCAAGGTTTCTTGGCGTAGGCGCTGCACCAGCCCTTGGCGGTCACTTCTTTGCCAGCAAAGAGCGGGCAAGGGCCGGAAGCGGCACCAGCCTTGCCCTGGTACAGGGCACAGTTGGCGCATGCCATGCCTGCTTTGAACTTGGCGTTCTTGGACTTGGTGGCATCGGCCACGTAAGCCAAAGCCTTGGCGTTGGCATCGGTCTCGGCCACCATGGGTGCCGCAGCCATTGCCACACCAGATGCCAAAGCGCTGGCACCCAGAACCGATTGCATCATGAATACGCGACGTGTTGTCATAGCAAAGTCTCCTTTAAAGTTGAAATGTGGATCGGCAGCCAAATCTGCTTGAAAAGTAGTTTAACGCTTGAAGCTGAACAGACCATGAATGAAAACCCTAAAAATCGGGTCTGATCGAACAAGCTTTTTGCATCTTTACCGAGACTTCTTACGAGAGCGTTACGACGCGATGTACCTGGTGAAATCAGCATGCAGGTTAGCCATCGCCTCTCGGCTGAGGCGGTTGCCGTACTGTGCGACCACACGGCCGGCGCATTGATTGGCCAGCCAGGCGGCTTGGGCGTGGCTGTGACCGTGCGTGACCGCGTACAAAAATGCGCCAGCAAACATGTCGCCGGCGCCATTGGTGTCGATGGCCTTGACTTGTACCGCGGGCACTTCGGTGATGTTGCCTCCTTCAATCACCAGGCAGCCCTTGGCACTGCGCGTCAGGCACACGGTGTGCGCCTGCTGGGCCATGTGCTGGCAAATTTGCGCCAGCTCCGTTGTGCCGCACCAGACCTGGGCTTCTTCCTCGTTACAGAACAAGAAGTCGAGGTTATCGCCCACCATGGCATCGAGGCCAGGGCGGCAGAAGTTGATCATGCTCATGTCGCTGAGCGTGGCGGCCAACTTGACGCCCGCCTGGGCCGCTATCGCCCTGCCCTGCAAGGCGGCGGCCAGACCGCTGGGCGATGCGGCCAGATAGCCTTCCATGTAATAAACACGGGCCTTGACAATGTCGTGCGGATGCAGCGCGGTGGCATCGATGTCAGCGGTGGCACCCAAAAAAGTGCTCATGCTGCGCTCGGCGTCTGGTGTCACCATCACCATGCAACTGCCGGTCTGGCCCGCGGGCGGTTTGGTGTGCGCGAGGTTGGTCGCGACACCGTGCGCAAGCAAGTCTTTGGTATAGAAATCACCCAGTTCGTCATCGGCCACACGGCACGAGTAAAACGCACGCCCACCCAGCTGCGCCAGCGCCACCACGGTATTGCCGGCTGAACCGCCACCGGTGCGGTGCGATTTGGCGCTGTGCACATGCTTGAGCAACTCGGCGCGGCGCGCTGCGTCGATCAGCGTCATGTGCCGTTTTTCAACGCCGGCCGCCTGCAACTGGGCATCAGAGACTTCGTATTCGGTATCGACCAGCGCGTTACCGATGGCGTAAAGGTGGTAAGTCATGCTTACTGTTCCACAAAGGCGCGTTCGACCACAAAGTCACCCTGCTTGGTGGTATTACCCTCCAGGAAGCCGCGCTTCTCCAGAATGACCTTGAGGTCCTTGAGCAGCGCCGGGCTGCCGCACATCATGGCGCGGTCGGTGGTCGGGTCGAATTTGGGCAGACCCAGGTCGGCCTGCAACTTGCCGGATTCGATCAGGTCGGTGATCCGACCCCGATTTTTGAACGGCTCACGCGTGACCGTGGGGTAATACAGCATTTGCTCGCTGACCATCTCACCCAGAAACTCGTGTTTGGGCAGGTCCACCGTGAGGTAGTCGTAATACGCCAGTTCGGCCACTTCGCGCACGCC
>NZ_JACUUE010000316.1 GCF_014859475.1 Rhodoferax sp.
CGGAAGTCATGGATTGCGTCACTTCGTTCGCAATGACGACGTTCTTTCACGTTAAATCTGGGTTACGTAATAGATCAAGGCCATCACTGTCTCCGGGTTGTTAGCATCAGACCCTGCACTGTAACAAGATCAATCCGCACCATGACTCACCGCAACCCGCGCGCCTTGCTCACTCCCGCCATGCACGGCGTGCTCGAACGCATGGCGCGCGCCGGAAAGGTGCCGCTGCACGCCTTGACACCACAACAGGCGCGTGCCGCCTATGAGATCAACGCCGGCGTGCTTGACCTGGCACCGATGAAACTGAACCGGGTTAAAAACTTCACGCTGCCCATGCGCGACGGCTTTGAGGTGCCGGTGCGTTTATACGCGCCTGGTGATGAGTCGCTGCCGGTGCTGGTGTACTTGCACGGCGGCGGCTTCACCCTTGGCAGCATTGACACGCACGATGTGCTGTGCCGCCATTTGAGTCACCTGGCGCACTGCGCCGTGCTGTCGGTGGGCTACCGGCTGGCCCCTGAGCACTGTTTTCCAACCGCTTTCGAGGATGCCTGGGATGCCGTGCAGTGGGTGGCCGCGCATGGTGCCGAAAAGGGCCTTGACCCGAACCGCATCGCCGTGGGCGGCGACAGCGCCGGTGGCACGCTGGCTGCGGCCTGCGCCGTGCAGGCGCGCGATGCCGGCGTGGCCCTGAGGCTGCAACTGCTGTTTTATCCCGGCTGTTGCGCCCACCAGGACACGCCATCGCACAAAACCTTTGGCCACGGCTTTGTGCTGGAAGCAGCGCACATCGATTATTTTTTCGACCTCTATATTCCAGATGTCAAAGAACGGGAAGACTGGCGCTTTGCCCCCTTGATGGCCGATGATGTCGAGGGCGTGGCTCACGCCTGGTTTGGCTTGGCAGAGTGCGACCCGCTGGTCGATGAAGGTCTGCAATACGCCGACAAGCTGCGCACCGCGGGCGTGGCCGTTGACCTCGACATTTACCGCGGCGTGACCCACGAATTCATCAAAATGGGCCGTGCCATTGCCGAGGCACGCCGGGCCCACACGGATGCGGCGCGGGCCTTGAAACACGCATTCTCAGACTGATCGACATGCCTCATACCCAGCTTGAATCCAGCCGCTTTCACCATCGCCTGCGCGTGCGCTGGGCCGAGGTGGACATGCAGAAAATTGTTTTCAACGCGCACTACCTGATGTACCTGGACACCGCCATGGCCGACTATTGGCGCGCATTGGTGTTGCCTTATGAGGCCACGCTGGCGGCGCTGCAAGGTGACTTATATGTCAAAAAAGTAGCACTGGAATACCATGCTTCGGCGCACTTGGATGATCTGCTCGACGTGGCCTTGCGCTGCCAGCACATCGGCAAGTCGTCCATGGTGTTTGCTGGCGACATTCGCTGCAATGCCCGCTTGCTGGTCTCGGGTGAACTGGTCTATGTTTTTGCCGACCCTGCTACGCAGAAATCAAGGCCAGTGCCTGCCGCCCTGCGCGATGTGCTGCTTGGTTTTGAAGCCAATGAGCCGATGATGCGCATCGAAGTGGGCCACTGGGCCAGCCTGGCTGAAGGCGCCCACGCCGTGCGCCTGGAGGTTTTTGTGCAGGAACAGCAAATTCCATTGGCGCTGGAACAGGACGCTGCTGACGAGGGAGCGCTTCATGTGTTGATTCGCAACCGCCTTGGTTTGCCGGTTGCTACTGGGCGGCTGTTGCAAGCCGCGCCTGGCGTGGGGCAGATTGGCCGCCTGGCTGTGAACCGCGTGCTGCGCGGCGCTGGCTTGGGTCAGATGGCGCTCAAGGCCTTGCTGGCTGCCGCTGGCGAGCGTGGCGACCGCATGGTGATGCTGCACGCCCAGGCCAGCGCCACGGACTTTTATCTCAAACAGGGTTTTGTCCCGCGTGGCG
>NZ_JACUUE010000317.1 GCF_014859475.1 Rhodoferax sp.
CGATGAGTTGTCGAAACATGGCGATGGTGTTTTTCAATGGGTTTGGGTGACCTTGTGCAGTGCGGGATGCACGTCGGGGTTGATGCCGCTGCGCTCGGCCAGCGTGGCGCAGGTCAGCTGGGCGATGTAGGCCAGCAGGGCGGTGCGGGCCCAGCGCGCCTGCGGAAACGGCAGCGCCAATTGTGCCTCAGGGAGATGGTTGCACCCGAGGCAAATGAACGGCACGGCGCGCGCCAGCAAGGCGGCGCTGACCGCCTGTTTGCTGGCCATGGGTTCGTCGGTTCCCGAGAAGATCACGACCCGGTCGGCCGGGCTGGCCGCCGCAATGGGTCCGTGCAAGTATTCGGCCGTGGAATAACCAAAAGCCGGTATGCCCACGCTTTCCTGCAGTTTGAGCGCGGCATCGAGCGCGCCGCCGCAGGACGGGCCGCGTGCCAGCCAGGTCACGGTGCGTGCGCCGTCCAGAAATGTGGCGAGCTGGGCCGGGATGCCGTCGGCATCGATTTGCAGCAGGCTGGCAGCGGTTTCCTGTGCCGCCGCCACAATGTCATAACCCGCCAGTGCGGCTGCCACAAAAAGCTGTGCGATCACGCTTTTGGTCGCGGGCACTGCCTGCTCCGGGCCGCAGCCCAGATGAATGCGGTGGTGGGCCGCTTTGAGCAGGTGCGCGTCGGGCGAGTCGGCCTCGGACACCGCCACCACCAGGGCACCGCGCGCGCGCAGCCATTCGGCACTGGCGGCGATGTCGGTGGACTGGCCGGAGTACGAAAACGCATAGACCACCGCGTCCTGCCAGTCGGCCACGGGCAGGTCCTGGGTGCTCAGCCAGGGGCGAAACTCTACGGGTTGGCGCCCGCTTTGCATGGCAAACAGGTAAGACGCAAAGGTACACACATTGCCCGAACTGCCGCGCCCGAGCAGCACCACAGTGGGTCGCCCGGCCACCAGTTGGCGAATGCTGTTGGCCTCTTGCTGCCAGCGTTGCGCCTGCGAGCGCAGTACCTGTGGTGCCGAGCGTGCCTCTTGGGCCATCAAACTTTTCAACATGTCAATTCTCCTTGGGGGTGTAGCGGCTGGCGGGCTGTGCCTGCCAGTAAAACTCGGTGGCGGCACCGCGGTATTGGTGCTCGGCAATGCGGTTGCGCATGCCGTCGTCGTCGCCAAACAGGGCGCGCACCTGGCTCGCGTAGTGCCGCAGCAGGGTCATCTTGGCATCCACATCCACCGGCAAGGCATAGCGGCTGACGGGGGCCAGTTGCAGTCGGCCCAGCGCGTGCAACGGGTCGTCCTGGTCGCCGCGCCCGACCCGGGGGTCGGCCACGTAGGGGAAATCCTCGTAAAACAGCAGCTCGGCACCTGCCGCCGTGGCCGCCAACCGCACCGCCACCTGGGCGGCGATCTGGTGGTCCACGTGGTGACCAATGCCCATCGGGCTGATCAGCAAGATCCGACCCAAATCCAGGCACAAGCGGCGCAGCACCAGGTAGAGCTCTTCGATGTGCGCCATGTCGTCGATGCGCGGTGCCACCCAGCGCTCGCGCGCCTGGCGGTAAATCAGCTTGTCGTTGAGCGGGCTGCGGCGGTAGATGCCATCGGCAAAACTCAGGTGCACAAAGGCGGCATTGACCGAGCGCATGGCCGCGATGTCTTCAGAGCGCCGGGTACGCGCGCTCACATGGCCCTGGCGGCGCTCGATTTTGCGGCTGCCGTCAGTGCGCAGTCGGCGCGAAGTTGCGCTGCTGATGCTCACCACCAAGGTGGAAATGCGGTCTCGCAAGGTGTGCAGCAGGGCGCCGCAGCTCAGGGCGGCGTCGTCCAGGTGCGGCGACAAAATGACCACGCGCTCAAAGTCATCCCAATCCATGCGTTTGAGCAAGTCTTGTGTCTTCATGCGCTGACC
>NZ_JACUUE010000078.1 GCF_014859475.1 Rhodoferax sp.
ACAGGAGGCGGGACCCTGCTTTGTGGGAGGCCCGCCCCCGGGCCGATGGCTGCCCAGGGCCAAAGATGCAACCCAAGGGTAAGCCCTTATTCAAATAGGTTGCACTATAAATAAAATAGGCGCAACTTACTTTTTAAAGAGTCGCACTCATGGCTACTGTCACGCTAGGTATCAAGGTTGATGAATCACTTCGCGAGCGCATCAAGGCGGCGGCCATGGTGCAGGGTAAAACCCCGCATTGGCTCATCAAGCAGGCAGTGATGCAATATGTGGAGGACGTCGAGCGAGGTCAGTCGCCCCCGCTGACAGGCGCAGGTGCAACCTACTCTTCCGAGTCGTCTGAACTGGATGAACCTGACGCGTTGGCGACACCTGGCGCAGCCCCCTTTGCTGCGCCGCAACCCTTCCTCGACTGGGCGCAAAACGTGCTGCCGCAAACCGACATGCGCGCCGCCATCACCGCCGCCTGGCACCGTCCCGAGCCCGAATGCCTGCCGCTGCTGGTGCAACTGGCCCATGTGAGCGACCCGGCGCAGCGCTCGGCGATTGAAGTTGTCGCAGCCCGACTGGTCAACGGCCTGCGCGCCACCACGGACAGCGGTGGCGTGGAGGCGCTGGTGCAGGAGTTCTCGCTGTCCAGCCAGGAGGGTGTGGCGCTGATGTGCATGGCCGAGGCGCTGTTGCGCATTCCGGACAACGCCACCCGCGATGCGCTGATTCGCGACAAGATCAGCCACGGCGACTGGCATGCTCACTTGGGCAATTCGCCCTCGATGTTTGTCAACGCCGCCGTCTGGGGCCTGATGCTGACCGGCAAACTCACCGCCACCGCGAGCGAAAAAAGCATGGGCAGCGCACTGACCCGCTTGATCGGCAAGGGCGGCGAGCCGCTGATCCGCCAGGGTGTGCACCGGGCCATGAAGCTCATGGGCGAGCAATTTGTCACCGGGCAAACCATCTCGGAGGCGCTGGCCAACAGCCGCGCGCTCGAGAAAAAGGGCTTTCGCTACTCCTACGACATGCTGGGCGAAGCTGCTACCACCGAGGCGGACGCCGAGCGCTACGTGGCATCTTACGAGCAGTCGATTCGCGCCATCGGCATGGCATCCAACGGGCGTGGCATTTTTGAGGGCCCTGGCATCTCGGTCAAGCTCTCGGCCCTGCACACGCGTTACAGCCGCGCCCAGCGCGACCGTGTCATGGGCGAGCTGCTGCCGCGCCTGACCAAGCTGGCGCTGCTGGCGCGCCAGTACGACATTGCCATCAACATCGACGCCGAGGAGTCCGACCGGCTGGAACTCTCGCTCGACCTGTTGGAGAGCCTGTGTTTCGACCCACGCCTGAAAGGCTGGAACGGCATTGGCTTTGTGGTGCAGGCCTACCTGAAACGCTGCCCCTTTGTCATCGACTACCTGATCGACCTGGCCCGGCGCAGCGGCCACCGCCTGATGATCCGGCTGGTCAAGGGCGCCTACTGGGACGCCGAGATAAAACGCGCCCAGCTCGATGGCCTGGACGGCTACCCGGTCTATACGCGCAAGGTCTATTCTGATGTGGCTTACCTGGCCTGCGCGCGCAAGCTGCTGGCCGTACCGGACGCGGTCTATCCGCAGTTTGCCACCCACAACGCGCAAACCGTGGCCTCGATCTACCAGATGGCGGGCCAAAATTTTTATGCTGGTCAGTACGAGTTCCAGTGCCTGCACGGCATGGGCGAGCCGCTGTATGAGCAGGTAACAGGCCCAGTGAGTGAAGGCAAGTTGGGCCGCCCCTGCCGCATTTACGCGCCGGTGGGCACGCACGAGACGCTGCTGGCCTACCTGGTGCGCCGTCTGCTTGAGAACGGTTCCAACTCTTCGTTTGTGAATCGCATTGCCGACCCCAAGGTCAAGGTCGAAGAGCTGGTGGCCGACCCGGTGCAGGAGGCACAAGCCATCGAGCTGGAATGTGGCCAGCTCGGCGCGCCGCACCCCAAAATTGCCTTGCCACGGCAGATGTTTACCGAACTGGGTGCGCAGTCGCGGCTGAACTCGTCGGGCCTGAACCTGGCCAATGAGCAGCAACTGGCATCGCTGGCCGCCGGTTTGCTGCGCAGCACGCAAGTTAGCTATATGGCGGCAGCCACCGTGGCGGATTTTGGTGGCGGTTTTGAAGGGTCACTTGTAGGGTCGACTTCAGTCGACCATGGCGGGTGCAAGTCCGCCCCACAAGCAGCTCAGGCCGACGGTTGGCAAGCCGTGCTCAACCCGGCCGACACGCGCGACCAGGTGGGTTGGGTGCGCCCGGCCACCCCCGCAGAGGTCGCGCTGGCCGCCAGGCGTGCAGCCAGTGCCACGCAAATCTGGCAAGTGACGCCGCCGCAAGAGCGCGCCGCCTGTTTGAAGCGCGCCGCCGACCTGCTGGAGCAGCGCACCCAAACGTTGTTGGGCCTGATCGTGCGCGAGGCCGGCAAGTCGCTGCCCAACGCCGTTTCCGAGGTGCGCGAGGCGGTGGACTTTTTGCGCTATTACGCGGCGCAAGTCGAGGCAACTTTTGACAACCAGACGCACCGACCACTGGGCGTTGTGCTGTGCATCAGCCCTTGGAACTTCCCGCTGGCGATTTTTGCCGGTCAGGTGGCCGCGGCGCTGGCCAGCGGCAATTGCGTGCTGGCCAAACCGGCCGAACAAACGCCACTGGTGGCCGAGGGAATGGTCAAAATTCTGCACGAAGCCGGTGTGCCGCAAGATGCGGTGCAACTGGTGCCCGGCACCGGCGAGGTGGTGGGTGCTGCGCTGGTGGCGCACCCGCTGGTGGCGGGCGTGATGTTTACCGGATCCACCGAAGTGGCGCGCCTGATTGCCCAAACCCTGTCACAACGCCTGAGCTTGCAGGGCCGCAGCATCCCGTTGATTGCTGAAACCGGGGGCCAGAATGCCATGGTGGTTGACTCGTCGGCGCTGGCCGAGCAGGTGGTGAGCGACGTGTTGGCATCGGCCTTCGACTCGGCGGGCCAGCGTTGCTCGGCCTTGCGCCTGTTGTGCGTGCAAGAAGACGTGGCCGAGCGCGTGATCGACATGATCAAGCAGGCCATGCGTGAGTGGGTCATGGGCAACCCGGACCGCATGCACACCGATGTGGGCCCGGTGATTGACGAAGAAGCGCGCGCGCAAATTGAAGCGCACATTGCACTGATGCAGGCCGACGGCCAGCCGGTCACGCGCCTGGCGCGCGACGAGAGCGCCGGTCAGGGTTATTTTGTATTGCCGACCCTGATTGAAATCGATGGCATCGAGCGCCTGCAGCGCGAGGTGTTCGGCCCGGTGTTGCATGTGCTGCGTTACCGGCGCGACAAGCTTGACAAAGTGCTCGATGCCATCAACGCCACCGGCTACGGCCTGACCTTTGGCGTGCACAGCCGCATCGACGAAACCATTGCCCAGGTCACACAAAAGGTGCAGGCGGGCAACATTTACGTGAACCGCAACGTGATTGGCGCTGTGGTGGGCGTGCAGCCGTTTGGCGGCATGGGCTTGTCGGGTACTGGCCCAAAGGCGGGCGGACCGCTGTATCTTTACCGCTTGTTGCAAGCCAGCGAGTCGCACAACAACCCCGCGCTGACAGCGCTCAAGGTTTCTCCGGCTGCCCGCGCGTTGGTGCCGACCCCGGCCGAACGCCAGCAGGGCGAGCCGGTCGGCCTGCAAGCCTTGCAGCTGCTGCTGACGCGCTTGCAAGGCCCCACGCTGATACAGCCGCAGGGTGTTTTGAGCAGTCTGGACGCTGCGCAAGGTGTGCTCGCCTGCGAAGCCTATCTGGCTGCCACGGTGCTCGGCCAGGCCTACAAGCTGCCCGGCCCCACGGGCGAACTGAACCGCTACCAGTTGCTGCCACGCGGCGCCGTTTGGGCTGTGCCGCAAACGGCTGTCGGGCTCTTGCATCAGCTGGCGGCAGCCCTGGCCAGTGGCAACCCGTGCCGACTTGAAACACCCCCCGGTGGTAGCGCCGTTGCGTGCTTGCTTGACCAGTTGCCCGATGAGGTCAAAGCGTTTGTGCAGCTGTCCAGCGCCGGGCAATTGCTTGCGGACACGCACTTGAGCGCCATGCTGTTCGAGGGCGACGGCGATGCCTTGCAGGCCTTGCTGCCCCGAGTGGCGCAGCGCCCAGGCGCACTGGTGCGGGTTGAAAGTCTGACCTCGGCACAATTGACCGATGGTGCACACTACGATCTGAGTGCCCTGATGCACGAACAAAGCATCAGCACCAACACCGCAGCCGCAGGCGGCAACGCGCAGCTCATGACCATGGGCTGATTTTAAAAAAGGAGACACCGATGACATTCAAGCGACCACCATGAAGCATCCGAAATTTACCGAGAACCCGCCCTCCGTCATTGCGAACGCAGTGAAGCAATCCAGACCCCGGACTGCATGGACTGCCGCGTTACGCTCGCAGTGACAAAGTCTCTGTTCAAGGTCCGTGTGCGGTATCGGGCCGATACGGCAAGCGCGCAATGACAACCATTTATTACTTTTTCAGGAAACCCCTATGAAACTCACCTCTACACTTTTGCCCCTCATGGGCGCTTTGACCCTTGCCTTTGCCAGCCAGGCTTATGCACAGGAACAAACCGTTGTCATCGGCCTGACCGGCCCGCTGTCGGGCTCCAACGCCTTTGCCGGCAAGGACAACGAAAACGGCGTGCGCCTGGCCGTTGACGACCTCAACGCCAAAAAGATCTCGGTCGGCGGCAAGGCACTCAAATTTGTCCTGCAATCCGAAGATGACCAATGCGACCCCAAATCCGGTGTGCAAGTGGCGCAAAAATTTGTCGATAGCGGCGTCAAGTTCGTCATGGGCCCGTATTGTTCGGGTGTGGCGGTGCCGGCCTCGCGCGTTTACAGCGAAGGTGGCGCCATGATGTCCACCGTGGGCACCAACCCCAAAGTCACCCAAGGCGGTTACAAAAACCTGTTTCGGATCATCGCCAGCGACAGCCAGATTGGCGCCGGCATGGCCCGCTACGTCGCCAATGTGATGAAGCTCAAATCTGTGGCGGTGATCGACGACCGCACGGCATTTGGCCAAGGCGTGGCCCAGGAGTTCACCAAGGAAGCCAAGAACCTGGGGCTGACCATCGTCGGCCAGGAATTCACCACCGACAAGGCCTCTGATTTCACCGCCATCCTGACCACCCTCAAGGGCAAAAACCCGGACGCCATTTTCTTTGGCGGTTACGCGCCGCAAGCCGCGCCCATGACGCGCCAGATGCAGCAGCTCGCCATCAAGGCCAAATTGCTCGGCGGCGACACCTTGTGCAGCCCCGAAATGGGCAAGCTCGCGGGTGACGCGGTCAACGACGTGGTGTTCTGCGCGCAAGGCGGCTCAATGCTCGACAAGACCGCCGCCGGCCCGGCTTTCAAGGCCAAGTACAAGCAGCGTTACAACCAGGATGCCGACGTCTATGCCGCGCCGTTTTATGACCAGACCATGTTGATTGGCGAGGCCATCCAGACCGCCGGTTCACTCGACGTGGACAAAGTGGGCGCTGTCATTTACCAAGGCAGCTACAAAGGCATCATGGGCACCTACGCCTACGACGACAAAGGCAACATGAAGCAGGCCCCGATCACGGTCTATACCTTCAAGAACGCCACGCTGGTGCCGCTGGCCAGCTACTGAGAAGATAACGTCGTTGCGAGGAGCGCAGCGACGTGGCAATCCATGACTTCCCGACTGCATGGATTGCCACGCTTCGCTCGCAATGACGGTGGATAGACCTAGCCCAACATGACCGGGATGCGCTGGCGGCCGAAGTGGCCGCAGCTCGCATCAAAGCGCCCGGCCACCGCGCTACCGCAGTCAGGGCAATGGCCCTTGGCTGTGAGCCGGTAGTCATTGATCTGGTACCAGTCGCGCACGATCAGCGGCGCCTTGCAGTTGGGGCAAAAGGTGGTGTCGCCCAGGACGTTGTGCACGTTGCCGGTATAGACATAGTGCAGGCCCTGCTGCAAGGCGATGTTGCGCGCGCGCACCAGCGTGGCCACCGGCGTGGCCGGCACATCGCCCATTTTGTAGTCGGGGTGGAAGGCCGAGAAGTGCAGCGGCACGTCGGCCCCGAGTTCTTTTTTGATCCAGCCACACATCGCCGTGAGTTCTTCATCGGAGTCGTTGCGCCCCGGAATCAAGAGGGTGGTGAGCTCCAGCCAGACATTGGTTTCGTGCTTGAGGTAGCGCAGGGTGTCGAGCACCGGCTGCAGGTGCGCGCTGGTGAGCTTGAAATAAAAGTCTTCGGTGAAGGCTTTCAAATCGACATTGGCGGCATCGATCTTGGCGAAAAAGTCGCGCCGCGGCTGCTCATGGATGTAGCCTGCCGTCACCGCCACCGTCTTGAGACCCAGGGCGTGACAGGCGTCGGCCGTGTCCATGGCGTACTCGGCAAATATCACCGGATCGTTGTAGGTGAAGGCCACACTCTTGCAGCCATTTTCCCGCGCCGCATTGGCTATTTTCTCGGGAGAAGCCTGGTCCATCAGGCTGTCCATGTCGTGCGACTTGCTGATGTCCCAGTTCTGGCAGAACTTGCAGGCCAGGTTGCAGCCCGCCGTGCCAAATGAGAACACGCTGGTGCCCGGGTAAAAGTTGTTGAGCGGCTTTTTCTCGATCGGGTCGATGCAAAAGCCCGATGAGCGCCCGTAAGTGGTCAGAATCATCTGTTCGCCCTGGCGCATGCGCACAAAACAGGCGCCGCGCTGGCCCTCGTGCAGCTTGCAGTCGCGCGGACACAGGTCGCACTGCAGGCGGCCGTCGTCCAGTTTGTGCCAGTAGCGCGCGGGGTAGTTGGATGCTTGCACTTTCATGACGCGCCCTCGACTTCCTTGAATTTGCTCACCGTATAACGTTGCAGACGAACCTCTGCCGCCCAAAAATCTGGCGCCAGTCCGGCCTTGTGCTTGAGGTGGGCCATGAATTGCCGGGCGTTGGGCAATTGCTCCCACACCTGCGGCAAAAAGGTGCTGCGGTAACGCCCGCACTCAAACACCACGCCATCCACACCCGGGCGCAGCTGCGCCAGCGCATCGGCTTCGCAAGCAAACGGCAAGGGCTGCATAGCCGACAGCACCGACACTTCGACGGTGGTGATGTCGAGCTCCGCCAAGGTCAACGGGGCAAAACGCGAATCATGCAGGGCAGCGGCAACGGCGTTGGCCTGGATGTCGGTGATGAGCGGGCGGTGCGCTTGCAGCGAGCCAATGCAGCCGCGCAGCTCTTCGCGCTGGTTCAGGGTGACAAAACTCGCCCCCGGGGCTTGCAGCGCATTGGCAAGCTCGCCGGTGGGTTCAGGCAGCGCCACGGCTTGCCCCAATGCGCTCGAGATGGCGCAGCGGGCGGTTTGCAACAGCAATTGGCCAAGCTTTTCATGAGCAACCCCGTCATTGCGAACGCAGTGAAGCAATCCATCTCCCCGGACTGCATAGACTGCCGCGCTTCGCTCGCAGTGACGAACTCTCTGTTCAAGGTCCGTGTGCGGTATGGAATCTGATTCGGCTGGCTCGTGATTGACTGCAGAGTCAGTGCGCATGGCTTGCTCCCTGGGCAAAGGCCAGCGCCGCGTAACCCACCACGCGAGCCTTGTCGCCCGCCGTGTCGCCCGAATTGCACAGCGCTAACAAGTGCGGCTGCAGCTGGTGCTGCCGGGCAGCCAGCAGCAGGCCGTTGACCGGGGTGGCGCCACAGGCCTGCTGGTGGTTCAGGTCGGTGTGCAACTGCAACATATCTTGCACCGTCTCGCGGTCCACGGCCTGGGCGGTGGCGTAGGGCAAAAAGTGCGACAGGTCGGAACTGATCACGATCAATGTTTCATCGCCACCCCAGAGCACATCCAGCACCTGGGCCACCTCGGCAGGGGTGGCGTCACCGACAGCCAGCGGCAGCAGCTTGAAATCATCAAGGGCCAATTGCAAAAAGGGCAATTGCACCTCCAGCGAATGCTCCTGCGCGTGCGCGGCCGGGCTCACCACCACCTGCGGCAGCGCCCGGATGGCCGCCACCGCATCCTGGTCGATCTCGATCTGACCCAGCGGCGTGGCAAAGTAGTCCGCGCCGGGCAGCGCCAAGCCGCGCACCGGCACGCGGTGCACCGGCCCGAGCAACACCACGCGCCGGATGGTCTGGTGCATCGCTGCGAGTCGGGCATAGGCCTGCGCGGCGGTGGCGCCGGAGTAGATGTAGCCCGCGTGGGGCACGATCAGGGCTTTGGGCGGCTTGGCGGGCCCAGTGGCCGAATTGGCAGCGCATGGTTTAGCCGCAGCCAGCATGGCCAGCACGTCGTGCGACAGGGTCTGGCTGTCCCCTGGGTAAAAGGCCCCGGCGACAGCGGGTGGGCGGACTGGGTGCATGGGGACTCCCTTTGTCTAAGACTTGAATGGTGTGACATATTGGGTTGACCTTGGGCAAATCAAGTCAAAATTGATGTTCGTTGAACACGCAACGTATAAACTACTGACATTTAATGTTATTTGAACAGCCATGCAAACACTTTCCCAATCAGAGTTCCAGGTTGCGTTTGAACACGGTGCGGTGCAGTCGGTTGAAATTGAGCCTTCAGGATCACGATTTGCCGTGAAATTTCTTACCTTGTCAGGTGCTGCCATGCTGGTTCAGACACGCAAGTCGGAACTCAGGCTGTTTGGCACGGTGGACAGTGCCCTCAAGTTACTGCACAAACTGGGCGTGCGTCGTATCGTGCTGGATCGACTGGAGCAATGGCAGCCCGAGCAGGCAAAGCTGGCGCGCCGCAGTCGTCCGGATCGGGCGCAAGCCTTGACGCGTGCTGCCGAATATGACCGGTGGGTCCGCGCCAAGGTGGATGCCAGCCGTCTTGACCCACGTCCCGCAATGACTGAAGGCGAATGGGAAACCGTTCGCACGGCCAAGCGGGCCGAACGCCAGGCGCTTTTAGCCGGCAAGACTTAATGAGCTGCAAATCGTGGCGAGTTGTTCGTCGCCCGGAATATCTTGAAGACCTGGATGCCATTGAGGCCTGGATCGCACGGGACAACGCGGCAGCTGCCATCGACCTGTGGTTGCTGATTGACGAGCAAGTTGACCGGCTCACCGACCCCAATTTCCCACGTCGAATCAGCAGCCGGGTGGTTGGCGCTCATGAGCTGGTGGCGCATGAAAACTACATTGTTTATTTCGACCAGAATGAGCGCGATTGCACGCTCATTGTGCGAGCGGTGGTGCATGTGGCCAGGCAGTTCCCGGCATGACTGGAACTTTGCTTATGGGTGTACCGACCCGCGCGGCTGCAGCGCCAGCAAGCCCAGCGCCAGGGTGGCAAAGCCAATGCCCGCCATGAAAGTGAACGAGGCCCCGAAAAATTGCCACAGCCAGCCCGCCAGCCCGCTGGCCACCAGCAGCGCCACGCCGCTGAGCAGGTTGAAAAAGCCGTAGGCGGTGCCGCGCAAATCGGCGGGTGCGGTGTCGGCCACCATGGCGGCCAGCAGGCCTTGTGTCATGGCCATGTGCAAGCCCCACAGCGCCACGCCCAGCCAGAACACCCAGCCGCTGTTGCTGCTGGCCAATAGAGAGTCGGCGGCGATCAACAGCAGCAGGCCCCAGCCCAGCAGTGCAGTGTGGCGCATCTTGTCGGCCAGTTTGCCAAACGGATAGGCGCAGGCGGCATAGACGATGTTCATGCCGATCAGCACCACCGGTGTCCAGGCCAGCGCCAAGCCGCCTTGCTGCGCGCGCAGCACCAGAAAGGCTTCGCTGAAGCGTGCCAGCGTGAACACCGCACCCACGCCAACTACCCACCAATAGGCCGTGCTCAAGCGGGCCAGGTTGGCGCGGCTGATCGGGTTGATACGCTTGTGGGTGAGCGGCCGGTCGGGCTCCCGCACGCCCCAAACCAGCAGCGCCACGCACAGCACAGCCGGCACGCTGGCCACCCAGAACACGGCACGAAAGTCGTCCTGCCAGAGCAGCATGAAGCCGATGGCCAGCATCGGCCCCAAAAAAGCGCCCACGGTGTCGAGCGACTGGCGCAGGCCAAAAGCGGCGCCGCGCAGTTCGGGCGGCGCGATGTCGGCTACCAGCGCATCACGCGGCGCACCACGAATGCCTTTGCCGACCCGATCCGCCAGCCGTGCGGTGATGATCCAGCCGCTGGACGTGGCCAGCGCAAACAGCGGCTTGCTTAAGGCACCCAGGCCGTAGCCCAGCACGGCGAGCGGCTTGCGCTTGCCCCAGTAGTCGCTCAAGGCGCCGGAAAACACCTTGACGATGAGCGCCGTGGCTTCGGCAGCACCTTCGATGAGCCCGACCACCAAGACGCTGATGCCCAGCGTGGTGACCATGAACACCGGCAGCAGGCTGTGAATGAGTTCGCTCGACACATCCATCAGCAAGCTGACAAAGCCCAGCGCCCAGATGCTGGCGGGCAGCTTGCGCAAGGGCTGGGGTGTTGATGGCATAAGATTTTTACTGTGGGGTCGACTTCAGTCGACCATGGCGGACTGAAGTCCGCCCCACAAAATCAGCGCACCAGCACGGCGGCGCTGTCGCCGCGCTCGGCAATCACGCCGATTTCATAAACGGTTTCACCGGCAGCGCGCAGCGTGGCGGCACAGGCTTGCGCGTTGGCGGCGTCAATCACCACCACCATGCCAATGCCGTTGTTGAAGGTGCGGTTCATTTCGATGTCGTCGATGCCGGCGGTGGCTTGCAGCCAGGCGAACAGCTCGGTCTTTGGCCAGCTTCCTTTGACCAGATGCGCTGCGGTGCCCTCAGGCAGCACGCGTGGAATGTTTTCCAGCAAGCCGCCACCGGTGATGTGGGCCAGCGCCTTGATCGGGTGCGCGGCCAGCGCCGCCAGCACGGTCTTGACGTACAGGCGGGTGGGCGCCATGAGCGCCTGCTTGAAGGGTTTGCCGTCAAGCGTGGCGGGCACGGTGCCAGCATTTTCCGCGCGCTCGATGCATTTGCGAACCAGGCTGAAGCCGTTGGAATGCACGCCGCTGGAGGCCAGGCCCAGCACCACGTCGCCGGGCTTCACAGTTGCGCCGGTGAGGATTTTTGATTTTTCAACCGCGCCGACGGCAAAACCGGCCAGGTCGTATTCACCGGCCGGGTACATGCCGGGCATTTCAGCGGTTTCGCCGCCGATCAGCGCGCAGCCAGACAGCTCGCAGCCTTTGGCAATGCCGCCCACCACCGCGGCGGCGGTATCGACATCGAGCTTGCCGCAGGCAAAGTAGTCGAGGAAAAACAAGGGTTCTGCGCCTTGCACCAGCACGTCGTTGACGCTCATGGCCACCAGGTCGATGCCCACGGTGTCGTGCA
>NZ_JACUUE010000318.1 GCF_014859475.1 Rhodoferax sp.
ATTGCGACAGTAGCCGTCATTGCGAACCCCAGCCCCGTCATTGCGAACGAAGTGAAGCAATCCATGAATTCAAAACTGCCTGGACTGCCGGGCTAAGCTTTCCATGAACAGCCCCGTCATTGCGAACGAAGTGACGCAATCCATGCCCCCGGAAGTCATGGATCGCCACGCTTCGCTCGCGATGACGAAGTCTCTGTTCAAGGCCCGTGTGCGGTATCGGGCCGATACGGGAGGCTCGCAGTGACGAAGTCTCTGTTCAAGGTCCGTGTGCGGTATCGGGCCGGATACGGCTGGCTCGCAAGGACTCTTTAATGAACGCACGCATCGCCCCCTCGGTTCTCAACACGGCTCAGGCTTTGAGCCAGGTCAGCCAGGCCTGGGACGCTGACCTGGTCAAGCAGCTCACCCACTACATCACCATTCCGGCCAAGTCGCCCATGTTTGACGCCGACTGGGCGCAGCATGGCCTGATCGAGAAGGTGGTGCAAAACGCCTTTGAGTGGGTGCAGGCGCAAAAAGTGGCGGGCCTGACGCTGGAGATCATTCGCTTGCCCGGGCGCACGCCGGTGCTGTTTTTTGACGTGCCCGCCTGCACAGGCAACAGCAACCAGGCGGTCTCAAACCAGACCGTGCTGATGTACGGCCACCTGGACAAACAGCCCGAATTCACCGGTTGGCGCGCTGACTTGGGGCCGTGGAGCCCCAAGTATGAAGACGGCAAGCTGTATGGCCGCGGCGGTGCCGATGACGGTTACGCCATTTACGCCGCCATCACCGCCATCCAGGCGCTCAAAACCCAGCAGACCGCGCACCCGCGCATCGTCGGACTGGTGGAAACCTGCGAAGAAAGCGGTTCGTATGACCTGCTGCCCTACATCGATGCGCTGCGCACGCGCTTGGGCGATGTGGGTCTGGTGATCTGCCTGGACTCGGGCGCTGGCAATTACGACCAACTGTGGCTCACCAACAGCCTGCGCGGCATGGCCAGCGGCACGCTGAAAGTTGAGGTGCTCACCGAGGGTGTGCATTCGGGTGACGCCAGCGGCCTGGTGCCGTCGAGCTTTCGCATCTTGCGCCATCTGCTCGACCGGCTCGAAGACAGCGTCAGCGGCCGTTTGCTGCCCGCCAGCTTTCATTGTGAAGTGCCCGCAGACCGGCTGGCGCAGGCCAAGGCCACGGCGGCCATTCTGGGCGAAGAACTCTACAAGCGCTTCCCTTGGGCGCACGCCGACTGCGGCGGCAGCAGCCAGACCATGCTGCCCACCACCAGCGACCCGCTGCAAGCCTTGCTGGCACGCACCTGGACACCCACCTTGAGCGTGACCGGCGCCGACGGCCTGCCCGAACTCAAGAACGCCGGCAACGTGCTGCGCCCCTACACCGCCTTCAAGCTGTCCTTGCGGCTGCCGCCGCTGATTGACGCGGCCAGCGCCGTGGCCGAGCTCAAGACCCTGCTCGAAGACAACGCGCCGTACCAGGCCAAGGTCACGTTTGAAGGCGGCGCTGGTGCCACCGGCTGGAACGCGCCCAGCACCGCGTCGTGGTTTGAGCAGGCCCTGCAACGCGCCTCACAAGACTACTTTGGCGCACCCTGCGGCTACATTGGCCAGGGCGGCACCATTCCACTCATGAACATGCTGTCCACCGGTTTCCCCAAGGCGCAGATGATGGTCTGCGGCGTGCTCGGCCCCAAGAGCAACGCCCACGGCCCCAATGAATTTTTGCATGTGCCCTACGCCAAGAAGCTCACCGCCGCCGTGGCGCAGGTGATTGCGGCGGCGGCCATGGCATGATCAAGACAGCATGTGAATAGAAGGCTGTCATTGCGAGCGAAGCGCGGCAATCCATGACTTCCTGACGGCATGGACTGCCGCGCTACGCTTTCCATGAACA
>NZ_JACUUE010000079.1 GCF_014859475.1 Rhodoferax sp.
TGGCCGGCGAGCAGCCTGTGGCGCGCCTGTGTGCGGCGCACCTGTCGCGGGTGGGCCTGAGCGAATTTGTCTGTCAAAGCGAAGACGACTACCTGCACTGCGCCATCAAGTTCGCCAACGACCTGCCCGCGCTCGATGCGGTGCGCCAATCGCTGCGCGCGCGCATGAACGCGCCCGAATGCCAGAGCGCCGCCATCACCCGGCAGCTCGAAGCCGCTTACCGTAGCATGTGGCGCACATGGTGCAACGCATGACTTCTGCAGTCATGGATTGCGTCACTGCGTTCGCAATGACGGGGCTGTTCACAGCAAGCGAAGCGTGGCGATCCATTGCGCCTACGGATACTTGTTGACACCCTGCTTGTGAACCATGCCGTGGCAGGCCAGCTGGCAATTGCCACCTTGTATCGTCTTGGTAAAGCTAAGTCTACCGTTCGGATCAGGCTCCACCACCTTGGCGCCGTTGGCATCGAACAGCATGAAGTTGATCAGCCGTTGATTCGATTGTGATCCATGCGCATCGTGGCACACCGCGCAGGACGCCTGGGCCGTTTTGGTGGGGTCCAAGTGAATCGAATGCGGAAATCTTCTGGTGTTCGGGTCCAGCAGCACGTTGCGATCGTGGCATTTGTAGCACATCGCAAATTCATCGGCCGACTCCAAGATCAGCCCACCACCGGCGTTGTACTTGCGCTCCAGTAGCGGCTCATTGACGGAGCCGTGCGGCCCGGCGGGATTGTTGCCACCGGCAGTCCACTCATTGTTGTTATGGCAACTGCCGCAGCCAATGCGGCTCAGATACGTCAGCCCCAGGCCTGTGACAAAGCTCTCATCGGGGATGGTCAAGTTTTTGCCCGCCGCCGCCACCGGATGGTAAGACGCGTTGGCCGGGTCGAACTCCAGCCGCACATTGCGCTGATTGTCCTGGCGAACGATCCGCGGGGTGGTGGCTTGGCTCAGGCCTTCGCCGTGGCACTTGTAGCAAACTTCTTGCTGAAAAGTAGCCACCGCCACCGGGCTGCCAGCCTGATTGATGCCGCGCACACCTTTTAACGGCCCGCTGACGTTGGGCACGGTAGCGGTGCCGGCATCGGCCGCGTGAGGGTTGTGGCAGTCAACACAAGCCACATGGCGGGGCATCAAACTGGCGTCTTCCTTGGGCTCGTGGATCCAGGGGTCGGTGTCGATCGGGTGGCTCGACGGCTTGGTAAATTCAAGGGCCAAATTAAAGTCTTCATTGGCCACCTTGCCGTTATGGCACACGGTGCAATTGTCTGTCTCGCCGACTTGCGCCAGCAAGCCCTTGCCGTGCCCAGCGGCATGGCTTCGATGGCAACTCATGCAGGCATTGTCTTGCACCGTGTCGTAGCCGCCGCTCGGCCAGGGGTTGATGTCGGTGCCCTCAGTGCCGCGCCATTTTTTATCCGAGGTGGCGTGGCTGGTGTCGGCCCAACCTGTGGGCTGGTGGCAGGTGGTGCAAAGCGCGCCCTTGATCGGGTCAAAGCGCATGAACTTGGCGCGATCGATATGCGCATCATGGCAACTGGTGCATTGCACCTGCCCGCCCACGTCCAGGTGCAGTTCTTTGGGTGCCCCCTGCGGGTCCACCAACTCACCGCGATTGGCAGCCAACTGACTGTCGTAGGTGAATGAGATGGGGTGGTCATTGGACAGGTCGGTGCCAAGCACGCCAGTGCCGGTGAGCTTGCCCACCGTGTATTGCACACCGCCTGGCGGACGCAGCAGCGTGCCCATGGCCAGCGTGCCATCGTGGCAAGACAGGCACAGGCGCGAGCTGCCGGTGGGTTGCGTCGGCACGGCCTTGAGCGTGGAACTGCTGTACAAGGTGTAGTTGGCCGCTGAGAGCGCCCGGTTCCACAGCGCCCGCGACGGGTTGGCGTTGTGCGGCGTGTGGCAAAACGTGCAAAGCCCTGTGGTCTCGGTTTCTGGTACCTTGAAGTTGCCCGGGCCCGTTGACGTGAAGTTGTGCCTGGTATTGGCAAGCCCGTCGCCGGCACTAACGGTCGTTGCCCAACAGAGCAGCACCACAAGCAACAGTCCCACCAGTGCAACGGGCCACACGATGACTGGATGGGCTTTGTCTCGATGTGTTGTCATTTTGTTGGCTCCTTTGCCGTTGCAATCACGCCCTGGAACACCTGCACGCGCTGGTTGTAGGCATCGGCCACATACACCTTGTCTTCGGCTGAAATAAACAGGCCACGCGGCAGCGTCAACTGGCCCGGCTGCTCGCCGCGTTCGCCAAAAGCCAGCAGCAACTGGCCGCTCTGGTCAAAAATTTGCACCACATCAAAGAGCGCATCGACCACATAATAGTGTCCGTTAGCGTCCACTGCCACGCCCTTGGGCGCAGCAAAGTCGCCGCTGCCGTTGCCCTGATGACCGAACTTCCACAAGAAATCGCCACGCTGGCTGAGCGCCTGAATGCGAAAGTTAAGCGCGTCGGTAACAAGCAGCGTGCCATCGGCAGCCAATGCCATGTGCGTGGGGTGATTGAACTGGCCAGGCCCGCGCCCGCTCTCGCCCATGTGACGCAGCAGGGCACCATTGCCGTCAAACACCGTAATGCGGTGGCGCTTGCTGTCGAGCACATACAGCCGCCGCGCGGCCTCGCTCCAGGCCAGCGCTGCCGGGCGCTCCAACCCCTGCGTGGCAAACTCGCGCAACAGCGTGCCGTCGCGGCCCAGCAAAAACACCTTGGCCAGTGCCGTGTCGGCCACAAACACGGCGCCGTCAGCCCGCAGCGCCAGTGCCACCGGCGACACCAGCGCCGCGCCGCCAATTTCTTTCAGTTGGGTTACGCGCTTGTTCGGCCGGTCCAGAATCCACAGCGACTGCGCGCCGGGGTCGGCCACATACAGCACGCCAGCCGCCTCGGCCACGGCCGATGGCCGCACAAACTGCTGTGCGCTGGTACCCATCAAGGCGTCACCCAGGCGCTGCAGCCAGGTGCGCTCAATGCCCCAGTCCTGCGCACCGGCCACACTTTGCAGGTAGCGGATGCGGGCTTGCTCAGGTGCCTTGGGCCAGACCAGCGCGGCCAGGCTGGCGGGGTCAATGGGCGGCGTGGGCACAGGCGTGCTGCAGCCGCCAGCCAGCAGCAGCAGTACCAGGAGCCAGTTTTTCAGCAGCTTGATCAATAGAATTCTCTCAGGACATTAATTTGAAAGTGCTGACTGTTGATCGTGGTGCCCCCGCTTTGCACCTGCACGAGCGATACATTTGCATTCATGATGATTTTGCCATAGCGCTTGCTCGTATTTGCGCCAAGTTCTGCGGCTGTCTGGCTGGTTCTTGTGTCATCGCTTCGGGTTTTCAGCGCCGCAAAGGCACGATTCTGCCAGCCAGTGGGGGTGCGCCAGTCAAGGGCGCCACGCAATTCGCGCGTCCCGCTCTGGCGCGCCGTCCTTGGAAAATAAATGTCACTGGCGTTGGCACTGAGCCCGAGGCGCCAGTTGTAACTGTTGTAACTCCTGGCCATTGGACGCCATGACAGGTTGGCACTCAAGTTGCGTGAATCGTAGTCCTGCAGCGTGGCGCGGTACCTCTCGAAATTTGCCGAGCCCGTCAGGTCCATTTGGCGCACCCGGCTACTGCCCTGCAGCCTCAACCTGGTGGTGTCCTCCTGCCGCGGGCCCCGAGACTCGATGGCTTCGCGGTGCGTGTGCCTGGCGTTGGCAGATGTGTTGACGCCAAGCCAGACACCTCGAAAATTAAGCCAAACGCTGGTCGTGTCAGTGCGGGTATCGCGCACAAATTGGACTTCCCCGGCCAGTGGCTCGAATTCTGATTGCTGATGCTGGTATGAGGCCCCGAACCAACCATAATCGACCGTGGCACCATAACCCGTGTCGAGGGTTTGGTAAGTCGCGTCGGCATCAACCTGGTAGCTATAACTCACCTCGAGCGGGTCGCCCGGCAAAATCGGCTCGGTGGTTGACCCGGCAATGGCACCCGCCCCGTAAATGGGTTCAATGCGGACGCGGTCGCCTTCCTCCACAATTCTGTATTCTTGACCCTCAGTCATCAGTTTTCCAGGCAAGCCATCGCGCAGATTGAACACCACAATGCTGTTGCGAATGACAAAAGAATTTGCCAGCAAAAAACCTGGGGCAGCCATGGGGGGTGCAATATGCGCTTCGCCAATGATGTCGATGCTGCCGCTGCGCAGCGCGTTCGTGACGTGACTGTAGCTACCCGACCAGCTCAGGCCCAAACGCCCCCCGCCGGGCAGGCCATGAGAATAACCTTGGGCCACCGCGCCACCGTAAGAAGACCAGGAACCATTGGGCGCAGAACCCTGATTGACGTTCAGGCTCACCGAGCTGTTGAGGTTCTGGTACAACTGATGCGACAGCGAAGCCGTGCCAATGTGCTCACTGCTGACAAAGCCTGTTGCATCGCCATCGTCGTCCCGGTCCAGCCGATTGAACTCGTAGGTGTATTCGCTTGACAAGTTTCGGTAATGGTCAATGTGCAGCTTGGCATCGGCTTCCAGCCTGTTGTTGGGTAACCCGCCGCTTGTGGTGCGATAGACCACGCCGGAATTAAACTGGCGGTTGAGTCCCGGGCCAAAGTCAACGCTGTAATTCAGCGTGGCCGTCTGGCTGCGCGGGTTGCTCTGCCGCTGCAGCGCAGTTTCGCTTTCTGCAAGAGAATAATTAAACGCCAAGTCTGCGTTGATAAAGCCCTTGCTGGCCGCGAAGTTCAGCGTGCGTTGCGAGCTTTCGTCTTGTGAACTAAAGTCCAGAAAGCTGGTGGTTGACGAACGCTTGCTCTGGGCCAACCCCAATGAGGCGCTGAACCACCGAAAGCCCCAATCTGTCAGCACGCTTTTGTCGGTGAGCACCAGTTGGAGACCCAAATTGTCAGTGACCCCTGTGCTGCGCGCGCCAAAGGACTGCTGTGTTTCGATTTGCTGACGGTTGGCGTAAAACCTGGCTCTGTAGGGTTTTTCCTTCAGAAAGTCGGCCTCGAACTTGTAACCAAGCCACTTGTTTGAATTGCCGCTTTCTGCAACGCTGTCGTTCGCGAACGTGCTGCTGAGATCGAATTGGTTAAGGCTGAGACTCAAGCCAAGGTTGATCGTGACCAGGCGCGGGTCCAGCACATACAGCCTGCTGCCATTGAGATAGAAGTTTTCGGACAGGGTCTGTGACGAAGAATCAGAAGCAGTGCCCCGGTCAGACTCGGCCGTGGTGTTGGCCTGTAGATAGCGCAGCCCGAGGCCCCCTTTCCAGCTACCGCGCCCAACTTGCCAATTCAGCGCCGCCGATGCAGAGGTGTGCAGCGCAGCAAAGATCAGGATCAGTGTGAATAGGACTGGCGAGCCAGGCAATAGCCTCATTTTTTATGACATCGGGCACAATAATCAAAGCTTACGCCAAAGGCCAAGCCGGGCGTGCCATTATGACAGGCACCACAGTATTTGCCCTGATCAATCAGCGACATGGTGATGGCTGCACTGCCCAATTTCATCTCAAAACCCATCGTCTTGTTGTGACAGACATAGCACTTGAACTTGACGCGGTGCTTCCAGTGCGAAAAGATGGCCGGCGGAAAGTCTTCGTCGCCCGTGGTTTTGCGTTCAAACCGCAAGTCGCCAAGCATCGGCTCGGTGGCCATGGCCAAGGCGCCGCCAAGCAGCCATGCCAGCGCGATGAATGAGCTGAGGGTGCGTTTCATGATTTCTTGATGGGCTTGTGGCAACCCTTGCAGCCCGAAGGCTGGGCCAGCGCCACCTTGTCGTGGCAGACACCACAGTACTGGCCGTCGTCGATGGCGTCCATGGTGATCTTGGCGGTGCCAGCCTCGCGTTTGAATATCTTGCTGTGGCAATTGGTGCAAGTGAGCCACTGGGTGTGCACCTTGTGCGAAAAAATCACCATCCGATTGGGTTTACCCGAAGTGGCGAGCTCGATGTCGTCATCCATGGTCTTGCCAATATCCTTGTCCTTGTCATTGATGACGCCTCTGGGCGCAATAAGCTTGCTCTCGAGCGCAGCCGCCCAGTCGATGTTGTCCTCGTCGTCTTTGGGCAATTGCTCAAAAATTTTTGGCCAGTCGGGTGGCGGCCCCGCTTTGGCAATGGCCTCGTATTTTTCCAGTATGGCCTTGGGCACAACAAATTCAGGTGGCGGCGGTGGCAGGCGGCGCCGGGCTTGGCGCGGTGGTGGCTCCGACGACTGCGCCTGTTCCGGCGGCGGTATGTCGAACAGCATCGCCATCAAGGGCGAGGAGCTGCTGCAGGCCGCCAACAGCGGCAGCAGCAGGGCCACCTGCACTGCACGGCACCAAAAAAGGCGTGACCGGGCAGCCCAGGCGAGTGGTTCAGAATAAGCCATGGCAGCTAAGACTTGTAACTAAAAAGGCATCAGACAAGAAGCATCTGCAAATGGTTCCGCAGTGCAATGAAAAAGGGCGCTGACCCGCAAGTCAGCGCCCCTCATGGTAACGATCAAAAAACGCCTGAAGCAGTGCTCAGGGGTTGCCTACAGTGCTGGGGTACCTACGGTACCGGAAACTGCATCACCCTTGCTGTGGCATTGCACGCAGATATAACCATCTGCCACTGACGAGCCTTGCGCCTTGCCGCGCAACATCCAGTCGTCCACAGTTTGCTTGTTGTGCGGGTCATGGCATGACGAGCACTCAATACCGGTGTTACCGGCTGCAACACCAGCCACCGGGGCATTCGTGCCAACCTGCTGGTATAGCTTGACATACGAATTCTCAGCACCGGCAATGACCCTGTATTTACCAGTTCCGCCTTCTTTACCGCCGCCGACCGTGGTCGGGCTCACTTGGTGAGCATCGGCGGGAGCCCTGTAATCAGCAACAACTGCTTGGCTGGTAACACCGCCGTAACTAGCGTCTGGCTGGTCGGGGTATGGCATAGCGACGGGGTGATTGCCCTTCATACCAAGAGCGCCACCCGAGCCGATCACGAATTGCGGCCTTGCAGCAGTCTCGGCAAAGGTGACGCCATCGTAATCAGTGGGTTGGTCACCGACTTTGAAGCTGTTATAGACAACGTTATCTTTTCCCTTGTACCAGGCGACGTCACCAATAGCGACTGACGCGTCGTGGCAAGCCAGGCACTTGACCGATGGGCCTTTGTTGGTTACGCCCTCAATTTCGGCATAGGGCGTGCCGGCACTGGTCTTGGCTTCATCCCAAGTGTAGGTTGTGGCTACTGCGCGCCTGTTCCACAACAGGGCCGTTGTGACTGCGCTGTGCGGCGTGTGGCAGTAAGTGCACAGACCGACTGTTACGCCTGGGCCGCCTGCTTGTGCCCCCAAGAAATTGCTGCGGTTGACGAAATCGTGACGGCCGTTGATCATGCCAGCGCCACCATCCGAGGCAATGGCGGCTCCGCAGGTTGCCAGCGCCAAGCTGACAGCCAGGACACTCTTTAAAACTTTCATGACTGAATACTCCTAGGTTTGAATTAACTGTCCTGGTACAACCCCGGACGTGAACATACAAGCAAATAGCGGGCCAACTGCTGCTGCCACTGGGGAACTGCCGCAAAAAGACG
This sequence comes from Rhodoferax sp., assembly GCF_014859475.1. GTDB lineage: Bacteria > Pseudomonadota > Gammaproteobacteria > Burkholderiales > Burkholderiaceae_C > Rhodoferax. Next base: position 7,561 of record NZ_JACUUE010000079.1, read on the forward strand.
GGCAAGGCATGCCACTGGAGGCAAAATGGTTTCGTTTTGGTAACCTGCTTCAGCAAAAATCTTGCCCAATGTCACCTTTTTGTAACCTCAAGAAAAGGGGCGCTGACAACAAAGTCAGCGCCCCGGCGGCAGGTGTATGCCAATGGTTTATTTGGCGGGTTCGGTGGCCTGGTTGTCTTCGGCCTTGGTGTTGACGAGTTGGTACACATTGACCCGCTGGTTGATCCCATCAGAGACATAAATGCGGTTTTGCCGGTCGATGGTCATGGCCGTGGGGTTTTGCATGAGCCCAGGGTAGGTGCCTCGGCCAGCAAAGAACATCAGTATCTGGCCCTTGGGGTTAAATATCTGGACATTGCTCCAGGCAGCATCGGCCACGTAAACATTGCCAAAGGTGTCGGTGGCAACCCCCTTGGGTTTGTCAAATTGGCCGGGGGCCGTGCCGCGTTTGCCAAAGATCTGGACAAACTTGCCGTCAGGGTCGAACATCTGCACGCGCGAATTGAGCGTGTCGGCCACGTACACATTGCCTTTGGCATCCACGCTGATGAAGGTGGGAAACAGGAAAGAACCCTCGACGTCGCCAATCTGGTTGCCGATTTTGCCCAGCAGTTTGCCCTGCAAATCAAAAATCTTGATCCTGTGCTCTTCGGTATCGACCCGACCGCTGTCAACCACATAAAGTTTGCCGCGCGGGATGTCGATGGCCAACCCGACAGGCCGGTTCATGGTGGGGTCGGTAATGAAGTTCAGGGGCTTGCCCGTGGGGTCGAATACGCCGACGCCCTTTTTGAAGCTCTCGGCCACGTAAATGTTGCCTGCGCCGTCCAGCGCAACGCCCATCGGCCCACCCAGCGGGGCGCTCGGGCCGCCAATTTTCAGAAAGCTTTTTTTCTCGAAGTCAAAGCCGAATACCGCCAATTGGGTGTAATCGGCGACATAAAGACGCTTGCCGTCTTCAGACACGGCCAGCCCCATGGGGTCGACAATGTTGTTTACGGAAGAAGTTTCGCCTGCCAGAAAGTTGAGCATGCCCTGGCCGACGCTGCTGTCAACGCCCGCGTCTTTGTCACTCTTGAGCGTCCGGATGAACTCGATGCGGGCTATTTCAGGTGGTTCGGGCCAGACCAGGCGTTTTTCGTCTTTCGCCACCTCAGTGGCGCAACCGGCCATGAGCGCCACCAAGCCTGCCAGCGCCAATGCGGTCGCGGCACGCAACAGGCGTTGCGCGCCGTGGCGGCCTTGGCGTGGCGGCGTCAGTGGCAGACCGCTTGCGGGTACCAGATCAGTCTCATGGGCTTGAAGTAGGTCATTCATGTTGGCTTCCAAAGAAAGTTGCGAAAGTGCTATTTTGCCTTTTTCTGCCGGGCAACTTGTTTCAGGCGGCAGCTTGGTGTGCCATGACAGCCGCCATGATGTGGGTCAATGCGTGCTGACTGAGCTGAGGGTACATGGGCAGGCTCAAGACCTCGCGGTGCAGTTGCTCGGCAATGGGAAAGTCGCCGCTGCGGTAACCGGCATCGGCATAGGCCGGCTGCCCGTACAGATGCACCGCGATGATGGCACCACGTCAAAACTGCCCGACATGGCGATGATGAATTCGTGCAGGTGCTTGTGCGCGTGCGAGCCGCGCTCGGAGCCGCCCGGCACGTCGTAAATATAGTAAACGCGCCGGCACCGTGACCGTAATGGCGCACAGCGGTGCCAGCCAGGTGGGCCAGCCTGACCACTTCGACCAGCCCCATCACCAGCCCTATGCCCAGCGCGTACTGCGCGCCATACACCAATCCATGACTTTTGCGCGGTCACGCATAACGGACCATGGCACTTAACTTAAGAAAATAGTCGCGGGACCAAATTTTGAGCTGGTCTGGCTCGCGAATGAAGCGAACGACATCCTCGCGTGCCGAATCAACATCGAGGCGCCCAATCCGCTCACGCAGCAAGTCACTGAACTGCGCCGGCTCCAGGGTGTCGGCTTGTATGTGACCACTTTGCCGGGCGCGCTCAAGGAAATGCTGCAGACTCAGCGGCGTACCTTTTCTGACATACCACTCGAAATCAAACCAGTCACGCCCCTTCACCCGGTTCTGCCACTGCCGGTACAACAGGGCGTGCATCTTCCCGGCGAACAAATCGGGCAATGAAAAACACTTGACGTAAAACGAGTACGGCTGAATCAGCAGGTTCTCCTGCGTGGAAAAACGCAAGGGTGGATCAGTATCCACCTCGAACTTGATCTTGATGGTTCTTTTGCCCATCACCTTCAAGTCATACACGGTCGAGTTGTTTTTCAGGAAGGCAGAAACGATACCGGTCTTTGCGGTCTTCTCCTTTTCATTCAATTCGACCTCAAACCCCAAGGCAGCAAACTCCTGCTTCAGGCTCCTGAAATAAGGCGCGAAAGAAAAATCCGGCTGCGGGTGCAGCAGTGAAAAATCAAGGTCTTCTGAAAAACGAGGCAGACCGTGGAATATGCGCAAGCAGGTTCCGCCATAAAACGCTGCCTTGTCAAAAAAGCCGCCACGGTACAGTCCGGCCAGCGCAATTTCCTGCATCACCTCGCGCAAGGCCTGGACGGCATCTTCTTGCGTGCCCGCTGTGTACTGCTGCAACATCTGTTCCACCACACCGCTCATTGCATCGCCTCCACGCATTTTTGCAGCGCAAGCAAATGCCGCGGCTTGAGCCCGATTGCCAAGCATTGCCGGATCACGGTTTGGTCCAGCCCGCGCACCGCCTCGGGCTCCAGGCGGAGGTCTTCGAACAAAAACGCACGCATACTTTTGCCGCTGGCCGCCTGGAGCCTGCGGGTCAGCACCAGCTTGTCGCAAACGGCTTTGGCCGGGCTGGCCATCAAGAACGACAAGCCATCCGGGCCCGCCTCCATCCGCACCCCGATCGCAAACCACGCAAGCGGCACATGCGCATAAGAAAAACGGCCCAGGGGCGTATCAAAAAGCCGCCCCCGTCGTGACGTGACCGAGCTCACCTCCCGCACGCCCTCCGGGATGAGTCCATGCCAGCTCAAGGCAAACTCCAGCGACACATAAGACGGCCCCATCAGCACATTGGCCAGCAAGGGCAAAGAGACCGGTGCCGTGCGCCAGCCGTTGCCCAGCACATACAAACCCCGGCGCAACTGTACCAACTGCCCGTCGGCCAGCCAGCGGGCAATCTTGTCGTTGGGGCGCTTGTAATCGTGCAACAGCGGCAACAGCGAACCGTGGCTGAACGGCACGCTACCAAACGCGCGGACTTGTTGGTCGAGGTTCATAAAAACTTATTTGTGCATGGATAATCGGTATTTATTCGATTATCCATACAAAATATCTTAAACGCGTAAGAACATCGTCATTGCGAACCAGCCCCGTCATTGCGAACACCAGCCCCGTCATTGCGAACGCAGTGAAGCAATCCATGTCCCCGGACTGCATGGACTGCCGCGCTACGCTCGCAGTGACGAAGTCTCTGTTCAAGGTCCGTGTGCGGTACCGGGCCCGATTCGGGGGGCTCGCAGTGACGGGTGCTCTGTTCATGGTCTGTGTGCAGTACCGGTGGGCTCGCGACGCTATGCGGGGCGGCGCGCTTCGATGTAGATTTCGCTCAGCAATATAGCGCCCAGCAGCACCGCCTGGGTCTTGAAAGCAGCGCGGCAACGTGGCTCTGATGTGATTGGCATGGTCAAA
>NZ_JACUUE010000319.1 GCF_014859475.1 Rhodoferax sp.
CTGGCATGAACCCTGCTTGACAAGCCTCGGTCATCCGACATCCATCACGTTTACCTATCCAAGGAGTCTGCATGAAACTTGTTACCGCCATCATCAAACCCTTCAAGCTCGACGAGGTGCGCGAAGCGCTCTCAGGCATCGGCGTGCAGGGCATCACCGTGACCGAAGTCAAGGGCTTCGGTCGTCAAAAAGGCCACACCGAGCTCTACCGCGGCGCGGAATACGTGGTGGACTTTTTGCCCAAAGTCAAAGTGGAAGCGGCCGTGGCCGACGATCTGCTGGAGCGCGTGATCGAGACCATCGAAGGCGCCGCGCGCACCGGCAAGATCGGCGACGGCAAGATTTTTGTCACACCCATCGAACAGGTCATCCGCATTCGCACCGGTGAAACCGGCGTGGAGGCATTGTGAGCGCGCCAGCTCTGCACTCAACTGATTCAATTTCTATGAGATCACCATCATGAAAAAACTATTTGTCTCCCTCACCCTGGGTTTGAGTCTGCTGATTGGCGGCGTTGCCATGGCACAAACCACCCCAGCGCCAGACGCAGCGCCTGCCGTCGCAGCGGCAACTGAAGCAGCGGCTGCGCCTGAAGCAGCCCCGGCCGCAGCCGACCCCGCCCCCACCATCGACAAGGGCGACACCGCCTGGATGATGGTCTCCACCATGCTGGTCATGCTGATGGTGCCCGGCCTGGCGCTGTTTTACGGCGGCCTGGTGCGCAGCAAAAACATGCTGTCGGTGCTGATGCAGGTGATGGTGGTGTTCTCGCTGATCGGCGTGCTGTGGGTCATCTACGGCTACAGCTTTGCCTTTGGTGGCGAAGGACTGATCATCGCCGACGGCAGCAAGATGTTCCTGGCGGGCATCACCACCGACTCGATGGCCGACACCTTCAGCGACGGCGTGAAAATTCCCGAGCTGATCTTTGTCGCGTTCCAGCTGACCTTTGCCGGCCTGACCTGCGCCCTGATTGTGGGATCGTTTGCCGAGCGTATGAAGTTCAGCGCCGTGCTGCTGTTCTCGGTGATCTGGTTCACCTTCAGCTACCTGCCGATTGCCCACATGGTGTGGGGTGCTGGCGGCTATTTGCTCGACAAGGGTGCGCTCGACTTTGCTGGCGGCACCGTGGTGCACATCAACGCCGCCATGGCCGGTCTGGTCGGTGCCTACCTGGTGGGCAAGCGCATTGGCTACGGCAAGGAATCCATGGCACCGCACAACCTCACCATGACCATGCTGGGCGCCAGCATGCTGTGGGTGGGCTGGTTCGGCTTTAACGCCGGCTCCAACCTCGAATCCAGTGGCGGTGCCACCCTGGCATTCATCAACACCATCATCGCCACCGCCGCGGCCATTTTGGCCTGGTGCGTGGGTGAGGCGCTGACCAAAGGCAAGGCCTCCATGCTGGGCGCGGCCTCCGGCGCCGTGGCTGGCCTGGTTGGCATCACCCCCGCTTGCGGTGTGGTCGGCCCGATGGGCGCCATCGTGATCGGCCTGGTGGCCGGCTTCCTGTGCCTGTGGGGCGTGACCGGCCTGAAGAAAATGCTCGGCGCTGACGACTCGCTCGACGTGTTTGGTGTGCACGGTGTCGGCGGCATCACCGGCGCGCTGCTGACCGGCGTGTTTGCAGCCCCTGGCCTGGGTGGCACGGGCGACGCAGACTTCGCCATCGGCAGCCAGCTGCTGGTGCAGGCCGAAGGCGTGCTCATCACCATCGTCTGGTCTGGGGTGGTGGCCTTCATCGCCTACAAGATTGCCGACATGGTGATGGGTCTGCGTGTCAGCGAAGAAAGCGAGCGTGAAGGCCTCGACATCACGTCACACGGCGAGTCGGCTTACGGCCGCTGATCAGAACTCTCCCAAGAACCCACCCGGCTTCG